>JBCBCF010000241.1:0-6852 GCA_038530905.1 Acidobacteriota bacterium
GTCGTAGGCGCGCCCAACGAACTTGGTCGGGTCGTCGAAGGCGGGATCGTCGCGCGAGATCTCGACGAGGGTCAGCAGGGTGCAGAGCGGCTGTTTGATGCCGCGGCGCAAGAGGTGATTGCGCAAGACGCGGCTGATCATGTAGCCGAGGCCGCCCTGGAGGTCGGCGACGATGATGTCGAGCGGGAGATCCGGCGCCAGGCCCCGCGATGCTTCGACGCGCATCATCTGATTGCCGACCTGCGGGCCGTTGCCATGGGTGAGGAGCACCTCGTGCCCACGCTCGACGAGGTTGGCGATCGAGGCGAGGCTGCGATTGAGGTTGAAGTAGTCGCGCTCTACGCTGCCGTCGTCTCCGTCGCGGGTAATGGCGTTGCCGCCGAGGGCGACGACAATGCGCGACGGTGTGCGGCCCGACTCAGCGGGCGTCTCGGAACTCGTCGACATCGGAGTCTCCGTTACGGTCCGGCATTAGGAATTCTTCAGGAAAGCGAGCAGGCGGACAGTAGCGCGGCGTCGGCTAAAACGGAAGGAGGATCCTGGTCAACGCGGTGCTTCGACCCGTCGACGAGAGGGTTCTCTGATACAGTCCGCCCGATTCACGCTCCAGCCGCCAGCCCGAGATCATCCGCTCGTCGCGGCCGAGCACGCACGCACGAATCCTCGACCCCAACTCACCGAGATCGCCGCAGACGTCGATGACTGCATCGACGCGCCGGGAGGATCGAGAGGAGATGACGAAGGAATGAGCCGCAAGATCCGCATTCTGCTCGCGGACGAGCAGCAGGACGAGAACCTCCGGAAGATCTTCGAGGCCCAGGAGGATATGGAGATCGTCGGAACGGTCGAGCGCGGCGAGCTGGTCGTGACCGAATCGTGTCGCCTCGGCCCCGACATCGTGGTGCTGGACCTCTCGCTCGCCGGCGCCGGGTTGCGTGCTCTCGAACAGCTCTCCGACGTGCGGCCGAACATCCGAGTGGTCGTCCTCGCGATGCACGACGAGATCAACCTTCTGCGGACGGTGCTGGCGATGGGCAACCTCGCCTACGTGGTCCGGCGCGGCCAGCACCAAGAGATGCTGTCGGTGGTGCGGAAGATGTACGGCGGGCGCGGCTATGTCGACGTGCCGACCGGTGGCCTGCCGATCGACCCCACCTTTGATCCTCAGCTGCCGCGCAATCCGGCGATCCAGGAGAAGCTGGACATGCTCTCGAAGCGCGAGAGCGAGGTACTGAAGGCGGTTTCTTACGGCTATACGAATCGCGAGATCGCGGAGCGACTGGGTATCAGCGTCAAGAGCATCGAGACGTACCGCTATCGGGTCGCGGAGAAGCTGAACTTCAACAGCCGAGCGGATCTCGTGCGCTTTTCGCTCCAGGCCGGTCTGCTGATGATGGGCGGCGACGGCCTTCCTGAGGTCGACTGAGCCGCTTCGACGGTCTGTCCGCCGCGGTCTCGACAGAAACGACCTTCAAGATCGGCAGTTGGTCCGACGCATCGGACGATCGAGGCGCCCTACGGGGCGCCTCGTTGCGTTGTGGGCTGCCCCGTGCCTGCGATCGACGTTGGCGACGCTGCCGCCACCTTCGTTGGCAGCAGCGGCAACTCTGTGGGCACTTTCCCTCGCCCGTTTTCACCTCGATTTCTCAGTTTGTCCTTGATCGACCGGTCGCAGACGCCGTTCGTCCCGGAAATTCGGTGGTCTCTCCCGACGTCCGGCCGTCTGGCCCGCCTTTGCGCAATTGGCATTCCCCGTGCAATTTCCCTGTCCTGTAGCTCAATCTCTGCGGCTCTTCGCGCGCCGCTCCCTCGGCCGGCGGCCTCTTCGGCACCGCGCCTTCTCATCGCTTCAGGAAGGGAAAACTCTGTGACCATCGATTCTTCAAGCGCGTCTTTCTCTCGTCGATCGACCGGCATGGTTCTCCGGATCGTCGCCTGCCTCTCGATTCTCGTGCTCGCAGCGTCGACCGCCTCGGCTGCCGGGTTCGGCGGCGCCGAGACGCCGGCCGCACCGCTGCGCGCTGACGGCCTGGCGTTCGCAGGCCACCAGGACCCGGTGCTCGCCGAGTTCTCGAAGGGCGGCCTCTTCGACGAGTTGTTGGCTTCGAATCGGTCGCTCTCCGGCATCCTCGATCGTGTCTTCACGTTCGAGTACAACGTACCGATCTCCGGAGGCCGCTCGCTCGCCGTCGTCGAGTCGTTCTCGCTGCGCGCGTGGTTGCGGCCGCGGAACCGGGCGCTGCTGCTGCTCAACGGATCCGCCTTCAACGCCGAGCAGTGGGACGCCCCGGACGATGCCTACAGCGCCCACCAATTCTTCGGCGAGCGTGGTTTCTTCGTGTTCTCTGTCGACTATCTCGGGGTCGACGAGTCGACGGTGCCGGAAGATGGATTCTCGGTGACCTATGAAGTGAACCGCGAGGCGATGAAGGAGCTGGTGCGGTACATCCGCTTTTTCCGTCAGGTCCGCAAGGTCGACCTCTTTGGCGAAGGGTTCGGTGGCTCGATGGCATCCGAGATCGCGGCGGACGGCTCGCGCATCAACTCGGTGTCGATGGGGGCGATGATCTATCGCGAGGTTCAGGGGGGACCGCTTGTCGATCCTCTCTTTGTCGGGCTGCTGGCAGCCGACGACGATGGCTATTTCTTCTCCCCAGGTGAAGGCTCGCTGATCTTCACGACGCCCGAGACCTCGCCGATCTTCATTCAGCACATCATCGACACGCAGGGTGGGCTCTACCCGGTCGACAACTTTCTCGTCGCCACCGAGCGGCCCTTCTTTGATCCAAGTGTCGCGCGCGCGCCAGGTCAGGTGATCTACGGAGGATTGGACTTCATCGCCGTCCGCGAAGACATCGAGGATCTGGCGGCCGAGTACGGTCGCGACGGCGCGCGCCTCGTGGTGCGCGAAGACGTCGGCCACGCCTACATTTTCGAGAGTCCGGACACGGTGACCTTCTATTACCAGACGGTCTTCGACTTCATCCGCTGAGCGACCGCCCAACGCCGCGCCCGCAGCGTCGTTGACGACGCTCGGGCGCGAAGCTATCTTCGGGTCCCCACCTACGGAGATCCGATGTCATGACCACCCCAGAGCCCTCCGACGGCGTCTCGGCCGCGCCGTCCGGCTGCCCCCACCACGCCGCCCAGTCCACAACCGATTCCCCCGAGGCGGCAGGCGCGTCGACGCCCTCTCCTGCGCCATCGTCCGCGACGCTGCCACCAGCGGCCCGCTCGGCGCCGATCGTTGGGTGGCGAGCCAATCTGCTCGGCTTCTTCCGCGACCCGATCACCACGATGCAGCGTCTGCGCGCGGCGCACGGTGAGGTGGTTCGCCTGGCCGATGCGCCCCATCCGCCGATTCTGTTCGAAGAGGTCGAAAGCCGCCCGCCGACGGTCTTCGTTTTCGGCGCGCCGCAGGTGAAATCTGTCCTCACCGATAACGATCGATTCGGCGGCGGCAAGGTGCGCGGGCCGAAGGGAACCTGGCTGCAGGCCAGCGACCGATCGATCGACCAGCGCCATGCTCGTCAAGAGACGTCTCGTCGTCTGCGGGGTGCTTATTTGCGTGAGCATCAGGGCGTCGTGGTCGACGCCACGCAAGCGATGCTCGAGCGCTGGACGACTCTGGACCGCGTTCATCTACCGACCGAGATGGAGGAGCTGTGCTCAGAGATCGCGCTGCGGGTTCTGTTCGGCCGCTCGGCGGCTGAGGCGCGAGGCGACGCCTTCGGCCGCGCGTCCCGCGAGTTGGCACATGTCCTTTTCTCGCCGGCCAGCTTGATCCCGATCGACCTGCCGGGCTCTCCGCGCCGTCGCCTGCTCGAGCTGACGCGGCTCGCCCAGCGCATCCTCTCCGACGAAATCGCAGGCAAGCGAGGCTCGGACGACGACGACGTGCTGGCGACGCTGGCGAAGATCCAAGATCCGTCGCAGCGTCTCGCCGACGACGAGCTGGTCTTCTTCGCGTTCGGCCTCTACCTGGCGGGCCACGACGTGCCGGCGGCTGGCCTCGTCTTCGCGCTTCTCCTGCTGTCGCAGCATCCCGACATCGCCGCCGACCTGGCCGATGAAGTCGAGCGTGAGCTAGGTGACGCGCCGCCGAGCTTCGATGATCTCGATCGTCTGCCGCTGCTCGACGCGGTTTATCGCGAGAGTCTGCGGGTCCTGTGTCCGGCGCTTCTGGTGCAACGGCGGGTCAAGGCCGACGGAGCGGAGCTTGGGGGACACCGCCTGCCGCCCGACAGCGAGGTGATTCTGAGCCCGTTCGTCAGCCATCACGACGCGGACGTCTTTGAACGTCCCAAGGCGTTTTCGCCGACGCGCTGGCAGTCGATTCGGCCCACGCCGTATGAGTACTTCCCGTACTCCCACGGGCTGCACAAATGCATCGGCGCCGCCTTTGCCGAGATCGAGCTCAAGACCGTGCTGGCGATGGTGGCGCGCGCCGGGCGCCTGCAGCCCCCGGCCGGTGCCCGCATCGACTTCGGCT
Organism: Acidobacteriota bacterium; assembly: GCA_038530905.1. Lineage (GTDB taxonomy): Bacteria > Acidobacteriota > Thermoanaerobaculia > Multivoradales > J023 > JAUIJL01. The sequence goes on from JBCBCF010000241.1 coordinate 4,493, forward strand.
ACACGATCATGCTCCGGCCGAAGTTCCGCGCCACATTCCGGTGGCAGCGCGATCGTGAGTTCCACCGCAGCCAAGTGGAGCTGAAGGGCAAGATCCGCGAGCTCGTCGACCTGCCATCGGTTTGAGCTGCGATCCACCGCCGCAGACTGCGCACGGTGGCTCTTGTTCCAGAGCGTCGCGACCGGCCGCTCAGGCCGGAGGAGCGCCGACGGTGTGATGCGGGCAGCCGCTCGCCGGCGCCGCATTCGGGCCGGAGTCGCGAGCCGATGCTGCAGCCTTCGGCGCGTGGCGCGAGAGAATCTCGACTTCGAGGCCGCGGTTCGGCGAGAAGAACACGCCGTCGCGCACCGGACGCACGCTGTCCTGAGCGATCCGCAGGTCGAGGCGGCGCAGCATCTCAGCGAGAAGAACCAGCAGCTCGACCTCGGCCAGGCCCTTGCCCAAGCACTGCCGGCGACCGCCACCGAAAGGGTTCCAGTGGTAAGGAGGCAGCTTGCGCCCGTGAAAATGGGCGGGGTCGAAAGCGGACGGCCGCTCGTAGAGGTCCTCGAGGTGGCCCATGACCGGGAAGCACTGCGCCAGGACCGTGCCGGCCTCGATGGAGTATCCGCCGAGGGAATATCGCTCTTTGGCGAGTCGCAGTCCAGCCATGGGCGCGATCGGTCGGTAGCGCGTGGTTTCGTCGATCACCGCCTGCAGGTAGTCGAGTCTTGCTAGATCTTCGACCTCGATCGGGCGGTCGCCGACCGTCATGTCGATCTCGGCGCGTGCTCGAGCGAGGACGTCAGAGTGTGTCCACAGGCACTCGACGCACCAGGCCAGGATGTTGCCGGTGGTTTCGTGGCCGGCGAAGAGGTCGTTGATCGTTTCGTCGACCAGCGCGTCCTCGTCGAGTGCGTCGCCGTCGAGCGTCGTCGCCTGCGCGAGGCGCGCCGCCACGTCGTCATAGTCGTCCGGCCGAGCGAGGCGCGCCCGGATCTGCGCGCGCACGGCGTCGACGACTTGCCGACGCCAGGCGAGGACCCGTCCCCAGGGGCTCCAGGGACCGAGATCACGCTGCAGGAAGGGCAGCATCACGAGCGGTGAGCGAAGGCCGCGGCTGGCGAAGCGCTCGAACGCCGCCTCGAGCCGATCGACTTCATCCCGCGGCGCATCGCCGAAGAAGACGTGCATCAAGATGTGCAGCGACAGGTGGTGAGCCCAAGGCTGAATGCGCAGTCGGTCTCCCGCCTCGATCGCCTCGATCGCGTCGATGCCGCGCGCCGCGATCAGCGGCACGCGGCTCTTGGCGCCCGATCCGTTGAGAAACGGCAGCACAACCCGTCGACGCCGATCGTGCGCCTTGCCGTCGAGGCAGAACGTTGCGTTCTCGCCAAGCAGAAAGCCGAGCTGCTGACGATTGATTTCGCCTGCCGCCAGGACATCGGGCGGCGCCTTGAACATCTCCTTGACGAGATCGGGACGGCCGACGAAGACCCACGTTCCCAAGCCGAGCAGCGGCACGGCGAACACCGGTCCCAGCCGTGCGTGCGCGTCGGAGAGCAGCTCGAACGGATCGGCGAGGAACCGGCGCGTCTGGAGCAGGGCAGGCTGACGCAGGCGCGGGGGTGGAGACAGCGGCGGCGAGGCGGCAGATGGCGTCGACATGGAGGGCTCGCAGGAGATGGCACGGCGGCCGGCGAGAATCGCAGGCAGGCGAGGTTTCGACCGACCGGTCGTTCGAAGTCTGGGAGTTCGGCCTGGTTCATGTCAAGTCGGTCGAGAGGGAAGGCTCAGACGGTTGACGCAGGCGTGCACTCTCCCTAAGATCCTAATCAAGCCTCTCGTCGAGTTTTCTGCTCTGTGTCGGCGCCTCTTCGCCCCATTTTGAGTGTCTTCGGGGTTCTGGGGATGTTCGTTCGCTCGCGGTAGTTAACCTGTCGACGCGTGGTCAGGTTCGGTCGTTCGGCGGGCAGCCCGCGGCACGTGATCGGCCGGCTCGGGGTCCGGCCCGCCGCGGGACTCGCAGGCTCGACGCGCGCGGCGTCGAGGCTCGGAAGATCATCCATTTGCGCTTCGGGAGGTGCTCCACATGCCCATGCTCGGCTCTCGTTCCCGCCTCGACATTCCCGCGACGCGCCGTTCCGTCGTGTCGTTCCCAGTCTTCGGGATCATCGCGCTGTGTCTGTCTCTCGCCGCTCCAACCTTGGCGCAGGACGATCGATTCGAGTTCCACGGCTTCTTGAATCAGGCCTGGGCCACAGGCGATTTTGCCAGCGGACCGCTGACCGACGCCTTGGGCAGCCCGCAGGAGAGCGAGCTGCTGATCGGCATTCCGGAGGACGGCACCACCGACTACCGAAGTCTCGCCATTCAGTTCC
>JBCBCF010000242.1:0-6827 GCA_038530905.1 Acidobacteriota bacterium
GGCCGCAACGCCGCCTGGCACGGTCCTGGTCAAGCGAACCTCGGGCTCGACCGGCACGCCGACCGGCGCCGGCCAGTCGGCCGCGCGCTGTCGCCATGCGTCGGTCTCTCGGGCCAGCTCGGACCAGGTCCGCGCGACGGCAGGGTCTCTTGCGATGATCGCAGGCGCCTGGCCGCGACGCTTGACCCAACGATCGAATGCTCCGGCGATGCCATCGCCAACGGGCGGGCCGAGAGGCGGGATTCTCATCGCCCGGCCCTCGCGCAGAGCGAGCGCTCCGGCGATGAAATGGACACCGCGCTCGGCACGTTGAGAGAATCGAAGCGTTGCGGCGGCGAGCCGCTTTCCTCTTGCCAACGCGCTCTGTCCCTCAAAGGTCGCAGCCGCCGCCGAACGCAGCCGACGTGATGCCGCACCCGAACTCGACGCTCCACCTCGTCTTGGACGCGCAGCCACCAGGAGCGCCTGCTCTTCCGCGACGCGTCTCTCGCCTGCGCGCGCTCGCCCTTGCGCTTCTGAGCAGTCTGCTCGCCGCGTCGGCGGGTGCCGCGACGTCGCCCGATCCGCCCGACGGCGAGTGGACCGTTTCCGCCACGGCCCTTCTGCTCCATCAGCAGCGCATTTGTGATCGGATCGCCGGTCGCGTGCTCGAGCGCTGGGCGACGCTCGGTGGTTCGACCGCGGAGCAAGAGCGGACGATGCGAGACGACGTCCTCGAGCGGCAGATCTCTGACCTCGCCGCCGCGCGCGCCGCGGGTGATCTGGCCGCCCGCTTCGTGCCGCGCGCCCGATCCGAGGCGGGTGCCGAGGCCGGCGCATCGATCGAGCGACTGACCGGGCTGGTGCGCGGGCTTTGCGACGCGGTGGCGTTGCCGACGGCTCCGCGCGAAACCTTCCGCCGCCGCCTCGAGGACCAGATGGCACGCATCGATCGCGAACGCGACGAGCTGGGGCGCCTGGTCGTCGCCGACGACGATCGACTGGAGGCGGCGCTCGGGCCGTACCTGGTGCCGATCGAGATCGCCGGGCTCGAGGCCGAGGGCGAGTACCTGGACTATCTCGAGAGTCTCCGTCCGAAGGATCGTGGCCCGACCATCGCCGAGCAGATGCACACCTGGCACGCCCAGGTCTACGTGCCGGCGGTGGCGCCGGCCAAATCCGCTCTCAGCGAATACCTCGCGGCGCGGCGCACGCGCAACGGTCGCGCGATGGGTCGCGCCTGTCGGGAGCTGGCCAGCCAGCTCGGACCGATCCTGCAGAATCGCGATCGCGTCTTCACCGCGCCGGATCGCAAGGTCGACGACCCGCTCTTCTTCGCCTACACCGAGCTGCGCGGTCTGGCGGTGCAATGCACGGCCGGACGCACGCGAGAGGTCGAAGAGCACTGGCAGAAAGCGCAAGAGCGTCTGCGCGAAGCCAACGCCCGGCTCAGTCAGTGGGGCTTGCGCCCCTGACACGACTGCAGCGGCCGACGCCAGCTCGGTCGATCGCAGAACCGCTCAGGCGGCCTCTTCCGAAAGAGCTTCAGTCAAGCTCTGTTGGGTGATGTGCCAGTGGCTGGCGTTCCAGGCCACCTCGCCGTCACGCATCACAAGGGCCTGCGGGGACTCATGCTTGACGCCGGTTCGTTGCGCAACCTCACGCGACAGGTCGCGCTGACGCTGGACCTCGATCAGGTAGTAATCGGCGGTGGCGGCATCGGCGCTGAGATACGCGTCGAACTCGCGCAAAGCCGCCGACGACACGGGGCAAGTCAGGCTGTGCTTGAAGACGACGACGGTGCCACTCGATCGATCGAGCACCGAGTCGAGAGCCTCTTGGGATTCGAGTTTTGTGTAGCTGGCCATGACTGAGGTCTCCTCCGAGCGCGGCAATCGGGAGCGGGCTGCATGGTAGTCTCGGCCTTCACCGGGACAGCTTCGATGCGCGCATGGTACTCGAATCGGCACCTTCGTTTCGGGATCGCTGCAGCGCCTTGCTCGCGTCTGTCCACTCAAAGCGAGCGGCGCGCGCGCTGCCTCGGACCGCCCCGTCCCGGCCAAGCCTGCCACCGCCTCGAAACGTTCACGCTCTTGGAGCTCTCGCTTTCATGATCGATCGCTGGTCCCACCGACGTGCCGCCCGCCTCCACACGCTGCTCATCGCCGTCCTGTGCCTGACGAGCGCCCACCTCTCGCTTGCCTGCGCCGGACCGGATGCCGCGGTGAACGGCGAAGCGGCTGGCTCCTCTACCGCACCCTCGGCGGCCCCGCCGGAAGCCGCGGCCCCGCCTGACGCGGGCGGCGCGCCGGACGGCGGTCTGGCGCCGGCGACTTCGCGCACGCCGAGCGGGCCGAGCGTCTCGGCAAGCGGCCTCCTCTTCGACCTCCCCGCCGCGTGGCAGCAGCAGCAGCCGTCGTCTTCGATGCGGGCGGCGCAGGCGGCCATCCCGGGAGCGAACGGAGCCGGCGAACTGACGGTTTTCTACTTCGGCCCCGGCGGCGGTGGCTCGGTCGAGGCCAACCTGCAGCGCTGGGCCGGCCAGATCGAGAGCGACGCCGTGCCGAACCGTGAGAGCTTCGAGGTGAATGGGCTGCGCGTGACCTGGCTCGATGCGTCGGGCACTCTGAAGGCGAGCACGATGGGCGTCGGCCCGACCGAGCCTCAGCCGGACTCTCGCCTCTTCGCCGCGGTCGTCGAGGGCGGTGCGGGCCCCTGGTTCTTCAAGGCCACCGGGCCGCAGGCGACGATGGCTGAAGCTCAGGACGACTTCGTCGCCCTGCTGCAGTCGGTGCGAGCCGAGTCGTGACGCGGGCGCTCGCGGCGCCGATCCTTTCGCTTCTCCTGACTCTCTCGCTCACGGCGGCGCCGGCCTCGGCGCGGACCGAGCCGGCGATCGAAGATTTCGCCGGCCCGGCCCTCAAGACGATCATGGGCGATCCGACGTGGATCGGCGACACACCGCGCGACCCTGTCTGGTCGGCCGACGGTCGCTGGATCTACTACGAAGTCGCACTCGAGGGCCGCGACGAGCGCGATCTCTTCCGCCTGGATCCAACCACCGGCGAGAGCACCCGCGTGGCCGACGACGCGCGCCATCTCGTCGAGCCGGCAGGGCGAGGCCGCGCACGCGGTGGCCTGCAGGCCTTCATCCGGGAGGGGGATCTGTTTGTGCGCGCGGAAGGCGAGACCGAGGCACGGCAGCTCACACGCACCGACGCGATCGAGCACGCTCCGACCGTGCTCGTCGGCGGCAAGGCGGTGGCGTTTCGGCGCGGCGATGCTCTCGTCGTGCGCGAGCTCGACGGAGGCCTGGAGTTCGAGCCGCTGCGGGTCGTCGCTGCCGAAGACCCTGCCGACGACGAGCTCGGCGACGATTTCTACAGCCGGCAGCAGGCCCGCCTCTTTGACGTGCTGAAAGAGAAGCGCCAGCGTCGCGAGTCGCGCTTGGCGGCGGAGACGCTTCGCCGCGCGGCCGATCCGACCCGCGCCCCGCGACCGTTCTACCTCGGCGCCGACGTCGAGATCCTCGACCTATCGATGGCTCCGAACCTCGAGCGTGGCCTGGCCATCCTTCAGCCGGCCAACGCCGACGAGGGACGCGCCGATCAAATGCCCGTGTGGGTCACCGAAGACGGCTACGTCGAGGTCCAAGACCTGCGCCCGAAGGTCGGCACCGGCGATGACATCGGGCACGAGCTGGTGTGGTTCGACCTCGTCACCGGCCAACGACGGACGCTCGACCTGAGCGAGCTCCCCGGCATCGCGGACGATCCGCTTGCTGACCTGCGGGCCGCCGCCGAGCTGCATCGCACCGCCGACGGGCCTTCCGATGAGACGCAGCCAGGCAGGACCGAGCCGCCCGCCGCAACCGGAACGGATACCGCGTCGGACGACAGCGCGGCGGACGACAGCGTTCCGACCGATGGCGACGAGCCCGCCGCGGCCGAGAACACCGAGGCACCAGACGCCCGACCGCGACCGGTGACCGTCGATGATCTCGCCTGGAGCGACGACGGACGCATCGCGCTGTCGCTGCACAGCCTCGACAACAAGGACCGCTGGACCGTCCTGGTGGAGCTCGACGGCTCTCTGCGCATGATCGAGCGACTGACCAACGTCGACGGCTGGATCAACTGGTCGTTCAACGAGGTCGGATTCCTACCCGACGGCCGGCTTTGGTTCCTGTCCGAGGCGACCGATCGCTCTCAGCTCCTCCTCAACGACGGTCGAGAGACACGGCGCCTGAGCGCCGATCGTGGCGTGGTGTCGCGGCCGCGAGCCACCGCCGACGGCGCCTGGATCTACTACACCGCCAACACGCTCGCCGCGCCGTATGACTTTCACGTCTACCGGGTGGCGCCGGACGGGGGCGAACCGCAGCAGGTGACCACCCTCGGAGGGCGAATCGAGGGTTACGCCCTTTCCCCCGACGACAGCCGGCTGATGCTTCTGCGCTCGCAGATCACGCGACCGCAAGAGATCTACGTTCAGGCGGCGGAGCCCGGCGCGCCGGCGCTGCAGCTGACCGACTCGGTAAGCGAAGCGTTCGCGGCAGTCGATTGGGTGGTTCCCGAGATCGTCGAGGTGCCCTCGTCGGTGCACGATCGACCGGTCTGGGCTCGTCTCTATCTGCCGCGCGATCGCTCTCGGCTCCGCGGTGCCGACGGCGCGATCCCGGCGGTCGTCTTTGTCCACGGCGCCGGCTACCTTCACAACGCGCATGCTGGCTGGTCGGTCTATTTCCGCGAGTTCATGTTTCACACCTGGCTCGCGGAACGCGGCTACGCCGTGCTCGACATGGACTATCGCGGCTCGGCCGGCTACGGAGCCGACTGGCGGACGGCGATCTATCGCCGGATGGGCCATCCCGAGGTCGAGGATCTCGCCGATGGTGTGTCCTTTCTCGCCGACCAGCACGACGTCGACGCGGCGCGGGTCGGCGTCTACGGAGGCTCCTATGGTGGCTTCCTGACGATGATGGCCTTGTTTCGCCAGCCCGGCCTCTTCGCCGCCGGCGCCGCCCTGCGCCCGGTGACCGATTGGGCGCACTACAACCACCCCTACACGTCGAACATCCTCAACACGCCGCAGATCGATCCCGAGGCCTACGAACGCTCCTCGCCGATCGAGTTCGCCGGCGGGCTGCAGGATCCTCTGCTCATCGCGGCGCCGATGCTCGACGACAACGTCTTCTTCCTCGACGTCGTGCGGCTCACTCAGCGCCTGATCGAACTCGAGAAAGTCGATTGGTGGGTCGCCCTCTATCCTGTCGAACCGCACTCGTTCCGCCGGCCGTCGAGCTGGCTGGATGAGTATCGGCGCATCGGCGAGCTCTTCGAGGAGACGCTGCGACCGTGACCGACGAAGGCCTCTCCAGGCCGGCGTCGGCGCCCGCTCGAGCGGATCGATCCGGAAGCTTCGCGTCATTCCCCCACGGTTCGGGGATCGGTGCTACGATTCAGACGGTTCGTCCGTCTATTCTTCGGTCCGCGCCCGACCACAGGGCGCCCGGCCGCCCGATCCGATGCGGGTAGCCGTCGACGAATTCACTCCGAAGTCCCACGGACGTCTCTCGCGGATCCTTTGTCGTCCTCGTGGCCTCAGACCTCGCACATGACCATTCTGGCGTCAACCGGCCTCCGAGCCGCACCGTGCGTCGTCGCCCTGCCACCATCCAGTCGACGGCGGATGCTCCACCTCGAGTCTGCTTCGCTCGATTTTCTCTTCTCGGACCGTTGATCGACGCTCGCCTGCAGCGCGACCTCTCCGCGGTTCCGACCCATGTCCGGCGCTCCTGAGACGTTGGTGGGCAGCTGCCCACCCGTCGGCGCCGAACGCTTCGACCCGACCAACGACCATGTGTCGGCCGGCGGCCGACCGGGAGGTTCCGATTCGTAGACACGTGCGGCCCGTGCGGCCGAATTCCAACGACCCCCGCATCAACCATCGCATCCGCAAGAGTCCCGTGCGCCTGATCGACGCCGACGGCACTCAAGTGGGAGTCGTCCCCGTCGAGGAAGCGCGCACGCGAGCGCGCGATCAAAATCTCGACCTCGTCGAGGTCGGGCCGAACGCCGATCCACCGGTCGTCAAGGTGATGGACTGGGGAAAGGCGAAGTTCGACCGCGAGAAGAAGGCCCGCGAGGCGCGCAAGAAGACCGTCACGATCGAGATCAAGGAAGTCAAATTTCGACCGACGATCGACGATCATGACTTCGGGATCAAGCTCAACCGCGCCGTCCGCTTCCTCTCGAAAGGCAAGAAGGTCAAGGTGACCGTCTTCTTCCGGTATCGGCAGCTTCGCCGGCCGGAGCTCGGTCAGCAGATTCTCGACAAGGTGATCGAAGAGACGAAGGATCTCGCCAGCGTCGAGTCGCGCTCGCGCCTCGAGGGCCGGCAGATGACGATGATCCTCGCTCCACTCGCCAAAGAGTGATCGTCGACGCCCCGGAGCCGTTCCGGTGGCGTCGGCCTCGCGGTCAGAGCGCCGCGTCGAGAGCCGCGGCGCGCGGGAAGGTGCGGAAAAAGTTATCCGTCGTCATCCGCGCCACCTCGCCGATCTCGTGGCCCAGCTCTCGGGCTAGCCGGTCGAGCACCTCGATCACATAGGCCGGCCGATTCGGCCGGCCGCGATACGGCGCCGGCGCCAGATACGGCGCATCGGTCTCAACCAGAAGCCGATCCCGCGGCGTCAGCGGCAGCACCTCTCGCACGTTGTCAGCCTTCTGAAACGTGATCATGCCGGACAGGCCGAGAACGTCGCCGCGCTCCAGCACCTCTTCGGCCATCGCGGCACCGCCCGAGAACGAATGGAAATCGACGCGGAGCGCGTCGAACTCGGGGCG
>JBCBCF010000243.1:0-6808 GCA_038530905.1 Acidobacteriota bacterium
CGCACCGGGCCGCGGTCGCGGCTGAACGCTCCCGCGCCCGACGCTTCGATGAGGCGATGCCGGAGAGCCGGTCGCGCACGGCGACGGCCACCGTCTGCTTGCCTTCCCGCATCACGAGGCGCAGGTCGGCGACGGCCACCGGCACCTTGCCTTCGGCGATCTGCCCGGCGTCGATCTCGACGGTCAGCGGAATGCGCTGCGGCGGCGACGTGTCGCCGATCTCGTCCTTGACCACCACCACGGCGGTGAGCTGACCGACCTTGCTGTCACCTTGCGGCAGCAGGGTCGCCTTGTCGGCGGGGAACTTGATCTGCAGCGGCAAGATGTACTTCTGCTTGTCGCTCGGGCTGGCTTTGCCCGGCTCGATCCAGATGTCGAGCGGATTGTTCGAAGCATCGGTCAGCAGCTCGGCCAGCGCCAGATCGACCAGCGACTGCTCGGCCGTTTTGTTCTGGTAGGACTGCCGATAGATCGCCCGATAGTCCGGGTTGACCGGCTCGACCTCGACCGAGTGGAAGAGGCCGTCCCGCTCGCGCGGCGGCTGGTAGCCGAGCGAGTAGAAGTTGTTGAGATCACGGTCGATGCGATCGAAGAAGTCTCCGTAGCTGCGCGTGTTGGCGATCATCGCGGCGCCGGTTTCATGCGCGATGAGCTCCAGACCGCCCTGCAGATTGCGATCGCGGATGAAGCTGACGCGCTGATTCCAGACGTCGGTCTGACCGGTGCCGGCGATCGAGTTCGCGTCCGCCAGTCCGTACTCGGCCGAGAGCCGATAGTTCGGGCGCCGCCCGGCTGCGTCGATGGCGTAGAAGCGAACGCCTGCCTCTTGGGCCTTGGCGACCATCCGCTCGAAGTTGCGCGTCAAGTCGTAGTCGAGCGCCTGAATCTCCGGCTCGGTGATCGTCAACTCGTCCTGGAAGAACGCCGAGATGTTGGAGAACTTGTTGTAGTACGCATGCCAGAGCGATTCGCCGGGCTTGGTCGGCAGGCCCTCACCGGCGTAGATCACCGCTTTCTGCCCAGGGATGCCGGCGAGCGGCCGGATCAGGTACTCGATGCCGGCCAGGCTCTGCTGCGAGCGCATGTAGGCGCGCTGCACCTCTGAGGTGATCTTGGCCCGGTACAGATTGCTCTGGAAGCGGATGCGGCTGGTGTCGAGGGTGACGGATTCGAGGGCCTGGCCGGCGGTCTCGGCGCTGATGTTGGCGCGCACCAGGTCGCGCACGAGATGGCGCGTGTTGTTGTTCACCACGTTGCCTTCGACCTGCGTGTCCTCGAGACGATCGATGGCGTAGACCACGTCGCCGGGGCTGTTGGTGAAGCCCTGCAGCGTTTCGAGGCCGCCGCTGGCCGAGAGGTACGACACCTTCACGAAGTCGTTCTCTCCCATCGAGTCGCGCACGAAGTCGCGGGAGGCCTGCAGCACGCGTTTGCGATTCTTCTTCTCGAGCGAGCTGTTGTCGAAGAAGAGGACGAAGGCACGGCTCTCAAGGTCGATCGCCGGTTTCTGATTCGGCACCGGCTCGGGATCCGGCAGGCCGGCTTCGATCAGCTGACCGGCGACCGGCGCTGCGACGTTGCGGCCGTCGCGCACCTCGTAGAAGTTGGTGATCTCCATCGAGTCACCGTCCTCGTTGATGCGGAAGTCTTCGGGACCCAGGCCGTGAACCGGCTCACCGTCTTTGTCGATGACGACGACGTCGACGTTGACGATGTTGACCTCGACGACTTCGTCGAAGATCGGCTGGTCGTCCTGGGAGAAGGCGGGGGCGGCGACGAGGAGCGTCGCGCCGACGAGGAGCGAAAGGAAACGGCTAGGGCGTGGCATCGGGTTCCTCCGGGCGAGAGGCCTTGCAAGGCCGGTCGGCTGGCGTCCGCAGACTCCGCCGAGGGATTTTCGATCGATGGTGGGGACGACCATCGGCGATTCTGTCAAATGGTTCGTGGGTTCGAGGAGAAGTATGGGGCGACCGACCGCCTCGGCGACCTCGCGCGTCGCCGAGGCGGGGCGAGTTGCTCCGAGTCAGCCTTCGAGATCGACGACGAAGCTGCCGGCGGACGTGACGCCGGTCGCCAGATCGCGCAGCGCCACGGCGATGCGCTGGCGGCCGCCGCGGGTGAGCAGTGCGAACTGCGCCACGGCGAGCGCGTCCTTGCCGTCCTGCAGATCGGCCTCGGTGAACGACAGCTCAAGCGGAATCTCTTGTGCCGGCGACAGCTGGCCCTCGAGATCCTGCACGATGACGATCGCCTTGAGCTGTCCGACCTTCGCGTCGCCCTGCTGAACGAGCGTCGCGTTGTCGGCCGGAAAGCGAATCTCGAGCGGCAGGACGTAGCGATCCTCACGCGGCGTCGGCTCGCCGGCGAAGAGCGACATGCCGAGACCGTTCAAGCCGACCGGCGCCAGCAGCTGCGACACCGCGAGGTCCGCGAGCTGACGCTCCGGCGACTTGTTCTGGAAGCGCTGGCGATAGAGCAAGGTGTAACCGGGCTCGCCCGCCAGCTCGACCTCGAGACTCTGCAGGCTGTCGTCGCGCGCGCCGGAGATCTGGAAGCCAAGCGAGTAGAAGTTGTTGAGGTCGCGATCGACGCGGCTCAGGAAGTCGTCATAGGCGCGCGTGTCGGCGAGCATGGCGCCACCGGTGGCCTGGGCCATCGAGCGCAGCCCTTCACGTTGGTACAGCTCGTACTCGCGATCGAGCGAGGTCGGCCAGATCTCGATCTCAGCCTGCAGGTCCAGGCTGCGGATGTCCGGCGCCCCGGCCGCCGCCGAGCGCAGCAGGTTGCGCCGCTTGCCGCCAGCGTCGATCGCGTAGAAGCGCACGTCACTCTCCTGCGAGCGAGCGATCGCCTGCTCGAACTCCGCGCGCAGGTCGTAGCTCGCCGCGTCGATTTCCGGCGCGAAGTCGAGCTGGACCGGATCGACATCGCCGAACTTGCGCTGGTAGGCATCGAGCAGTGTCTCCGCCGGCTGGATCGTCAGGCCTTCGCCGAAGAAAACGACAGCCTTCTGGCCGGGGATGCCGGCGACAGGACGCAGCAGGAATTCGATGGCGGCAAGATTTTGCTCGCTCGCCTGCTGCGATTGGCGGGCGAAGGCCTCGATGCGGCCGCGCATCTGCCGCGCGCTGCTGAATCCTCGTCCACTGCCCAGCTCGGCCTGCTGCAGATCGCGAACGAGCTGCACGAAGGTCGTGTCGCGCAGGTTGCCACTAGCCGGCAGCTCGGCGACCTGGTCGAGCGCCGCCAGCACCGCCGCGCGGTCGCTGGTGAAGGTCTGCACGGTCCGGAGCTGGCCACCCTGCTGCATGGCGGCGACTTCGAAGAAGTCGTTGGCGCCCATAGTGCGCGTCACCATGTCGCGGGCCGCGGTGAGCACGCGCTTACGGTTGCGCTCTTCGAGCGAGGTGTTGTCGAAGAACAGCAGAACCGAGCGGCTGTCGCGATCGATGATCGGCAGCGCCGCCAGCTGCGGCGTGGCCTGGGCCGCCGCGGGTTGAGTCATCGGCACGCCGGCGCGGACTTCGTAGAAGTTGCTGATCTCGACCGGCTCGCCGTTCGAGGTCAACCGGAAGTCGGCGAGCGTGAGGCCGTCGACCGGCTCGCCGTCGGCGTCGAGAACGACCACCTCCACGTTGGTCACATTGACGTCGATGACGTCGCCGAAGATGCCGGAGTCCTGAGCCGCGGCCGGCAGAGCCACGAGCGCCAGGGCAAGCAGGGCGACGAAGAACCGCGCCGTCGGCGCGAGGGGCTGGAAGGAACGGGGCCGGAACGGCCTGGGACGTGCGGGCATGGTGTTCTCCTTCGGGAGGGCGACCGACGCATGAGCGGCGATCGCAGGCACGGGGAGAGAGCGGGAGACAGCGGGACGAGAGAAACGCATGGAAGACATCTCGAATGATTTGGTGAGGACGCGGCCGTGCGGCGTCTCAGGGGTAGTAGCCGCGGAGCGTCCGAGCCTCGAGGCCTCGGCCGTCGACCTCGACCTCGATTTCGCGGAAGCGGTCCGGATCCTTCGATCCCTGATCCGAGGCGTAGGCAAGGAGGTATTGGCTGCGCAGCTCGCGCTCGATCTGGGCGTAGGCGTCCGCCAGCTCGGCGGCCTCGTTGATGAAGAGCGTCCGGCCGCCGGTCTCCTCGGCGAGGCGATCGAGCTTGCGGCGGACGCCGAAGTCCGCCCGGCTGATGCGCAGGCCGATGGCGTAAATCGTGACGCCCGAGCGCTTGGCGACCTCGAGGGCCTCGTCGAAGCCGAGCGAGCTGCTCGTGTCCTCGCCGTCCGACAGCAGGACCAGCGCCCGGCGTCCGCGGATGCCTTTGTAGTAGTGCAGGCTTGTGACGATGGCGTCGTGCAGCGACGTGCGCCCGTCGGCGACGAGGCCTTCGAGACTCGCGGAGACTGCGCCGACATCCGAGGTGCGCGACATGATCAGCTCCGGGCGGTCGGCGAAGGCGAGCGCGAAGGTGCGATCCCGCGGGCCGATGATCTTGTCGAGGAAGTCCGTGGCGGTCCGCCGCGCGACGCCCAGAGACTCGACCATCGAACCCGAGGTGTCGATGGCGATGCCGAGCGACAGGGGCAGATCCTCGACCAGCTCGAACTTGACCAACTCCTGCGGGCGGCCGTCTTCAGCAACCGAGAAGATGTCGCGCTCGAGTCCGAGCACCGGCCGTCCGCGGCGGTCGACGACGGTGGTGAAGAGCTCCACCAGGTTGACGTCCACCTGCTCCAGATATTCGGGCGCGTTGACGAAGCGGACGTCCTCGGCGCGCAGGCCGTCGTCGAGCTCGGCGACCACGGTGATGTAGGTCAGCTCGCCGCCCGCCGGCACGTCGATCGAGGCGCGCCACGGAGGCGATTCGAGGCGAGCGACGACGTCTTCGTTGTGGCGAATCTCGACGAAGGCCACAGAGCGCTCCTCGGGGACTACGATCTCGGCCTCGACCTGTGTCGGCCCGACCGCTCGTGCGCCGCGCGCCGGTTCCACCACGGTCACCCGCAGCTCGCCGCGCGTTTGATTGACCACGACCTCGTCGCTTGCCACCAGCTCGCCCTCGGCGTCGTAACCTTCGACGGTCACGGTCTGCTCCTTCGGCTGCGTCTGTAGCCGAAGCTCGGCGGTGAACGGCCGCCGCTTGCGGGTCAGTTGGGTCTTGCCGTCGACCTTGAAGGCGACCTTGACGATGCGCTCGCCGGTGACCAGCGCCTCTGCGCGCCAGAGTCCGAAAACGATGTCCGTGGCGGGCGGCACCAAGAGCAGGCTGTTGACACCCGCGAAGGTCTCCGTGGCGAGGCGTTCCTCGATCGCCTGCACGGTGTGCTCGTCCATGGCCAACTCGGGCATGGGCGTCGACTGATTCGGCACGCGCAGACCTTCGGTGAGGTGAAGCACGCGATCGGTGGCCTCCTCGCGGATCATCAGGCGCAGGAGAAAATCTTCGTCAGGACGCAGCAGGCGTTCGGCGAGAAGCACCAGCGGTTGCTCGAGCACGTCCACCAGCGCACCTTCGACCAGCGGGATCTGGTAGCGCACGCGAAACGTCTCGAAGAGAGCGTTCTCGCGCTCGATCTGACCCTCGAGCAGCAGCCGCAGCTCGCGCTTGTCGTTGCCAAGGTCGATCGGCTCCAGCTGACGCGGATCGTCGAGCCGAAGCTTGAGAAGAGCCTTCAGGCGCTGACCGACGCGCTCGGGATAGAAGACCTCGAGAGACATCGCAGGCAGCGGCTCGCCGGGCTCGACCGGCGTGCGCAGCGCGGCGCGCGACCAAGCGGCGAGGTCCGCAGGCGGCTGGAGGGCGCGGAGGAAGTCCTCGTCGCGCGGTCGGCCTTCCTGGAACCCGAAGAGACCGTCGACACCCGTCAGCTCGTCGACGTCTCGGCTGGCGCCGCAGAAGAAGCGATCGATGCGGCGATTGGCCTGAATCCGGTCGCCCAGCTCCTCCCACTGCTCCAGGTAGTACTCCATCTCATCGTCGTAGAGCACCCGCTTGGAGTCGGTCGGCAGCCACAGGGTCCACGGCGTGTCGGTCGAGGGCCGATAGACGATCAGCGGCCGCTGGCCTCTGTAGGTCCAGATCTCCATCGGGCGAAACGTCTCGGCGCAGTCGATGAGGGTGCGCTGATCCGGCGCGCCGTGCAGGAAGAGGAGGCGGGAACGCACGTCCTGGAAGGTGCGCAGCTCCTGGAGGACCAGAGCGCGGCGGCGCGCGATGCCATCGACCAGCTCGTTCTCAGCGGTGTCAGGAATCGGATCCGAGAGCAGCTCGGTGATCGCTTCGCTGCGCGTCGTCGAGTCGGCGGCAACCAGCGCGTCGAGCGTTTCCTGCGTCAGCAAGAAGCCGGGGCCGTCCTGGATGAAGGCGCGTTCCGCCTCCGGCCAGTCGAGCGGGCGATGGAACGGCGGCTCGGCCGCCGGGGCGGCGCCGACGGCGAGCATCGCTCCGAGAAGGACGAAGCTCACGACCCGCGCCGCTGCAGCAGAGCGGTTGGCGGTGCGCAGCGCGGGACGGGCGAAGCGGGAGGGACGGGATCGGCGGCTCATGGCGTCCGGCGTGATGCACGGCGGATGCCACCCGCCGCCGACCGGCCTCGTGGCGGTCGACGGCCGGCCCGATCGAGACGCTATACTGAACCTTCCTTCCTCACGATGCGTGTTCGAAGACGCGTCGCCCTCGGCGTCCGGAGAGCCCATGCCTGTCGTCCGCACCAACGAGCCGATCGCCACTTGGCGCGACGGCGATTTCGCCTCGGGCTTTGCCCTGGTCACCCGCTTCGAAATGCGCCAAGACCGAAAAGGGCGCGACT
>JBCBCF010000244.1:0-6630 GCA_038530905.1 Acidobacteriota bacterium
GGCGGCGATCGTGCTGCGCCGCCGGATCGACGGCGCGTTCGCCTGACGGCGTTCGGTCCCGCCGGCGCGGCGCTCGGAGCGAGCTAACGCAGCAGGCTGACGACGAAGAGAATCGCCACCGCGCCGACGAATCCGGCGACGAGGTAGCCGAGCCAGCCGTAGGCCGCGAGACCGATCAGGTTGAGCAAGACGCCGCCGAGCACCGCGCCGACGATGCCGAGGACGACATTGCCGAGCAGGCCAAAGCCTCGCCCTTTCATGACGACGCCCGCCAGCCAGCCGGCGAGACCGCCCACGATCAGATAGATCAGAAGCGTTTCGATGGACATGCGCACCCCTTCGCGTCAGTTTGCCGTACTCTACGCCAGCGCCGAGGCAACGCGACCGGCGCATCTCCTCGAACTTCGATGGATGGAGCACGGTTCTGATGGCACCGATCTTCTCGTCGTCTCTTTTCGATTTCCTAGACGACCTCGCGGAGAACAACGACCGCGACTGGTTTCAGGCCCATCGGCATCGCTACGACCACGAGCTGAAGGAACCGGCTCTCGCGTTCATCTCGGCCGTCGGGCCGGGTCTGCGGGCGATCAGCCCGCATCTGCAGGCGATTCCGAAGGTGCAGGGTGGCTCGCTCTTCCGCATTCATCGGGACGTCCGCTTCTCGAAAGATAAAAGCCCGTACAAGACGCACTGCGCGATGCATTTCCGGCACGACGGGGGGCAGGCGGGCGCCGCGCGCGATGTGCATGTGCCCGGCTATTACCTCCACCTTGAGCGTGGCGAGTGCATCCTGGGTGTCGGAGTCTGGAGGCCGGCGAGCGCGAGTCTGCGGCGTCTGCGCGAGGCGATTGTCGACGATCCGGGCGTCTGGAGCGCCGCTTGGTCCAGCGAGGACTTTCGCAGCGTCTTCGAGCCAGCGGGCGAGAGTCTCAAACGGCCGCCCCGCGGCGTGCCGGCAGATCACCCGCTGATTGAGGATCTGAAGCGCAAGGACTTCATCGCCATCGCGTCGTTCGACGACGAAGAGGTCTTGGCGGACGACTTTGTCGAACGGTTCCTCGAGCTCAGCCGCCGCGCGCGGCCGCTCAACGCCTGGATCTGCGCTGCGCTCGGGGTGCCGTTCTAGCGGTGCGCATCGCGCGCACCGCCTGCATCAGGCGTCGGCGCGGTCCATCTCGGCGCCCAGCAGCTCGGCGTAGCGACTTGCTTCGCCGGCGTCGGCATGGCGCATCGGATCGATCGCTTCACCGTTCTCGGCGCGCCGGCCCAGGCGCCGCCCGGCCTCGATCGATTTGGAAAGGCGCCGAGCCGCCTCTTCGCCGACCTTTTCGTAGAGCTCCACGCGATCGATGCCGACGTCCCGAAGCTCGCCGGCGAGGGCGTCCAGCATCGGCGGCAGGGCAGCGAGCACGCCCTGCAGATGCTCGTGCAGGTGGGCGGCGCGGGCCTCGCCGCGATCCTCGGCCTCGAGGTAGAGCTGCCGCATCTCGTCTTCGACGTAGATGTGGTTGAAGCCGAGATGGCGTGCCTCGTCGAGCAAGATGCCGTCGGCGATCTTCGACAGCAGCGGGTCGAGGTCGAGGCGGCGAAACTCCTCCATCAGCTTCTTGGCGATGACTTCGGAAACCAGCACGCCGGACAGCCACTCGGCGGGATCTTCGGAGACGATGGCGCTCTGGAAGAGATAGCCGGCGGGGAAGCGACGGATCGGCAGCGGCTCCCGATCGATCCGGTGGTAGAAGCGCGTGAAGAGCTCGGTATGGCGCGCCTCGTCGACCGCCCAGGTGGTGAGATAGAACTGACTTTCTACCTGAGACATCTTGCCGAGGATCGGGATCAGCCCCGAGACCGAATACAGCGCGGCCTGTTCGCCCATCAGCACCGGCGTCAGCATGCGGCCCAGCTGATCGAGCAGGTGGCGGTCGGTGAGCCGTTTGGGCTCAGACCAGGGGAGATCGCTCGCTGACCACTGGGCGTGCAGCGCCTTGTGCCAGATGCGCATGTGACGCTCTTTGGACAGGTCTGGGAGAACTTTGTAGATCTTCATCGCGAAGTCCTTCGGAGGGGCGAGGAGGTCGGATGTGTCCTGAGCGCTGCTCCCTCGGCGGCGCAGAAGAAGCTTATCGCTCTGGCGAGGCCGGAGTGTTCGCGCCGTCGAGGATCGTCACCGTGACCTCGCGTCGACCCCAGGCGCGGGCGGCGTCGACGTCTTCGCCCAGGTAGAGGTCAATGCGTCGTCGGTGGCGCCGATGCATTTTGTCGAGCACCACCCACTCGCCGTCGAGCCCATCGATTCGCAGGCGCGTACCGCGCCGGACGAGTCCGTCGTCGAGCAGGTCTCGCGAGACCGCGACGGCGCGCAGGCCTGGGTAGAGCGGATCACCCCAGGCGGCGACGGTCGGATCTCCCTGGGTCTGACCGGGGAGCGAGTTGTAGGCGGTGGAGTCAAGTCGGAGCGTGCGGCCGGTGTCCTCCGCCCCAAAACTCAACTCACGAGTGCAGGCGCGGCCGCCGACGGCGACCGAGAGCAGGCCAATCGCCACGATCACCGCCAGCGCCCAGGCGGCGCGGCGCGGTGGACCGGCGGCCGGGCGCCGTGCGTCGCGGTCGAAGAGGACGGACGGATCGAACATCGATCGAGGCGCGAACCCGGCCCGCCGTCAGGTACCGCCGAGGAGCAGGGCGAGGCGACCGTCTCGCAGGCGCTCGAGATCGTCGCGGTGTTTGATCAGCGTTCCGAGCGTGCGATCGAGCGCCTCGGGATCGATCTCTTCGATGGCCAGCACTTCGAGCGCCCGCAGCCAGTCCAGCGTTTCTGCCACCCCCGGCCGCTTGAAGAGATCCTCCCGCCGCAGTCGCTGCACGATCTCGACGGCGCGCTGCGACACGCGCTGCGCGAGGCCCGGTACCTTCGCCTCGACGATCCGACGTTCTTTCTCGGCGTCCGGGTAGTCGATCCAGCAGTAGAGGCAGCGGCGGCGCACGGCATCGTGCACGTCGCGGGTGCGGTTGGAGGTCAAGACCACGATCGGCGGCCGCTGTGCGCGCACGGTGCCCAGCTCGGGGATCGTGATCTGGAAGTCCGACAGCAGCTCGAGGAGAAAGGCCTCGAACTCCTCGTCGGCGCGGTCGAGCTCGTCGATCAAGAGCACCGGCGGTGCGCCGTCCCTGCGAGTGTCCTCGATCGCCGCGAGCAGCGGTCGACGGAGAAGAAAGTCGCCACGGTAGAGGTCGAGACGCGTCAGCAGATCGTCGCCTGCCTCGGTGTCATCCGCTGCCTTCGTCACCGTCAGACCGTCGCCGGCCGTGCGCGCGT
The DNA here is from genome assembly GCA_038530905.1 of Acidobacteriota bacterium. Classification (GTDB taxonomy): domain Bacteria; phylum Acidobacteriota; class Thermoanaerobaculia; order Multivoradales; family J023; genus JAUIJL01. The sequence continues at coordinate 3,317 of JBCBCF010000244.1, forward strand.
CGGCCGTTTGCGCACGGGTCATTCGTGCGTCGGCTTCGAGCGCGCGGATGTGAAGAAGCTGGCGAGGGTAATTCCAGGCATATGCGGCCTGATCGAGGTCTAGGCCCTCGTAACACTGCAGCCGCACGAGCGGTGCATCGAGCAGGCGCGCCAGTGCCTTGGCGACCTCGGTTTTGCCGACTCCCGCCTCGCCTTCGAGCAGCAACGGCCGCCCGAGCTGAAGGGCGAGGTGGATCGCCGTCGCGAGCTCGAGATCGGCGAAATAGTTCCGCGCTGCGAGGGCGCCGGTCAGAGCCTCGACGGTGGCCGGCAGCCTCGCGAGCGGGTTTCGGGGATCGTCCTCCGAGCTCATCCGCGCGCGCGATCGCGCGCGGCGGCCAGCGCCCGGCGGCCGTAGACCTGCGCCAGGTGCGCGCGATACGGACCGGACGCCTGCACGTCCTGGAGCGGATCGACCACCTCGAGATGCTCGGCGAGGGCGGCCTCGATCGCTGCGTCTGACAGGTCGCTGCCGGCGAGCGCCTCCGCCACCGCGCGACCGTCGAGCGGCGTCGCCGTCACGCCATTCCACGCCAGGGCCACGTGATCTCCCTCGACCCAAGCGGCGGCACCGCAGACCGCATAGCCGGAGGCCGGATGCTCGTGCTTGCAGTAGGCGACGCCCGGTCCCGTGCGGCGCATCTCGACGGCGAGCAGCAGCTCGTCGTCGCGCACCTCGGTGTCGAGGAGGTCGCGGAAGAACGCCCGCGCCTCCACCGCCCGTGCCCCGCCCGGCCCGCGCAGGTGGACGACGGCGTCAAGAGCGACGAGCACCGCCGGCAGGTCAGAGGCCGGGTCGGCATGGGCGATGTTGCCGCCGAGCGTGCCGCGATTGCGGACCGCCGGGTCGCCGATCTTCTCGGCCGCCAGGCAGATCAACGGGCAGTGACGACGCAGCACGGGATCTGTCGCCAGCTCGTGGTGCGTGGTCAGAGCCCCCACGTGCACCAGGTCGTCCTGCAGGCAGGCGCCGCGCAGGTCGTCGAGGCGGCCGATGTCGATCAGCGTCTCCGGCTGCGCCAGGCGCAGCTTCATCATGGGCAGAAGGCTGTGGCCGCCGGCCAGCAGCTTGGCGTCGGGGGCGCTCGAAAGCAGCTCAAGCGCGTGGTCGACGCTGGTCGCTCGGTGGTAGTCGAAGGTGGTGGGATACATCGCTGGCTCCTTGGGTTCCGGGTCAGGCGTGCATCGCCCGCCACACCTTCTCGGCGGTGAGCGGCATGTCGAGGTGGCGGATTCCGAACGGTTCAAGGGCGTCGACGACCGCGTTGGCCACCGCTGCCGGCGACGCGATGGTGCCGGCCTCGCCCACGCCCTTGACGCCGAGCGGGTTATGCGGGCACGGAGTCACCGTGCGATCGGTCTCGAACGGCGGCAGCTTGTGCGCTCGGGGCAGCGCGTAGTCGAGCATCGTGCCCGTGAGCAGCTGCCCGCTCGGGTCGTAGGTGGCGTCTTCCCACAGCGCCTGGCCGATGCCCTGCGCGACGCCGCCGTGGATCTGACCGTCGACGATCATCGGGTTGATGACGTTGCCAACGTCGTCGACCGACAGGTAGCGGATCACCTCGACCTCGCCGGTGTCGCGGTCGATCTCGACCACCGCCACATGGGTGCCGAAGGGGAAGGTGAAGTTGCCGGGGTTGTAGAAGCTCGTTTCCTCGAAGCCGGGCTCCATGCCGTCGGGCAGGTCGTGGGCCAGATAGGCGGCGAGGACGATCTCGCCCCACTCCTTGGTCTTCGCCGGCACGCCCTGAACCCGGAAGCCGCCGTCGGTGAATTCGATCTCGTCCTCGTTCGCTTCCAGCAGATGGGCGGCGATCCGCCGGCCTTTGGCGATCACTTTGTCGACCGCTGTGGCAATCGCGCTGCCGCCGACCGCCGCCGACCGGCTGCCGTAGGTGCCCATGCCGAATTGCACCTCGCGGGTGTCGCCTTGGATCACCTCGACCGCGTCGACGTCGCAGCCCAGGCGGTCGGCGACGATCTGCGCGAAGGTCGTTTCGTGCCCCTGACCGTGGGACGACGAGCCCGAGAAGACCGTGATGGTGCCGGTCGGATGCACACGCACCTTCGCCGACTCCCACAGCCCGGCCTGCGCGCCAAGCGCTCCGACCACCTGCGACGGCGCCAGCCCGCAGGCCTCGATGAAGCACGACAGGCCGACGCCGAGCAGCTTGCCGTCGCCGTCGCGCCGCCTCTGCGCCTGCTCCGCCAGCAGATCCGTGTAGCCGATCTGCTCGAGGGCCTTGTCGAGCGCCGGCTCGTAGTTGCCGCTGTCGTATTCGAGAGCGACCTGCGTGGCATAGGGGAAGGCGTCCGGCGGCACGAAGTTGCGCCGTCGCAGCTCGGCTGGGTCGATGCCGGTTTCGTCGGCCGCGAGATCGAGCAGCCGCTCGATCAGGTAGGTGGCTTCAGGCCGCCCGGCGCCGCGGTAGGCGTCGACCGGCGTCGTGTGAGTGAAGGTTCCGAGCGTGCGCACATGAATCGCCGGGATGTCGTATTGGCCCGAGAGGAGGGTGCCGTAGAGATAGGTCGGCACCGCCGGCGCGAAGGTCGAAAGGTAAGCGCCCATGGCCGCCCAGGTCTCGACCTGCAGGCCGAGGATGGTGCCCTCCGCATCGAGCGCAAGAACGCCTCGGCTCACGTGGTCGCGGCCGTGCGCGTCGGTCAGATTGGTTTCCGAGCGGGTGGCCGTCCACTTCACCGGCCGACCGAGGCGCATCGAGCACCAGGCGACGATCGCTTCGTCCGGGTAGTGATGGATTTTCGAGCCGAACCCGCCGCCAACCTCCGGCGCAACGATCCGGATCTTGTGCTCGGGCAGCCCGAGCGAGGCGAGATTCATCAGCAGGCGATGAACATGGGGATTCTGCGACGTCATCCACACCGTCAGCTCGCCGGAGCCAGGGTCGAATTCGGCAAGCGCGGCACGCGGCTCGATCGCATGAGGGATCAGGCGATTGTTGCGCAGCGTCACTTCGACGCGATGCGCGGCCCCGGCGAACGCCGCGTCGACCCGCTCGAGATCGCCCAGCTGCCAGTCGAAGGCGATGTTGGCGTCGCAGTCGTCATGAACCTTCGGCGCGCCGTCGGCCGTTGCTTCGCGTGGGTCAACTACCGCGTCGAGCGGCTCGTAGTCGACCTCGACCAGGTCGGCCGCGTCGCGCGCCACATAGCGGTCGTCGGCGACGACCACGGCGACACCGTCGCCGACGTGGCGCACTCTCTCGTGCGCCAGGATCGGATGGTCGGGCGTGCGGATGTCGGGCAGCAGCCAG
>JBCBCF010000245.1:0-6589 GCA_038530905.1 Acidobacteriota bacterium
GGCGGAGCGGGTCTCCTCCTCGCGCAGGAAGGTGCGGGGCATGCCGGCAGCCGCCGAGAAGAGAAGGATCACCCAGAGCAGCACCGGTACCACCGGGCGCAGGATCGGTGCCTGTCCGACAGGCCCCAGAGAAAGGCTGACCACGACGAGGGTCGTGAAGGCGAAGAGACCGACCGTCGACAGCGCGGTGCGGCTGCGCAACTCGCAGCGCCACTCTTTGAGGAAGATTTCGCGACACTGACGCCACCAGCTCGCGGCCGGGCCAGGGCCGAACGCTCCGCCGCGGCTCACGTCGAGGTCCCTGCGGACGATCCGAGGTCAAGCGAAGACGCAACGCGCGGCAGGTCGAGCGCTTCCGGGTTCGCCACGACCGCTGCGGCGCCGCGATCGAGCGTCTCGGCGAGGAGCGCCATGACGTCGCGTCGACCCTGGGCGTCGAGGTTGGCGACGGGCTCGTCAAGCAGCAGGATCGGCGGCCGGTGCAGCAGCGCCGCGGCCCAGCGCAGACGCTGCCGCAGGCCCGAAGAGAGCGCGCTTTCGGCGCGCCGGGGCGGGACGCCCAATCGCTCGAGCAGCGGTCGTGCTGCGGCCGCCTCGGCCCCGCGCAGACGAGCGAGCAGCTCGAGATTCTCGAGCGCGGTCAGCTCGCCGTAGAACCCAAGCTCCGGCGCCAGGTAGCCCACCGCTCGGCGTCGTCCGCCAGCGTCGAGCCGGCCGTTGCCGACCGTGCAGACGATCTCGCCCGCCTGCGGCCGGACCAGGCCGGCAAGGCAGCGAAGGAGCGTGCTCTTGCCGGCGCCGTTGCGGCCCGTCACGGCCAGCACCTGGCCGCCCGCCACCTGGCCTTCGACCTGGTGCAGAACGCGCAGTCGCCCGAAGCTGCGGCCCAGGCCGTGAAATCTCAGGTCGACAGCCTGCCGAGTCGATGGCGGCTCTGCGGCGTTTCGAGGCACGCGAAGATCCTAGCGCGCCCGCGAGGGTGCGGGAGATAAGCTCGCGAGATGTTGCGCGCGCCGTCTTTGCCTCTCCTCGTTGCCCTTCTGGCGCTCTCAGGGTGTGCCACCAGCGCTCCGGACGCTCCTCCCTCGGCGCCGACGGCTGCTGTGCTGCCGGCCGCTCCCGCATTCTCTGAGGTCTCGCATCTCGAGGAACGGGCGCTTCTCTTGATGCTCGAGGACCGCCGACTGTGGGAGCCGGCCACCCTATCTGCCTACGCCGCGGATCCGGCGCCTGAGGTGCGCGAGCGGACGGCGGTGGCTCTCGGACGCATCGCCGACCCACGCGGCGCGGCGCTGCTCGCTTCGCTGTCGGCGGACGACGACGTGGCGGTCCGGCGCGCCGCCGTCTTTGCGCTCGGCGAGCTGGGTGAGGGCCGCGGCGCCGGCGCGACCGAGGCGCTGCGCGGATCGATTGCCGCTGCGCTGGGTGATGTCGACTCAGACGTCGGTCGCCTGGCGGTCGAAGCGGGAGCCAAGATCGGGCAATCGCTCGAAGCACTGCTGCCGCGTCTGCTCGACGGACCGAGCGGGGAGATTCTGCCGCGTCTGCTGCCGTCGCTCTGGCGCTTCGATGGGCCGTCGGTGCTCGGCTTCGCCGAGCAGGGCCTCGAGTCCGACGATGGAGAGCTGCGCGCCTGGGCGGCCTACGCGCTCGGGCGCAATCCGCCGGTGGCTGCCGGGCCGCGTCTGCGCGCGCTGCTGGCCGCCGCTGAGCCGCGCCAGCGCGCGATGGCGGCCCGCGGCCTTGGATTCGTCGGCGCGCGGGGCGACCTCGACCGTCTTCGGCCTCTGCTCGACGATGCCGAGGTCGGGCCGGTGGTGCAGGCGCTCGGAGCTGCCCGCCGGCTGATCGACCGGGGGGAGGCAGCGCCGGACGATCGCTGGCGGTCGCGGCTGCTCTCGCTGCTCGACGATCCTCGCGCCGGCGTCCGGATGGCCGCACTCGATGCCGTCGGCGCCTGGCTTCTCGATCCCGAGATTGGCGCACTGCTCGAGGAGCTTTTGGCGGGCCGCGGCGGGCCTCGGGAACGCGAACTGGCGCTCCTGGCCCTCGCCGAAGGAGAGGACCCGCGGGCGATGGAATGGGCCGCGCGCTCGGCCGAGTCGCCTTCAGCCTCGATGCGGCGCGCGGCGGCTCGGGCGGCGGGCCTGCTCGGTCGACGCGACCTTCTCGATCGACTGGTCGAAGATCCCGAGCGCGGCGTGCGGCGCGATGCAATCGATGTGCTGCTGCGCGGCGAGCTCGACGACGTGGCGGTGGTCGCCGGTGTCGCCCTGGAAGATCCCGATGTCGCCGTGCGAGCCACCGTCCTCGACGTGCTCACCGAGCGACCGATCCTGCCGCTCGACTTTCTCGGCGAGTCGCTCGAGCGGTCGGCGGCCGATCGCGAGCCCGACGCGCGGCTCGCTGCGATTTCGGCGATCGCGGCCCGCGCCGCCGCCGAGCCGACGGAGCGGGGCGAGGCCTTGCGCTGGCTCGATCGTCTCGGTGAAGACGGGGAACGTCTCGAACGGCGGCGGGTGGCGGCGTCACTCGAGGCCCTCGGCGAGACGCCGATCGCTGTTGGCGCGCGGCGCTCAGGCGAACCGGTCGCGGTGTTTCGCGACATCGCCCGCCGGACCACCGCGGTTCGGCGGTTTGCTCTCGAGACCGCGCGCGGTCGCGTGGTGATCGAAGTCGACTGTCCGAGCGCTCCCCGACACTGCCTGGCCTTCGCGCAGCTCGCTGCGGCCGGTGCCTATGACGCGACGGTCTTCCACCGTGTGGTGCCTGACTTCGTGGTGCAGGGCGGAGATCCGTCGGGTGACGGGAGCGGCGGCCCGGGCTACACCCTGCGCGACGAGATCAATCGCGTGCGCTTCGACCGACCAGGCATTCTCGGCATGGCGCACGCGGGCGCCGACACGGCGGGCTCGCAATTCTTCCTGACGCTGGCGCCGACGCCGCACCTCGACGGCCGCTACACGGCGTTCGGTCGCGTGACTGAAGGTCTCGAGATTCTCGCCGCGGTCGTGCAGGGCGACGAGCTGCTTCGCGTCCGCGAGCTCGCTCCATGAGCGTGGCGAGAAACCTCCCCGGCGGCCCTGCGTAGAAAGCGCCGGACCCGTGACCGAACCGACGGACGAAGACTTGGTCGAGGCGATTCTTGGCGGCCAGCGCGATCGCTTCGAGGAGCTGGTGGCGCGCTATCAAAGCCGCCTCGTCAACTACCTCGCCCGGCTGATGCGCGACGACGAGGACGCCCGCGACCTCGCCCAGGAGGTCTTCGTCAAGATCTACGATGCGCTCGACCGCTTCGATCCGCGCTATCGATTCTCGACCTGGATCTTCCGGATCGCGCAGAACGCAGCCATCGACACGATGCGTCGTCGCCGGCTCAAGCTGGTCTCGATCCATCGCGACGACGAGGACGACGGGGGGACGTGGGAGCTGCCGAGTGGCGGCAAGACGCCGTACGCCACCTCGCGCAACCTCGAGCGGGCGGCCGCCATCCGACGCGCTGTCGACGAGCTTCCAGGCGAATACCGGGAGCTGATCAGCATGCGCCACTATGCGGAGCTGTCCTACGCCGAGATCGCCGCGCTGCGCGGCATGCCGCTCGGAACGGTGAAGAACAAGCTGTTTCGTGGTCGACAGATGCTCAAGGAAACCTTGGCCGACTTTTTGACGGATTAGGAAGAGAGTGACGAGCACCATCCGGCCAGCGCCGGACTTTTTCCGCACGGAACCCGCACCATGAGTCGAACCCCAGACGCCCCGCGATCGACCGATCTCTCAACCCTTCTCGACCTCGAGGTCGACGGCCAGGCGACATCCGCCGAGCGGCGTCGCCTGGAAGCACACCTGCGCGAGGATCCCAGGCTGCGCGCCGAGCGTTTGCAGCTGGTCACGCTGAACCAAGCGTTGGCCGAGGATCGGATCGACGACGGCGGGCCGGAACTGCGGGCCGCCGTGATGGCGCGAATCGGCCCGGCTCGATCTCCGACGGAGAAGACGCCGCGGGCGATCGTGGCCCTGGTGGTCGGCATGGCCGGTGCTTGGATGGCTGCGGCGTTTGCGGTGGGTCTCGGGAGCGGCGGTGATCCGATGCTCGGTCTGGGTGCGGCGCTCGCTGATTTCGGTTCGTCGACTGTTCTGGCCGGTGCCGGCCTGACCGCCGCCACGTGGACCGGCCTCGGATTCGGCCTTGCGGAGCTGTTCTCGACGTCGACCTCCACGCTCTTGGCGATGGCGCTCTCTGTTCTGTGCCTGAATTTGCTGTTTTGGTCGCTGCTGCGTCGCCGTGGCGATCGCCCGGACTTCGCCACGGCGGAGGCCTCCGGTCCGGATGCTGGCTAAGCGCTCCATTCACCAGCCTGTCGATCGCCACGAACGTCGCCGCCGTGCCGTCACTCGGCGCGTCGGCGAGCGGTTCGTGGGCCTGCTGCTGGCGTTCGCTGCGTCCTCGGTGGGAGCAGTCGCGGTCGCCGCGCCGCTCGCCGGCGAGCCGGCTGTCCGCGAAGTGGCCGAGGCGCCCGCGTTTCACCTCGAGGCGGGAGCCACCGCCCACCGCCGCTTGGTTGCCGTCGGACGCGATCTCGAGGTTGCCGGCGATGCGAGGTCCCACGCGGTCGCCCTGCGCGGTGACGTTCGGCTGACCGGCCGAGTCGACGGAGACATCATCGCGCTCGACGGCGATGTCGACCTCGCCCCAGGTGCCCGCGTCGGCGGAGACGTTTACGTGCTCGGCGGCACGATCGCCGCGGCTGCGGACGCTGTCGTCGCCGGGCGGTCGGTGGCCTACCCTGATGCTTCGGCGTTGTGGTTGGCTCTGCTGGAGGGGCGCCCGGCGCAGGCCGGGCCGCGCGCCGAGCTGGCCCTGCGGCTGGCGCTGCTCGCGTTCTGGACGCTGGTCACGCTGACGGCGATCGGCCTCGCGCGCCGCGAGGTGCTGGCGACGTCGCAGGCCGTGCGTGCCGAACCGATCCGTAGCTTTATCCTCGGCCTCGTCGGGGTCGCAGCCATGACGCTGACGGCGTTGCTCGCAACCGCTCTGATCGGTGCTGTTCTCGGCGTCCCGCTCCTATTCTTCGTCGCCTCGGTCGCGCTGGTGCTGCGCTTTTGGGGCATGGTGGCGGTCTTCCACGCGCTCGGCGATGGTTTGCACCGGCTGCTGGGTCGGCGGCCGTCGCAGCCGCTGGCGACCGCCGCGGTCGGCCTCGTCGCCCTGGGCCTCATCAAGCTCGTTCCGCTGCTGGGCGTCTGGTCGTGGTCTTTGGCGACCTTCCTCGGCGTCGGCGCCACGCTCTCGACCCGCTTCGGTCGACGCGATCCTTGGCTCGAGCCGATCGTCGCTCCACCGCCTCAGCTCGACGAGGCGCTGCGGCGCGCGGTCTGAGCGGACGACCCGCGCTGACCCGGCGACGCTCGCATGCGGTGGTTGACCGCATGTCGCTCAGCACTTAGCCTGCCGACAAGTCGTTGCCGCTCGTCGCTGCTGTGGCTTCGCTTTCTTCGCCATGATCATCTGCCAGTTCTGCGCCGCCACCAATCCGCCGGATGCCGAGGTCTGCCATGCGTGCGGCCAGCGGCTGCTCATCGTCTCGGGTGAAGTCTCCGAGGACGAGCAGATCGCCTTCGAGGGAGGAGCCGAGGAGCAGATGTCGTTCGACGAGCATCTGCTCGAACGCATCTCCGTGCTTGAGGAGGCCGTAAAGCAAACGGCGCGCGCCTCGCAGACCATCCTCGGCATGCTCCATGACCTGGAGCAGAAGAGTCTGGTTGGACAGACGGGAGTCGCGGCGCTGCGCGATCTGCTCGAACGCAAGGCCCTCGTGACTCGGGACGAGTGGAGCGAGCTGTGGGAATCGCGCATGGACCGACAGCTTCTGGCGCTCGAGAAGCGTCAGCGGTTCGCCGCGGCGCGCGGTGCAATGCTCGACCTGTCAAGCGCCGAGCCGCGCGACGCGTTCGCGGCCCTGCTCGACGAGGCGCACCGCCAGCTCGTCGACCTTGACGTCGACGGCGCTTTGCGGACGCTCGACGGCGCGTTCCGTCTCGATCCGGACAATCCGGAGCTGGCGTTCTTCCTTGGCGAAACGGCGTTCAATCGCGAGCGCGGGGCAGCGGCCGTCGAGTATTTCTCCCGCGTGCTCAAGACCCGACCGGAGCACTACGAGAGCCTGATCTACAGCGGCGTGCTCCTGCACGAGGCGGGCGACGACGCGATCGCTGAGGCGCGCTTGCTCGACGCTGTCGATCGCTATCCGGACGAGGCGCTGCCCGCCTTCGCGCTCGGGGGCCTCTATGTCGGGCGCGGCCGTCCGGTCGATGCCGTGGACCATCTCGAACGGGCGATGGGCGCGATGGGTTCAGTGCCACAGGCGGCTCTGCTGCTCGCCGACTGTCAGCTTCGTCTCGAGCGGCCTCGCCTCGCGGCGGCGGCGGCGCGCGCCGCCGTCGCGCACGACCCGAGCGACGTTGAAGCGCATCTGCTCTTCGCCGCCGCCGCCCTAGAGCTTTCCTGGTGGCGCAAGGCTTCGGACGCGCTCAGCACCGCGCAGCACCTTCGCCCGGCGCGGCTCTCCTACCGCGCGCTGCTGGCGCTGGC
>JBCBCF010000246.1:0-6521 GCA_038530905.1 Acidobacteriota bacterium
CCGAGGAGCGTGGTCAGGCCGAAGCGATCGCTCGCAACCTCATCGAGATGGCTGATCTCGAAGTGCCGGTGATCGTCACGATCACCGGTGAGGGAGGATCAGGAGGCGCTCTCGCCCTCGGCATCGGCAATCGCGTCCTGATCCTCGAGTACTCGATCTACTCCGTGATCTCGCCCGAGGGCTGTGCGGCGATTCTGTGGAAGGACCAGGCCGAGCGCGCCGCCGCGGCAAGCGCCTTGCGCCTCACCGCCCCCGAGCTGAAACAGCTCGGCGTGGTCGACCGGGTCATCGCCGAGCCGCCAGGCGGCGCGCACACCGATCCCGCCGCGATGGCCGAGCGCGTGGGCGACGAGATCGGCACCGCGCTCGAAGAGCTGAGTGGGCTCGATCCGCAGGAGCTGGTCGACCAGCGAGCGAGCAAGTTCCGCGCCCTGGGTGAGCTCGAGGGCCGCGCCCAACCGTGAACGCCGGACCGGCCGTCGTCTGGTCGCGGGCCGAGGTGCCGGCGGCGACGCCGGCGTTGATCGCCGCCGGCATCGCCCCACGCACTGCCGAGCTGCTGGCGCGACGCGGCGTGGCCGACGCCGACGGCGCGCAGGCCTTTCTCGAACCCTCCCTCGATCAGCTGCACGATCCTGCCGGCCTGCACGGACTCGACGGCGCGCTCGATCGGCTGGAGCGGGCCCGCGACGCCGGTGAGAAGGTCGCGATCGTCGGCGATTACGACGTCGACGGCGTCAGCGGCACGGCGCTCTTGATCGCCGGGCTCGGCAGCCGCGGCGTCGACGCGACGCCGTTTCTGCCGCATCGCGTGCGCGACGGCTACGGCCTGCAGCCGCGCCAGGTCGACCGCGCGCGCGAGGCCGGCTGTTCCTTGATCGTCACCGTCGACTGCGGCACCACCTCAGGGCCGGCCGCGCGACACGCGCTCGCCCTCGGTCTCGACTTGATCGTCACCGACCATCATTTGCCGGGCGAGGCAGGGGATGCTCTGCCTGAGGGCGTGATCGAGGTCAACCCGCGGCGCGACGCCTGTCCCTATCCATTCGCCGAGCTGTCCGGCGCCGGCCTCGCCTACAAGCTTGTGGCCGCGTTCGCTCACCGCGTCGGCCGCCCGATCGATGATGAGCGGCTGTTGCGCATCGCCTGCCTGGGCACCATCGCCGACCTCGTGCCGCTGCGCGGTGAGAATCGCGTCATCGCGGCACTCGGCCTCAAGGCTCTGGATGCCACGACCTCGCGCGGGCTGCGCGCGCTATTTCGCGTCGCGCGGCTGGCGCCGCCGATCACCGCCGAAGACATCGGGTTTCAACTCGGGCCGCGACTCAACGCTCCCGGACGGCTCGATTCGGCTGAGCCGTCGCTCGAGCTCCTGCTGACGCGCGACGACAGCCGCGCGGAACGGCTGGCGCGCGATCTCGACGCTCGGAACCGCGAGCGGCGAACGTGGGAGCGGCGAGTCACCGACGAGGCGCTCGAGCTATTCTCACGCCGCTCGCCGCTGCCGCCCGTGCTGGTCGGCTGGAGCTCTGGCTGGCATCGAGGCGTCGTCGGCGTAGCGGCCGGGCGAGTCGCGCGCGAGCTGCACCGGCCGACGCTCCTCCTGGCCGAGGAGAACGACACCGCCGTCGGCTCGGGACGCAGCGTCGAGGGCGTGTCTCTCCACGGCCTCGTGGTGCCGTTCGCGGACGAGCTCGAACGCTTCGGAGGGCACGCGCAGGCGATCGGCCTGACCATCACGCGCGATCGGCTCGAGGAGCTGCAGGCCTTTCTCGAAGCGACCGCGTTGGACCTCGAGGCGCAGCTTGCGACCCGACGGCTCGACTATGAGCTGGAGACGACGCCGACGGAGCTGGCGGGCGGGCTGGCGGCCGAGCTGGCGCGGCTCGAGCCGTTCGGTGCCGGCAACCCGCGGCCGCTGATCCGCCTGCGCGGCCCGCTGCGCACAGTTGGCGAGCCGCGCCGCTTCGGCAACGGCCATCTCGAGATCCAGGTAGCTGCGGTCGCCGAAGCGACCGCTGGGGACCGGATCGACCGGCGCGATAGAGTGACCATGCTCGGCTGGGGCTGGGCGCCTCGGGCCGAGCGACTGCACGGACCGTTCGAGGCGCTCGGACATCTCGAGCGCGACCGGCGCCGGAACCGGCCGGTCTTTCGCCTCGTCGACTGCCGGCCGGTCGAGGATCCCGCACCCGCAACGCCGGCGTGACTGCTTGCAGCAACGCTGGGGTCGCGCCCGACCATCGATCGCCGCAGGTGCCCGCGCCATCACCACGGCACCGCCCGCCGCGATGCCGACTCCGCGGCATCTCCGCCGCTCCTTTTCCCGACAATCCGTGATCGAGGACTGGTGACTACCGACTCTCCGAACGCTCCACCGGACTCAGCGTCTCCAGGCGAGCCGACCGACCGCACGGACGACGACGGCGCGGGCAGCGCGTCGACAAACGACGCCGGCATCCGCAACACCGAGCAGCGGCGGCGGGATCTGTCGGCCGCGCTCGGATCGCGTCGGCGGAACTTCGAGCCTCCCGCCGCCGACGCACCCGATCCCACCGAGACACAGGTGGTGTCGCGAGCGCGCTCGCCGTATCGCTGGTTCCGCAGGCTGCTTTTGGCCCTCGGCGTCGTGGCGATCGCCGCTCTCGGCGTCTTGCTCGCCGCCTATCGCTTCGGGACCGAGGGAGAGCGGCCCGAAGACCAGGCGACGATCGGCGACGACGATGCGGTGACCTCGGGCCAGAACATCGACTACACCCAGACGAGCGGTAACGTGCCGATCTTTCGTGTTCGCGCCGAGCGCAGCGTGCAGACGCGCGATGACATCTCGAATCTCGAGGGCGTCATTCTCGACCTGTTCGGCGAGGGTGGCCGTCAGTACACGATCGAGAGTCAGCGCGCCGAGATCGACCGGCAGCGTTCGCAGGCGAAGCTGCGCGGCGACGTGCGGGTGCATGGCTGGCGTGAGCTGGAGCTCTCGTCGCGCGAGCTCGAGCTGCAGGACGGCGGCCGGCTGCTGCGCAGCTCGGGCACGGTCGAGATGCGCTGGAAGGCGAACGACGTGCCGCTCATCGGGCGCGCGAGTCAGCTGCGCTTCGACCGTCAAGAGGACATCGTCCAGCTGCTTGGTGGCGTCCACATCAAGAGCGCCGACGGCTCGACGACGCCGGTTCGCCTCGACGCCGACCGGGTCGTCTACCACCGCGCTCAGAACAGTCTCGAGGCAGCGGAAGATGTGTATCTGCGCTGGGGCTCCCAGGAGTTGCGAACCCACCACCTGGCGATCCACATGTGGCCGGACGGCGAGTCACTGCGCTTTCTGAAGGCCCATTTCGACGTGAGCGGCAGTCTGCTGGCACCGGTCGAGGGCAGCGAGCTGGGCGGCACCAGGATCGAGTTTTCGGGCCAGATGCTCGAAGTTCGACCGAATCCGGAAGAGCCCGACTATCGGCGGGTCCTTCTCGACGGCTCAGCCACGCCGACACCGGCCCGCCGCAACCCGCGCACGGTCGTCGCCCGCCTCGAATCGATCGCCGCGGACGGCACGGCGCGACGCCTGACCGGTCGCAAGATCGACGCCGGCTTGCGCGGTGGCGATCTCGTGCAGGCGGTGTCGTGGGGCGATCCGTTCGAGGTCGTCGAGTATCTGGACCTCGACGAGCCCTACTATTTGCGCCGCGCCTGTGCGGATCGCGCGACGGCGAAATTCCTCGACGACGGCGGCCTGCAGTCGATCTTTCTCGAAGGCCAGGTCGAGCTGCGCGACTTCGACCTCTTCGTTGCCGGCGGCGACACCGCCACCCTCGACGTGGCGGATGGTCGGCTGGCCGTCCGCGGCGAGTCCGTCGACCTGTACACCGAGCAAGCTCAGCTGACCGCGCCGCAGGTCGACTACAACCGCGACGGTGGCGTGCTGCGCGCGACGCGTGGCGTCGAGGCACAATTTGCGTCGTCGTCGACGCTCGACGCCGGGCCGTTTGCCGGCTCACAGGGACCGATCCGAATTGCCTCCAAGGAAGCGATGTGGACGGAGAGCCCCGAAACTTTCGTCTTCGAGGGCGGCGTGCGTGCGTGGCGAGGCAGTGAGCTGCTGCTCGCCGAGGAGTTGCGCGGCCGCCGCGGCAACGGCGAGATCGCTGCGTCGGGCGGCGTCAAGACGGTGTGGCAGCCGGCCCCTCGACCCGGTGCGAGTGAGTTAGAGCCGATCGAAGTCACGGCCGCTCTGCTTTCCTACGGTGCCGACCGTTCCGAGCTGGTCTATCGAGACGAGGTCGAAGTGATGCAGGACGGTCGCAAGATCGCCTGCAACGAGCTGGTCGTCGAGCTTGAGCCGGGCAGCGGTCGCGCTCGGCGCATGACGTGCGTGGATCAGGTCGAGCTGGTGGATCCGATCAAGGGACAGCGGGTGACCGGCAACCGCGCGGTGTATTCGGTTGCCGACCGACGGGTGGAGATCTTCGGTGACGAGGTCGAGCTGATCGACGGATCCGACAACCGGCTCGTGGGCCGATACCTCGTCTACGACACGGTGAGCGGTCGCTCGCGCCTCCGTGGACGGCCTCCGGCTCCGGGCGAGACGCCCGAAGCGTTTGGCTCGCGCTGACGCCTTCCGATATTCTGACCCGCGTGGAACCGATCCTGCATGGCGAGGCTCGACGGCGCCGATGAGTGCCATCTCCTCGCTTTCGGCGCGCGGCCTGCGCAAGGTCTATCGCGGCCGCGCCGTCGTTCAAGACGTGGCGCTGTCGGTGACGCAGGGAGAAGTCGTCGGGCTGCTCGGTCCGAATGGCGCCGGCAAGACGACGACCTTCTACATGGTCGTCGGCCTGACGCCGCCCGATCGCGGCCAGGTCGTGCTCGGCGATGTCGACATCACCGACCTGCCGATGTACCTGCGCGCCCAGCGTGGCATCAGCTACCTGCCGCAGGAGCCGTCGGTCTTTCGCAAGATGAGCGTGGAGAACAATCTGCGTGCCGTCTTCGAGACTCTCGACATGCCGCGCTCGGAGCGCCAGCGGCGGGCCAATCTGCTGCTGCGCGAGTTCGGTCTCGAGCGCATCCGCAAGAGCCCGGGGTATGCCTTGTCGGGCGGCGAGCGGCGGCGGGTCGAGATCGCCCGCGCGTTGGCGATCGATCCGATCTTCATCCTCCTCGACGAGCCGTTCGCCGGCATCGATCCGATCGCCGTGCTCGATATCCAGAGCATCGTCCGGCATCTCCGGGAGATGGGGATCGGTGTCTTGATCACCGACCACAACGTGCGCGAAACGCTGCGGATCACGGATCGCGCTTACATCATCAACAACGGCCAGATTCTGCGTTCGGGCTCGCCGGCCGACCTGTCGTCCGACGAGGAAGTCAAGAAGATCTATCTCGGTGAGGACTTCACCCTCTGACCGTCGGGTGCCGACGGCCGTCCTCTCCCTGGAGGCCGAGTCTCCCCGCCGCTTGATGCGTCGCCTCGGATCGTTGCCATGGCTCTAGAGCAAAAACTCTCACTCAAGCTGTCGCAGAAGCTGGTGATGACGCCGTCGCTGCAGCAGGCGATCAAGCTGCTGCAGATGACCCGTCTCGAGCTCGAGGGAGTGCTGACCAAAGAGCTCGTGGAGAATCCGGTGCTCGAAGAGATGGAGGTCACGCCCGAAGAGGAGCGGGCCGACGAGCGCGACAGTGCCGAAGGTGAGGACGCGCTGTCCGATATCGATCTCGACGCTTATTTCGAGGAGTACGCCGAAAGCTACGAGCGCACGCAGGGCCAGGCCTCGACCTACGAGGAGCGGCAGGGGCCGCCGCTCGAGAACACGCTGTCGGAAGAGGACGATCTGTACGACAACCTGCTGTGGCAGCTCCACATGATGGATCTGCCGCCGCTCTTGCGCGAGATCGCGGAGCTGATCATCGGCAATCTGGACGAGGACGGCTTCCTGGCCGCGACGATCGAAGAGATCCAACGCATGGGTGCCGACGGGTGGAGCGAGGGATGGACCCGTGCCGCGCCGGTCGATGACGCTCGCTCGGCCGAGGCTGAGCCGCCGGAATCCGCCGCCGACGCGCCCCCCGCTGCGGAGCCCCCTCCCGAGCCGAACTTCAACCCGGCGTCCGTTGATCCTCTGTTTGCGTTCGATCTCGGCCCTCCGTCGGACCTGCCCCCGGTTGCGCCGGCCGCGAGCCATGACGGCGAGGCCTCGCCGGCGGCAAGCGACGGCGACACGCCTTCAGACGAGCCGACGGCAGCGGTTCCAGACGAGCCGGCCGACACGGAGCCCGACGAGCCGGTGGAAGGCTATCCACGCATGGCGGTCGAAGCTGCTCTCGACCTGGTGCGCAGCCTCGATCCGCCGGGCGTCGCCTGCCGCGATCTGCGCGAGGCGCTGCTGCTGCAGCTCGATCGCGACGACGAGCCCGAGGATTCGCTGGCGCGTCGGCTGATCGACGAGCATTGGGATCTCTTCAGACGGCGCAAATTCGAGCAGATCGCCAAGGAGCTCGAGATCTCGCTGGCTGAGCTGAAGCCGGTGGTC
>JBCBCF010000247.1:0-6417 GCA_038530905.1 Acidobacteriota bacterium
ACGGATGCGCGACGAAGGCGTCGAGCCGATGCGCCTGTCGCGCGGCAACTTCCGGCACATGTACTGGACCGCCTCGCAGATGCTCACGCACCATGCCTCGAACGGTTGCAACCTCCGCCCCGGCGATCTCATGGCGAGCGGCACCGTGTCGGGGCCGCAGGACTCGGAGCGCGGCTGCCTGCTCGAATTGACCGTCGGTGGCAAGGAGCCGATCGAGCTGCCGACGGGCGAGACACGGACGTTTCTCGAGGACGGCGACGAGCTGATTCTCGCCGGCCATTGCGCACGCGATGGCGCCGCGCGGCTGGGCTTCGGCACGTGCCGCGGCGTGGTGCTGCCGGCCGTCTCCGAGGATTGAGCGATGACGGACCGCGGCGCGATCGGCGAGGTCGTCTGGCGGCCGTCCGCCGAGCGCGTCGCGGCCACCGAGGTCACGCGCTTTCTCGATCGACTGACGAGCGCCGGCCACCGGCTGAACGGCCGGAGGCTCGAGACGACGGCAGACCTCTGGCGGTGGTCGGTGACCGAGCCGTCCGCCTTCTGGGCCGAGATCTGGAACGCGTGCGGCGTCGTTGCTTCGCGTCGCGGCGATCTCGTGGTCGACGACGTCGATCGCCTGCCGGGCGCCCGCTGGTTTCCTGAAGCGCGACTCAACTTCGCTGAGAACCTGCTGCGCTTCGCCGACGATCGCGAGGCCTTGGTCGCCTGGGGCGAGGACGGTCGTCGAGAGACGATCTCGTTCGCCCAGCTGGCGCGGCGGGTCGAGCGCATCGCCGCCGGCCTCGCCGCGTTGGGAGTCGGCATCGGCGACCGTGTCGCAGGCCTCGTGTCGAACGGGCCGGAAGCGGTGGTCGCGATGCTGGCGACGGCGCGGCTGGGCGCCGTCTGGACCTCGTGCTCGCCGGACTTCGGCGCTCGTGCGGTCGTCGATCGGTTCGGCCAGACGCGGCCGAAGGTGCTGATCGCCGTCGACGGCTATCGCTTCGGCGGCCGCGCCTACGATCTCCGCCCGAAGCTGGTCGAGGTCGTCGAGGCGCTCGATCTCGAGGCGCTGGTCGTCGTTCCAGCGCTCGACGGCGGCCTCGAGCCGATGGCCGTCGACCGGAGTTCGACGCGCGTCCTCGCCTGGAGTGAAGTCGCCGAGCCGGCGGCTGACCTCGAGACGCCACCCTGCGCTCAGCTGCCCTTCGATCATCCGCTCTACATCCTCTACTCGTCGGGTACCACCGGCCTGCCGAAGTGCATGGTGCACGGCGCCGGAGGCACGCTGCTTCAGCATCTGAAGGAGCTGGTCCTGCACACGGACCTTCGGCGAGGGGACCGGATCTTCTACTTCACCACCTGCGGCTGGATGATGTGGAACTGGCTGGTGTCGAGCCTGGCGGTGGGAGCGACCGTCGTGCTCTACGACGGCTCACCGATCAAGCCGCGGCCGGAGATTCTCTTCGACCTGGCGCAAGACGAGCGCGTGACGGTCTTTGGCACGAGCGCCAAGCACCTGGCGATGGTGGAAAAAGAGGGGCTGCAGCCGCGGGCGACGCATGATCTGTCGGCACTGCGCACCATCCTCTCGACCGGCTCGCCACTGCTGCCCGAAAGCTACGATTTCGTGTATCGCGACGTCGCTCCGGAGGTGCAGCTCGCCTCGATCTCCGGCGGCACGGACATCGTCTCCTGCTTCGCGCTCGGTGACCCGACGGCGCCGGTCCGGCGCGGCGAGCTCCAGACGCTTGGCTTTGGCATGCGGGTCGAGGTCTTCGATGCCGACGGCCGCTCTCTCGTCGGCGAGCCGGGCGAGCTGGTGTGCACGCGGGCCTTCCCTTCGATGCCGGTCGCCTTCTGGGACGATCCGGACGGGGCGCGCTATCGCGCGGCCTATTTCGACACCTATCCCGGCGTTTGGCATCACGGCGACTGGGCCGAGATCACGGAGCACGGCGGGCTGGTGATCCACGGCCGCTCCGACGCGACGCTCAATCCCGGCGGCGTGCGCATCGGCACGGCTGAGATCTATCGCCAGGTCGAAGCCTTCGACGAGGTGGTCGAGAGTCTCGTGGTCGGGCGTGAGATCGAGGGCGACGTCGAGATCGTGCTCTTCGTCGTGCTGCGCGAGGGCGTCACGCTCGACGAGGCCCTGATCGACGCCCTGCGGCGCCGCCTGCGCTCCGAGGCGTCGCCGTTTCACGTCCCGAAGCGCGTCCTCGCGGTCGGCGATTTGCCGCGCACGCGCTCGGGCAAGCTGAGCGAGCTAGCGGTGCGCGAGGCGCTCCATGGGCGCCCTGTGCGCAACCGCGACGCGCTGGCGAATCCCGAGGCGCTCGACGCCTTCGCCGATCTCAGCTTCGAGCCCTGACGCACGGTCGTCGCCTCGAGATCGCCTCCGTGTTGCCGCGCGAGCGCCGCGAGGGAACGCCGGACAGCTCTGCTAAACTCATGAATCCGTCGCAGCTCGGGAACGTCGTGCTTTCGGAGTCGCTTCATGTTGCCGCCGCGCCCCCTCGTCTTCTTCACTCTGTTCGTGCTGGCGCTCGGTGCGGCCAGCGCCGCTGCAGAGCTGCGGGTCGAGCTGGAGCCGCCTGATCTGGAAGAGATCGCGCGCGCAGATGCACTCCGAGCCTCCATCGGCCGCGTGGCGCATTTTGCCGTTACCCGCTCGCTCGACATCGATCCTCTCGCCCAGACGCACGGCGTTTGGGATCGGCGGACCGGCGAGACGGTGCTGTGGCGCCTGGAGGTGCGCTCGCCCGGCGCTCGCACGCTGAGCCTCGCCTTCGACACCTTCGAGCTGCCGCCCGGCGCGCGGCTCGAGATCGGCGTTCCGGGCGGCGCCCGCCTGCGGCCCCTGGTGCGCGCCGATCGCACCGACAACGGCACTCTGTGGACGCCGACGCTGGCTGGCGACACGCTCCAGCTCGCGCTCCGTGTCCCGATTGAGCACCTCGACGTTCTCGATCTGCACCTGACCGCCGTGCAGCACGGCTATGCCGGCTTCGGCGGCGACGATCCGCCCTTCGGCACCTGCCAGCCCGACGTCGCCTGTCGCGAGCTGGAGCCGACGTGGCAGGAGGTGGGCCGCTCGGTCGGTCTCCTGACGGTCGACGGGGTCCGCTTCTGCTCGGGCTTTCTGCTCAACAACACGGCGGTCGACGAGCGGCCTCTCTTCCTTACCGCGAAGCATTGCGGCGTGCGCCCGGACAACGCGGACTCGGTGGTCGTGCGCTGGAACGTCCATCCGCGCACCTGCGGCGGCGCCGCTTCGCCCGAGCGGCGGATCGGGTCGTTCTCGCTGGGCGCCCGGGTGCTGGCCAGCGACACTGCCACCGACTTCGTCCTGCTCGAGCTCGACCATCCGGTCGACCGCCGACACGGCGTGCGCTTTGCCGGCTGGAGCCGCTCGGCCCTGCCGCCCCAGCGCACGGTGAGCGTCCACCATCCGCAGGCCACGGCGCAGAAGATCGCGGTCGACTACGATGCGCCGCGCCCGACCCGGCATCTCGAGCGGCGCGCTCGGCGCCACGCGGACCACTGGATGGTGCGCGCATGGGAGGTCGGCAGCACCGAGGGCGGCTCGTCCGGGGCGCCGCTCTTCGACGAGCGCGGCCTCGCCGTCGGCTGGCTGCACGGCGGCCACGCCGCCTGTGGCAACCGCGAGCCCGACTGGTTCGGCCGGCTTGCCGCCGCCTGGGACGGCCCGACCCCGGAGACCCGCCTGCGCGACTGGCTCGACCCCGCCGAGACCTATGCCGTGAGTCTCCAGCCGCTCGAGCCTTGAGAGAGTCGACCAGGGCCGCCACCGACGATCACGGAAAACAGGGATCGCGCCCGCGGTTCTCGCCCACCCAGCGCTCGATGCGGCGTGCCGCGTCGGATGCAGCGCTGCCTGTGCGCACGCCGGTGGCGACAAGGCCCGAGAAGACCTTGACGAGATCGAGGCGCTTGGGCTCGCCGAGGAAGGACTCGCCGCCGGCACAGGTGCGCCGGTTGCCCGTGGAGTCCACCCGGCCGTCGGGACCGACGCGGCCGGCGAGCCAGCTGGCGGCGCGCTCCAGGCTCGAAGCGAGCCGGTCGGTCGACGGATCGTCCGCTCGGCTGACCAGGAGGAGGTCCTCGCCGACGGCGAGCGCGACCGCCTGATAGCTGGTGTCGTGGCCGCCTGCCTCAACAAAGACTCCATCGGCCCGCTGCAGATCGAGCGCGCGCCGCGTGAACGCGTCGGCAAGATTGTCGAGACGGCGACGCTCGACGGCATCGTCGACCAGGAGCGCGCCGCCGCGGAAGGCGAGCGCGTCGTAGAGCAGCCGATTCGGTGCCTTCCGGTCGGCGCGTTCGAGGAGGTCGTGCCGATCGGCGAGCCATCGGGCGGCGGCGGCGAGACGGGATCGGACCTCCTGGCGGCGCGCCTGCGAACTCACGCGATCGCGCTCGACGTCGGCCTCGAGTGCGACGGCCCCGAGACAGGCGTCGCCCAGGAAGAAAGCCGCTCCGCTCGCCAGGTCGGTGACGTTCGGCTGCGCGCCGCCGGACACCGTGTCGGGCACGCGCGAGGAGACCGCGCCGTCGTCGTCGATCGCTTCGGTCGCGACCTCCACGGCGCGAAACGCCCTCTGGGCCGCGTCCCGCCGCTCGGCGGCGAGCGCGATGCGCAGCGCGGCGCCAGCACCGAGCTGAAAGCGCGGCGAGAACATCTCTCCCCACCGTTGATTGCGGCCAAGCAGGCCCGACGCGTCGGCCGGCAACGCAGCGGCGGTGCGGGCTTCGAGAGCCTTGGGAAAGGCTGTGTGGGCAGCTCGGTCCGCCGCCGCGAGCCGCCGCGCCGCTGCCGCTTCGGCGTCTGGAAGAGTCTCGCTCGGCCGGTCCTCGGTTCCGGGCGCTGCAGCAAACCGTGCCTGATGATCAGGCGACGGGAGGGACGGTTCGGGATCGACCGGTGCGGATGCCAGCGGCCCGCAGCCGAGGGCCATCACCGAGGCGGCGAGCCACGCCCGCGGCGTCATTTGAAGGTCTCGACGAACTCTCGATGCTGCTCTGAGGTGCCGAGGGCGAGGATGCGACAGCCGGTCGGCAGCGGCATGTCGGCCGCCGGGCTGATCGAGACCTCACCGTTGGTTTCGAGGCCGATGATGTTGAGGCCGGTGCGGCGTCCAACCTGGCTCTCGGCTAGGCTGCGGCCGGCGAGCGAAGACGGCATGTCGAGCGCGAAGAATTCCAGACCCTCGCCGAGCAGCACGAGCTCGCGGCCGCGCAGCAGCGAGAAGATGATCTCGACCCCGAGGTGCGAATACGACAGCGCCAGATCGGCGCCGGCGCGATGGATCGCCTCGATGTTGCGCTCGTGATTGATGCGGCTGACGATGCGCATCTCCGGCTGCAGTCGCCGGCAGTAGACGGCAAGGTAGATGTTGGTGGCGTCGTCGTTCGTCGTCAGGATCACGGACGGCGCCTTGTCGAGACCGGCGCCCAGCAGAAGATCGCGATCCGCCGCGTCGCCGGTGAACACCGTGTCGGAGTCGAGGCGTTTGCGCAGTTGCCGCACGACCACCGGATTCTCGTCGATCACGTGCACGGCGACCGCTCGCTGCTTCAGCGACTCGGCCGCCGCCAGGCCGACTTTGCCGCCACCAAGCACGAGAACGGGGTGCGGATTGACGTCGTAGATCACGAGCAGCGTGTCCAGCTCCATGATCTGCTCGGGGGTTCCGACCACCACCGGCACGCTGCTGTCGGTGAGCACGAGATCGGGGTAGGCCTGGAGCAGCCGCCCGCGCTCCCAAACCGCCACGATGTTGAGGCCCATCGCTTCGCGCAGGCGGGTCTCGCGCACCGCGCGCCCTGACAGCGGCGTCCCATGCACCGGGAATTCGGCGATCAACAGGCCCTTGAACCGCCCGACAACGTGCGAGCAGGCGTGGCCCGTGCTGACCCGGTTGGCGAGCTGCTCGCCAAGCCGACGCTTGAGCGGGATCACGTGGGTCGCGCCGGCCAGCTCGAGGAGATCGACCGAGTCGTTTTTCTCCGCCAGCGCCACCACCGGCACCTGGGCGGCGATCTGTCGGACGGTCAGCGTGATGTTGGTGTTGGTGGCGTCGTCGTGGTTAGCGATGACGGCCCGCGCGTCGGCGACGCGCATCGCCTCGTACGTCGAGACGGCGTCGATCTCGCCCGTCACCACCGGCACGCCGTCCGAGTGCAGTTCGGCCGCCAGCGTCGGATCGGCTTCCAGCACGTAGCAGGGAATCCCGAGCGGACCGAGCTTGCGCAGCAGCCCGCGGGCGATGTCGTCGGAGCGCGTGATCACCACGTGCCCGGTCGTGCCCTCGGGCACGCGCCGCGGCGAGCGAAGACGGATCTGCGCTTCGAGCCAGGGCGCGTAGAAAAAGCGAATGAAGGCGAACGGCAAGACGATCAGCAGCAGGACGA
>JBCBCF010000248.1:0-6409 GCA_038530905.1 Acidobacteriota bacterium
CGCGGCCAGGGACGGCGTCCCACCGCCGAGGTAGATCGTGTCGAACGCCGGTCCGGTGAGTAGGGCATCGACCGCGCTCGCGAGACCGCGCGCCGCCTGGGCATCGGCCTCGAGGTCAACTGCCGTCGGTCGCTTTCCCTCGGCGAGCGCCGCCGCCTCGTCCACGATGGCGTCGATCGTCGCGCGGGTCGCCGCGGCGTCGCCTCGGCGCACCGCGAAGTCGCAGTACGGGCAGACGGCGGTGCAGTAGGGCAGGTGGACGTAAAGTCCCGGCGCTTCGCCGAGCTCGCCGGGCACGCCCGCTGCCAGCGGCATCGGACTATTTCGAGGCGTCGGACTTGAGAACCGCAACGAAGGCCGACTGCGGGATCTCGACGGCGCCGACCATCTTCATCTTCCGCTTGCCCTCGCGCTGCTTCTCGAGCAGCTTGCGCTTGCGGGTGATGTCGCCGCCGTAGCATTTCGCGGTGACGTCCTTGCGGAAGGAGTTGATCGTCGTGCGGGCGATGATCTTGCCGCCGATGGCGCCCTGAATGGCGATTTTGAACTGCTGGCGAGGGATGGTCTCCGCCAGCTTCTCGCAGTAGCGCAAGGCGCGAGCCCGCGCCACCGACTCGTGGCAAAGCTGCGAGAGGGCGTCGACCGGCTCTCCGTTGACCAGAATGTCGACCTTGACCAGCGTCGACTGTCGCTCGTCGAGCATCTCGTAGTCGAATGAGCCGTAGCCCTGAGTGACCGACTTGAGACGATCGTAGAAGTCGAAAATGACCTCGCCGAGGGGCATCTCCGAAGTCAGCTCGACGCGCGATTGGCTGAGATATTGGAAGGTCGTGTTCTCTCCGCGCCGCTCGCGCACCAGCTCCATCACCGGGCCGATGTAGCGCTCCGGCATCCAGACCGAGGCCTTGATGAACGGCTCGAACGCCTGCTCGATCTCTGACGGATCCGGGAAAAACGCGGGGTTCTCGACCCGCACTTCTTCGCCGGTCTTCAGCTCGACGCGGTACTGCACGGTCGGCGCCGAGAGCAGGAGGGCCAGGTCGTACTCGCGCTCGAGGCGCTCCTGCACCACCTCGAGATGGAGCAGGCCTAGGAAGCCGCAGCGGAAGCCGAAGCCGAGCGCGGCGGACGTGTCTTTTTCAAAGGTCAAGGCGGCGTCGTTGAGCGCCAGCTTTTCGAGCGCTTTGGTTAGATCCTCGTAGGCGTCGGACTGCATTGGATACACCGACGAGAAGACCACCGGCTTCGCCGGTCGATAGCCGGGGAGAGGCTCCTCGGCCGAGCGCGCGACGCCGGTGAGCGTGTCGCCGATCGTGATGTCGCGCACAGATTTGACGCCGGCGATCACGTAGCCGACCATGCCGGCTTCGAGCTGTTGCGACGGCTCGCGTTCGAGCTGCAGCAGGCCAAGCTCCTCGACCTCGTACTCTTTCTCCGTGTGCATCAGCCGGATCGCCTGCCCTTTGCGCAGCGCCCCGTGCTTGACGCGCGCCAGCATGACGACGCCTCGGTAGATGTCGTACTGCGCGTCGAAAACGAGAGCCTGGAGCGGCGCCTCGGCATTGCCGGTCGGCGGCGGCAACATCTGGACGATCGCCTCGAGCACGTCACCGACGCCTTCGCCGGTCTTGGCCGAGCAGAGCACCGCATCGAACGGATCGAGGCCGAGGTCGGACTCGATCTCCTCGCGCGCCCGGTCGACGTCGGCCGATGGCAGGTCGATCTTGTTGATCACCGGGATGATCTCGAGGTCGTACTCGAGCGCCAGGTAGAGATTGGCGACCGTCTGCGCCTCGACGCCCTGCGACGCGTCGACCAGCAGGAGCGCACCCTCGCATGACATCAGTGAACGCCGCACCTCGTGCGAGAAATCGACGTGGCCCGGCGTGTCGATCAGGTTCAAGCGATAGGTCTTCCCATCCTGCGCGGTGTACGGCAGGGTGATCGTGTTTGACTTGATCGTGATCCCGCGCTCGCGCTCGATGTCCATGGAGTCAAGAAGCTGATCGCGAAACTCGCGCTCCTCGACGCCGCCGCAGGTTTGAATCAGGCGGTCGGCGAGCGTCGACTTGCCATGATCGATGTGCGCGATGATGCAGAAATTGCGAATGTCGTCCAACGTAGGCCTCGACTCGGTGCGTGGGGACTCGTGAACGCGACGCCAAGCCGCCGATTCGGCGGGCGGGGATGCGCGGCGCGCGGGAGAGGAAGAGGCTCGGAAGCGGCGGTCGAGAGATCGGTGGTCGCCGGATCGCCATCCTACAAGATGGTGCTCTTCCCGGCGTCGTTCGGCCAGGCGCTCAGGGGATCGCCGGGTCCTGCGGTGCCTTCGATCAACGGCCACGGGTCTTCGTCGAGCGAGAAGGTCAGCTCGCGGGGTGGGTGAGCGGCGATCAGCTTCTCGAGGTTGTCGACCAGCCGATCGGAACGGTGAGGATCACCGTTGACGAAAGGCGCGCAGGTGAGCAGGAACGCGACCGCCGAGGCCGAAGTCAGCGGGCGCAGCTGAGTCGGTCCCTGCCGGAGTCGGGAGACGCTCGCCAGCGGCAACGCTTGGCGCGGTCCTGGCTGTCGCCCCAGATCGCCGGTGAAGGGCAGCTTTTCGACCAGGAAGCGCCTACCGTCTCCGACCGGATCCGGCACGACGGCGTTCATATCGTCGGACAGAACCGTGCGCTCGGTGGCCTGCGATAGCCTCGAGATTGTGCTTTTCCCTGCGCCCGAATGACCGAGAAATAAATGCGCCTTGTCGCTCGACTCGACACACGCGCTATGAAAGAGCACGCCGCCGAGAGCGAGCAGTCGATAGGCCACGAGAGTGCGGAAGAAATTCTCGAACGCGCAGGCGAAGGACTCGTCGTCCGACGCGCAGGTCCACAAAGCCGAGCGATTGAGCTCGAGGTCGATCCGTCCGACCCAATCGAGCGCTGCCAGGCGGGTCTCGCGGGGTCCTGGATCCCGGTCGAAGGTGTAGATCCAGCCGGCGACCTGGCGCGGCAGGAATGCGTCCGAGTCGATGCGAAACACCTCGGTCGAGACCGCGGCCGGCGAGCCGTCGTCGGGCCCGACCAGCGGCCCGAAGCGTTGCGCAAGGGTTGCCCAATGGCTCGATGAGATGCCCGAGAAGGCATAGGGACCGCCGACGACGTCGAGGCGGCCGCGCTCGTCACCCAGCGGGTCGCCGGCAAATCCCTCGGGAAACCGATCAGGATGGCGAAGAAACGTGTGGCCGAAGGTCACGGGCGCGGTCAGGAGACCTGCTCGACCAGGCCGAGCTCCAGCAGCTCGCTGGCGAACGCTTCGACGTCGGAGGTGATTGCCTCGAGGTCCGCCTCGTACTCATCGTGCAGCGCCTGGACGACGTCATCCAGGCTGTTGGAACCGTCGAGCAGATCGAGGATGCGGGCACCGACCTCGTTGAGGACCAAGGTCTCGCCGGCGTCCTGGCGCAGCACCACGCCCTCGCGGTCGATCAGGCGGAAGCGCACGTCCGAACGGCGGCGCAGCGGGGTGGACGACGTCTTCGGAGGCTTCGTCATCGGAGGCTTCTCTGAGGTCGGCGGGTGAGCGAACGGCCGGCGGAGCCGGATCGAGTGGAGTCGGGACGAACGACGAGCGAAGCTGTTCCAGTCCCTCGCAGAGGGCTAAGCGTAGACGATGGGGACCGGATGGCGGTGAGGGAGTCGATGCGAGAGGATGCCGGCGACGAGAGGGTGGCGATCGGGCCTCGGCAGTCGAGGCCGGAAGGTCGAGCCCGCGCCGTCGAGACCAGACCAGACGGCGCGTCGGCGCCGAGGAGCAGGATGCGCCAGATCGCCTATCTGTCCATGGATTCGCTCGACGACTTCGTCGGCTACGACCATCTGACCCTTGAACCGCTCTCGACGCGTGGGATCTCGGTCGAGACGGTGTCGTGGCGCGCGAAAGACGTCGACTGGGCGGACTTCGAGGCGGTGGTCGTCCGCTCGCCGTGGGACTACCAGGACGCGCCGGCTGAATTTCTGCGCACGCTCGAAAGCATCAACGCCGTCACGCGATTGGAGAATCCGCTGGCGGTTCTCCGCTGGAATCTAGACAAGAAGTATCTCCGAGAAGTCGAAGAGCGGGGCGTTCCGATCGTGCCCACCGCCTGGGGCGATGCGGCCGAGCCGGTCGTCGACGTCGTCGCTCGCCTCGAGGCGTCCCTCGACACGGTGGCCGACGAGTTGATCGTCAAGCCACGAGTGAGCGCCAACGCCGACGACACGTTTCGCCTCGCGCGCTCGGCGGTGCACGCGCCGGCGCACGACATCCAGCAAACGCTGGCCGCCACCTTCGCCGAGCGCCCTTTCATGGTGCAGCCGTTCCTGCCGTCGGTCCTCGCGCGCGGTGAGCTGTCGCTCTTCTACTTCGGAGGCGAGCAGCTCGAGTTCAGCCACGCGGTCTGCAAGTTACCGGCCGCAGGAGACTTCCGCGTGCAAGAGGAACACGGAGGCAGCCTGCGCGCGGTTGATCCATCGCCGGCCGCTCGCGCCGCGGCGGCTTGCGCGCTCGACGCGGTGCCGGACTCCCTGCTTTACGCGCGGGTCGACCTGATTCAGGACGAGGACGGCGCGGAACGACTGATCGAGCTCGAGTTGATTGAACCTTCGCTCTACTTCGCCTTCGATCCCGCCTCGCCCGCGCGCTTTGCCGACGCTGTCGTCCGCCGGCTGGCACCTGGCTGAGCAGCAGCCTTCCAAACGAGAACCGGGCGACCCGCGGTCGGGTCGCCCGGTCGTGCATCGATGCGGTCGACCGATCAGGCGAATTGCGCCGTCTCGGTGCTCTCGGCCATCGCGGCGGTCGACGCGGAGCCGCCGGAGATGACGTTGCGCACCTCGTCGAAGTAGCCGGTGCCGACTTCGCGCTGGTGGCGCGTGGCGCTGTAGCCCTGCGCCTCGGCGGCGAACTCGGCCTCCTGCAGCTCCGAATAGGCGCTCATGCCGGTGTCGCGGTAGCCGGAGGCGAGCTGGAACATGCTGTGGTTCAGCGCGTGGAAGCCGGCCAGCGTGACGAATTGGAACTTATAGCCCATGGCGCCGAGCTCGCGCTGGAACTTGGCGATCGTCTCGGCGTCGAGCTTGGCTGCCCAATTGAACGACGGCGAGCAGTTGTAGGCCAGCATCTTGTTCGGGAAGCGCTCGTGGATCGCTTCGGCGAAGCGCCGCGCTTCCTCGAGATCCGGCGTCGACGTCTCGCACCACAGCAGGTCGGCAACCGGCGCGTAGGCGAGGCCTCGACGGATCGCCGTCTCCAGACCACCGCGGATGCGGAAAAAGCCCTCGGCCGTGCGCTCACCGGTCATGTCCTCATGATCGTAGGCATCGATATCGGAGGTCATGAGCCGCGCGCTATTCGCGTCGGTGCGGGCGATCAGCACCGTCGGGACGCCGCTGACGTCGGCCGCCAGGCGAGCCGCGACGAGCGTCTGAACGAATTGCTGGGTCGGCACGAGCACCTTGCCGCCCAGATGGCCGCACTTTTTCTCGGAAGCCAGCTGATCCTCGAAGTGAACGCCGGCGGCGCCCGCCTCGACCATGCCCTTCATCAGCTCGAACGCGTGGAGGGGGCCACCGAAGCCAGCCTCGGCGTCGGCGACGATCGGCGCGAGCCAGTGGATCGAGTCGTCGCCCTCGGCGTGATGGATCTGGTCGGCACGCATCAGCGTGCGGTTGATGCGGCGCACGAGCTCCGGAACGCTATTCGACGCGTAGAGGCTCTGGTCCGGGTACATCTGCCCGGAAAGGTTGGCGTCGGCGGCGACCTGCCAGCCACTCATGTAGATCGCCTTGAGGCCTGCCTTGACCTGCTGCATGGCCTGATTGCCGGTCAGCGCGCCGAGAGCGTTGACGTAGTCCTCGGTCTCGAAGAGCTGCCACAGGCGCTCGGCACCGAGGCGCGCCAGCGTGTGCTCCACCGCGACGCTGCCGCGCAGCTTCTTTACCTCGGCCGAGCCATACGGCCGCTCGACGCCGGCCCAGCGCGGGTTGGATTCCCAATCTTTTTCGATCTCGCAGGTGCTCTCGGTCAACATGTCGTGTCCTCCTGGCGCCGCTGCGGGCGCCGGGTCTTGGGAGTGAACAGAGTCTGGAATGGCACAGAGTCTGAAACTGAGGAAGGTCTGGAACTGAGTACAGTCTGGAATTGACTACCGTCGCTGAATGAACGAAGTCTTGAAGGGAAGCGAGTCGTGGAGCGCCCCGGTGTCTCGGCAGCCGAAGATTCCGTCGGGACCGAAGAGATCGCGCAGTCTCAGGCCAGCTCGGAGGCGGTGGCGAGGAACGGGCGGAACTCGCGCTCGAGGAAGATGCGCTCGGCCTCTTCGCGGGCGGCGGAGAAGGCGGCCTTGACCGCGTCGACGCCCGAGTCAAGCTGCTCGTCGAGCTCG
>JBCBCF010000249.1:0-6386 GCA_038530905.1 Acidobacteriota bacterium
TCGCCAGCGGTGAGGAGCCGGAGGGCGCGATGGGCGCCGCCGGCGTCTGGAAGCAGCCGGTCCGCTGAGCGCTCGTCGCCGCGACCGAGGGTTTGCGTGGCGCGCGATGGCGGCCGCGCTGACCGTCGCTGGCGCGCTTACCGTCGCCGCCGGCTGGTCGGTTGGCGCGGGCTCGAGGCCCGATCCGCCGGCCCGCGTTGGAGAGGCCGCTGCCGACGCTTCGACAACCTGGCGATGGTCTCTGCCGCCCGGCTTCCCGGAGCCGCAGGTTCCTGCAGACAACCCGATGTCGGTGGCGAAAGTCGAGCTCGGCCGGCGGCTCTTCTTCGATCCTCGGCTGTCGCGCGGCGACGCGATTTCTTGCGCCACCTGCCACCGCCCGGAGCTGGCGTTCACCGATGGGAGAGCGCGGCCGGAGGGTGTGACCGGTGTGTTGCACCCGCGCTCGGCGATGTCCCTCGTGAACGTTGCGTATGCCGAGACCCTCGGCTGGGACGATCCGAACGTCACGCGGCTCGAGGACCAGCTGTTGACGCCTCTCTTCGGCCACGATCCGGTCGAGATGGGGATGCAGCGCGACGCGGTAGCGCTCGATCGATTCCGGCAAGATGCCGACGTCAGCCGGCTGTTCGATGCGGCGTTCACCGGTCCATTGACCGGCTTGGGACACGCTTCCTCCGGTGATCCCGTGACGTGGGATCACGTCGCCCAGGCGATCGCAGCGTACGAGCGGACGCTGATCTTCGGCGATACGGCATTCGATCGAACTTGGCATCGAGGCGACGAGGGCGCGCTGACGCCCGCGGCGCGGCGCGGCATGCGACTCTTCTTCGGCAACCGTCTCGCCTGTGGCCACTGTCACGGCGGCTTCAACCTGTCGGGGCCGACGCGCCATGTGGGCTCGACGCCGCGTCCGCCGATCTTTCACAACACCGGCCTCTACAACCTCGACGGTCGCTACCCGTCCGACAATCCGGGCCTCGCCCGACACACTGCCCAACCGGCCGACGACGGGCGCTTCAAGACGCCGACGCTGCGCAATGTCACGCGCACGGCTCCGTACTTTCACGACGGCTCGGCCGCCACCCTCGACGACGTTCTCGACCACTATGCCGCCGGCGGTCGTCGTCTCGAGGCCGGTCGGTACGCCGGCGACGGCAGCCAGCATCCAAACCGAGATCCCCTCGTCCGCGGTTTCCTCTTGACGGCCCAAGAACGCGCCGATCTCCTCGCGTTTCTCGCGGCGCTCGAAGACTCGGCCTTCTAGAAAGTGCCTGGCACCGGATTTGTTGGCCTTCTAGAAAGTGCCTGGCACCGGATCTGTTGACGCCTAGCCAGGCCCCGCGCCGAGAGCTGCAACCCGCGCCGTGTCCAGAAACTCGACGAATTCCAAGATGGCGAAGTTCTCGTCGAATCGGATGTGGTCCATCACTTCGAGCGCCAGGGTCTCTCCGGTTGGGCCGTGCATGACCGTCACGTCGTAGCGGACCGCGGCCTGCTGCCCTTCAACCACGACCGACTTGAGGTCGAGCTCCAGCCAGCGCCAGTCAGCGACCAGCGTTCGAACGGCAACGTCGATCGCCGGGCGACCTTCGGCGGCGTCGGGAATGTTCTCGACATTGGCCTCACCGGCGATTCGAAGGATGCCTTCAGGATGGAAAAGCTCGATGCAGGCCTCCGGCTCATTGGTCAACCGCACCTTGTAGAGATTCTCGGCTGCTTCGCGGACGTCGCTCGCAATCATGCGGATTCTCCTTGAGACAACGAAGATGAGCAGATCGCCTCTACTCTAGAGCGATTCGATCCGGCACTTGACCCTCCGTGTGGTGCCGAGAAAGTGCCTGCCGAGAAAGTGCCTGCCGAGAAAGTGCCTGGCACCTGCTCGGTGGCTGCCGACAAAGTGCCTGGCACCTGCTCGGTGGTGCCGAAAAAGTGCCTGGCATCTGCTCGGTGCCGGCACCTGCTCGGTGCCGGTCCTTCTTAGAAAGTGCCTGGCACCTGCTCGGTGCCGGCACCTGCTCGGTGCTTTCAATAGGTGCCTGGCACCTCTCAAAGAGCACCTTTCAAAGAAGGTTCTGCGGATTCGCAAGCGCTGGCACACATGCAGGCGGCGAGGCTCCGTGGCCGAGATTCGCAAAGGGGTTGCTGGAGAGGGTCAGTCGCGGGCGATGGCCAGCAGATCGGCGAAGACGCCGGCGGCCGTGACGTGGCGGCCCGCGCCGGGCCCGCGGACGGTGAGCGGCACCGGGTCGTAGCGATCGGTGCGGAATGCGACCATGTTCTCAGGGCCGGCGAGGCCGTATGCTGGATGCTCCGGCGGAACAGCCTCGAGACGGACGCGCGCGCCGTCGGCGTCGAGGCGGGCAACGTAGCGCAGCCTGCGCCCCTCAGCTTCAGCGGTGGCTCGGCGAGCTTCGAACGCGTCGTCGAGGGACGCGAGCGCGGGCCACAGATCGTCGAGCGAGAGGTTGGCGAAACCTTCCGGAACCAGCGACTCGACCGCGACCTGCTGCGGCTCGATGGTGCGTCCGGCCTGCCTAGCGAGGATCACGAGCTTGCGCGCCACGTCGGTCCCCGACAGATCGTCCACCGGATTCGGTTCGGTCAGCCCTTCGTCGTAAGCAGCGCGGACGGCGGTGGAGAAGGGCAGGTTGGGGCGCAACCGATCGAGGACGACAGCGATCGTGCCTGAGAGCACGGCATCGATCGACCGCAGCACGTCGCCGGTGCGCACCAAGTCCTCGAGGGTCGAGAGCACCGGCAGGCCGGCCCCCACCGTCGCCTCGATGCGCAGCGGCGCGCTCGACGCGGCGTCGCGCAGGCGGCTCCAGGCATCGCTCCGGCCGGCGAACGCCTTCTTGTTGGCGGCGACGACCCCGACGCCGGCGCGCAGGGCTCGCTCGAGGAGCGGCTCGAGGCCGTCGGCCGCTGTACAGTCGACGAGCACGCGCCGCGCGGCACCGTTCGGCTGGAGCAGAGCTTGAAGGCGGTCGGGGGTGCTTGCAGCGGCCTCGGCAAGGTCGTCGCGAGCGGTCGTGGGATCGAGGCCGTCTGCGTCGGTCAGGAGTCGTCGACTGCCGGCGACGGCGACCAGACGCAGGTCGAGATCTTCGTGCTCGGCCAAGGCGTCCTGCCGCGCCGCGATCTGCTCGAGGAGCGCTCCGCCCACGCCACCGGTGCCGAGGAGGATGACGTCAAGCCGGCGGTTGGCCCTTCTGCTGCGCTCGACCGATCCGAAAAACGCCGCGTGCGCGCTGCGCAGCGCGCGGTCGTGGTCGCTGGCGGCCACGGTCCATGAGATGTTGCGTTCGGACGAGCCCTGAGCGATCGCCGTAACGCTGATGCCTTCGCGTCCAAGGCGATCGAAGAGGCGGCCGGCGAGACCAGGGGAGTCGACCATCCGTTCGCCGACGACGGCGAGGGCCGCCTGCGGCTCGGTGGCCTGCAGCTCCTCGACCACGCCGAGCCGACGCTCGTTCTCGAACTCCGCGTCGACGGCGCGGCGTGCGGCGTCGGCGTCGCTGGGCGCGACCGCGAAGCAGATCGAGTGCTCCGACGAGGCCTGGCTGATCAGGATGACCGAAATCTCGTGCCGCGCGAGCGCCGCGAAAAGGCGCGCCGCGATGCCCGGAACGCCCTGCATGCCGTTGCCTTCGAGCCGCAGCAGGGCGACCTCGGGGATCGACGTAATGGCGCGAACGGGAGCTGCTTTGGCCGGCAGGCCATCGGCGGTGACCCGCGTGCCGCCGGCGTGTGGCGCGAAAGTGTTGTGAATGGCGAGCGGAATCGCCCGCTGGCGGATGGGATGCAGGGTTGGGGCGAAGACGACCTTGGCGCCGAAATGCGACAGCTCCATCAGCTCGGCATACGACATCGCCTCGATCGGCCGAGCGTCGGGGACGCGGCGGGGGTCCGCCGTGTGGATGCCGGCGACGTCTGTCCACAGCTCGACGATCCGGGCGTCGAGGGCCACACCGACGAGCGCCGCGGTGTAGTCCGAGCCCCCGCGGCCGAGCGTCGTGGTGCGTCCGTCGTCGGTGGCGGCGACGAAGCCGGTGACGACCGGCACGTCGTCGCGACCTTCGAGTGCCGCGCGCAGGGCCGCCAAGGTCGGCTCGAGGCGCACGCGCGCGCCGCCAAAGCGGTCGTCGGTCCGGATCAGCGCCCGCGCGTCCACCGCCACCGCCGCCAGACCGCCTTCGGCAAACGCTGCGGCCACGATCTCGGCTGCCAGCCGCTCGCCGTAGCTGACGATGCCGTCACTGGCGCGGGCGCTTAGCTCGCGCAGGAGAAAGACGCCGCGCAGCAGATCATGAAGATCGGCGAATCGTGCCTCGAGCGTCGCCTCGAGGGCATCGTGCCCGGCTCCGGTCACCAGCTCCGCGGCGGTCTCGAGATGGCGCAGGCGCAGACCGTCGAGCTCATTCGGCCAGCCCTCGTCGCGCGCCGCGGCGCGCGACGCCAGATCGAGAAGCGCCTGCGTTGCCCCTCCGAGCGCCGAGACGACGACCACCACCGGACTCTTCGCCCGCGCATCGCGGACGATCGTGCGCACGCGCCGGATGGCGTCCGCCGTTGCCACCGACGTGCCGCCGAACTTCAGAACGTTCATCGATCGGTCTCCGGACTGGACCCGCCGTTTGCGATGCCGTCGACCCTCTTGAAGCCGAGGGCGATCAGGTGCGCCGTGCGCTGGGACGTCTCGTCGACGCCCCGCGACTCGAGGCGATTGAGCAGATTGCCAAGCATGGTCCGAAGGGTCCGCAGGGGTCGCCGCGCGCGGAACGACTTCAGTCCTTCCCGCCAATTCGGCCCCATTTGCACGGCGTAGATCACGCGCACACGTTCGAACGCCGGATCCAGAAGCGCGCGCAGCTGGGCGCGGGTGTAGTGGCGCACGTGATCCGGGTTGTGGTCGGAACCTTCGTTGCGCCGGTAGTCGCCGTTGGGCGTGGTCAGGTAGACGAACCCGCCCGGCCTCAGCACGCGAGCGATCTGCCGAATGAACGTCGCGTCGTCCTCGACGTGCTCGACCACCTCGACGCTGACGGCGGCATCGAAGGATCCATCGGGCAGAGTCGACCGCGTCATGTCTTCGAGCCGCAGGTCCACGATGTTGGAGCGCCGACGGGTGACCGTCTCGGCGGTCTTCTCGGTGACGCCGAGGTCTAGCTGGCGCTGGATCGCGTCGGCCGGCGGCACGTCGAGGATCGTCACGTCGGCCGCGAGTCCGATCGTGTACGGCGACCGGCGCCCGCCGACGTCGAGCAGCTGCGGCCGCGCTGCGGGCGACGCGCGCAACAGCGTTCGGAGGTCTCGGCGCACGCGCGCCGAAAGCACCGGCAGAACCGGCTCGGCGAGGCGACGGAGGACTTCGTAGGTGGTCGGCACGGCAGAGCCCACGGCGGGCGGCGAGACGCTAGCACAGCGGACCTTCGCCCGCGTCGGGGCCGGCCTCCGCGGCGGATTCGTGCTCTTTCGCGTCCCTCTCCCGCAGCCGACGAGGCCGGCGGCGGAGCCTGGCGTGCCGGTCTGCGGGACGCGTGAGGTTTGGTGCGGTGGTGCGGCCCGGTCAGCCGGGCATGTCGACGACGATCTTGCCGAAGTGCCCGCCGCGCTCCATCGCTCGATAGGCCTCGTCGATCTCGCTGAACGGCAGCACGCGGTCAACGATTGGCCGCAGCCTGCCGTCAGCCAGTCGTTCGTCGGCGAAGTGGCGGAACTCGGCGACAAGCTGTGCCTTTTCCGCGCGCGATCGGGAGCGCAACACCGAGCCGACGATGCGCAGGCGCCTGCGCAGGACATCGGCAAGGTCGATCTCGCCGCGTGTGCCGGCCATGAGACCGACCAGCACGCAGGTGCCGCGGCGGCGCAGCGCCGAGAGCCGAGAGCCGAACTCTGCGCCGCCAACCATGTCGAAGATCAGGTCGACGCCGCCGTCGCTCGCGGCCCGCAGCGCGTCGGGTAGTTCGTCGTCGAGCGTCAGACACGCGTCGGCGCCAAGCGGGAGCAGCGCCTTGAGCCGATCGGCCGATCGCCCGACCGCCAGCACCTGGGCTCCCAGTTCTCGGGCGAGCTGGACGGCGAACGTGCCGACGCCGGAGGTGGCGGCGAGGATCGCCACCGATGCTCGGCGGCCATCGTCGACCACCGCGGTCGACAATCCGCCTTCGGCGACCAGGTTGGCCCAAGCGGTGATCGCCGCCTCCGGCACGGCGGCAGCGTCGGTCCAGGAGAAGTGATCGGGAATCGGTAGGAGCTGGCCGACCGGCGCGATCACCGCTTCGGCCTGACCGCCGCCCGCCAAGAGCGCCATCACGCGGTCTCCGACCCGCCACTCGACGACGTCGGCGCCGACGTCTTCGATGATGCCAGCGCACTCGAGT
>JBCBCF010000250.1:0-6369 GCA_038530905.1 Acidobacteriota bacterium
AGCGGAAGGACGACGTGCCGGTACCGAGCGTGAAGCTCGTCGTCTTCTGCGACAGGGCCCCGTTGCGCCCCGCATAGCGATAGCGATCGACCACTGTGCCGCTGATCGCCCCCGTCGGCGCCGCCAGCGGCCCGGCCACCGAGACGTAGTTGTAGCGCTTCGCGGCGACGAGCTTGCCGCGCTTGCGGTCGCTCCCCGCGTTGGTGAAGCCGTAGAACTGCTCCTGAAGCGGCCGGCCGCCGAGCTCGGCCACGCGGATCAGCCGGCCGGCGCGATCGTAGGCATACTCAAGATCGAACGCGGTCGAGCCCGCAATCGAGCGCGTCAACACGTTGCCAAGCGCATCGAACGTGTAGGTCGTCGAACCGTTGCCGCTCGGCCCGACCTCCGGATTTTGCTCCGACCGCATCACCCCGCGACCGTCGTAGGTGAAGCGGCGCGTTTGCCCTCCGCCGGCGACGCCGGGGTTCTGCCGCACTTCCGTCAGGCGATCGAGCTCGTCGTACTCGTAGCGCGTCAAGGCGTCCTGACAGCTTCCTGGGAACGGAGCGTCTTGGGCTTCGCACAGCCGCACGAGACGCCCGAAGGCGTCGTAGACCTCGGTGGTCCACGCGTCGACCAGCCCGCCGCCCGCGCCGGCACCCACCCGGACCCTGCGCTCGATCAAGCGATCGCCCGAGTACCGCATCTCGATCGACGGCAGCTGGCTCCCCGGCGGATCGATGAGCCCGACGCGCCCGAAGCGGTCGTAGTTCAGATACCGCGTCGTCCGCTGTGCGCTGCCCCAGGTCGAGATCGTCAGCGGCCAGTTAAGCGCGTTGTAGGTAAATCGACGGTCTTCGAACGTGCGATCCCCGCCCGCCTGGCTCGGATACGACGCCGTCTCCAGCTCTTTGCGACCCAGACCGTCGAAGCGCTCATACGAGAACGCAAGATCCTGACTCTGGAGGCAGCCTGTCGTGCCGATGGCGCAGAGCTGCACGAGGGTCGAGGTCTCTCGATTGGGCGACGCAACCGTCGGAAACGAGTAAGTGTATGCGGTCGAGGCGGTGTCCGGCGGACGCATCGAGGTCGGCCGGCCCATCCGATCCCAGCCGAAGACCGTCTCGACGCCCGCCGCGTCGCGGGCCCGCGACGGCAGCCCCGTCGCTGTGTCGATCGTGGCGTCGAGAGCCGACAGCAGCAGCGTTCCGTCGTCGGGATCGCGCCAGGACGAGGTCGACCGCACTGCACCTGCATATGCATGATCGAGACGATAAGCCGGCGACGACGAGGGCAGGGTCATCTGGCAGAGATCCCCATAGAAAGTGTCGAGGGCCGGTCCGTCGTCGCCGCCCCACACGTCCTCCCGGGCAACGCGACCCGTCTCGCGACCGCCGACGATCTCGGAGGTGTAGCGCGTCACGACGTCCTGGTTCGCCGGGCTCCCGCCGGCCAGAGCACGCGCGCGCTCCAGGTAGCCGGTCGACGCGTCAAAGCAGGCTTCGACGACCGATCGATCGCCTCCCTGCTGGATCTCCCTCGACGTCCACCAGTTGAAGACCCAGGGATCGTCGCGGCCCGGCAGGACGAACGTGCTCGACGGCGGCTCGGCGCCGGTCTGAGGATTGCGCGTCAGCGTCCCGGTCGACGGATTCCAGGCCGTCGACACGACCTTCTCAACCTCGGCACCGAAGACGTTTCCGTCGTAGCGAGTCGTGCGCCATTTGCCGAACCCGTCGGCATTCTCCCACCGCGTCTCGCGCACACGATCGCCGTCGTCTTCGAACACCAGGCGACGGAAGGTCTGCTGGACGTTCCGGCCGCGCTGCCCGTCCACGCCGTCGGCCGTGAACTCGACAAAGATCGAGCGGACGAGCGTGCCCGTGTCAGCGCTTCCCTCGAAGAACTCTTGCGACAGGTATGGCGGCCCTTCACCTCCGCCGGCACCGTTGCAGGTTCGATACGGCAGACCATAGGCCCAGCGCTGCGAAAACACCGCGCTGGTCGAAAAATAATGGCGCACCGCGTTGCCGAGTGGGTCCGTGACGGTGTTGCTGTGGAAGCACGCTGGATCCTGGGTGCCGCCGCCCGGCGCCGGCGCGTCGGTCCGATAGTCGTAGGTCCAGGTGCCGATCGGCTGCGCGGCACCGGCGAAATCGAAGAGCGAGCGCGTCGCGATGCCGTAGGCCACCTTGTACGGGTTGGCGTCGATCTCGTCGGGATCGCCGAAGGTGTTGAAGTCGTAGACCTGATACGTCCAGGCGATCTTGCCGCCGCTCGGCAGCCGGAGATCGAGCAGGCCGCCCGAAAGGATCTGCGGCGCCGCGTCGGTCAGAGCGTGGGTCATGCGCCAGAACGAGCCATCGGGCTGCGTCACCTGCGCCAAGAGATCGACCGCAACCTCTTCCGTATGCGAGGCGGGCATGCAGTCTCGGCGCGTGAACGCCTGCCGAGGGATGCTCTCGGCGTCGTAGGCGAACGTCCAACTGGAGACCTGGTTGCCGAACGTCCGAAGATCGACCCGCACGACCTTGCCGCCCACCACGCCGCCGGCATCGAAGATCACGTCATGCTGCCGGCCTTGATCGTCCGTGATCCGCCAGGTCGTCGCGTTCGGATACCGCGAGTCCATGGCGTTGCCGAAAGCGTCACGAATGCGCGTCAGCCGCCAGTCGTCGCCACCCGCCAGGTCGAAGTTGCGGAACTCGCGCACGCTGCCGTCTGGCGACTCCACGGTGGCGCAGGCCGCGGTCGTCCCGGCCACACTGACGCAGGTGGCTCCCGCCGTCGGCCGATGGCGCAGTCGGAGATAGGTCGCGTCGTCAGTGAACCATGTGTCCGACTGCGGCGGCGACGGCTGATCGGGATGCAGCTCGGTGAAGAATGCGTGCTGACCGCCGTCCGGCGAGAGATAGACCCATTCGTCGCGCAGGTTCAGCGGGGTGTTGGGCGGATAGAGCTTGCCCAGATGGAGCGACCAGCCGAACCCTGCGTCCGTCCGAGGATTGGGCTCGGGCAGCGGGTAAGGCGCCTGGTTCGGGCACTGGCCTTGATCGTAGTCCCACGCTGTCGAGTTGTAGACCAGGCGCAGCTGGTAGGAGAACGATGGCCCGACAGGATACGCCTGACCGATCGGCACGCCAACGGACACGGCTCCGGTGAAGAGATTGATCGAGTCGAGATTGCCGGGTTGATACGAGGTACTCGCCGTCAACCCGCGGACGTTCGGAGCAGGTTCCTGTGCGATGGCGACGCTGCGGACCAAGAGGGTGCTGAAGGCGAGGACCCAGACCGCCGCGGTCGCCGTCGCGGCGGCCTTGACCGCCACCTCAACTGCAGGGCGAAGAGCACGATTCGACAGCCTCATGGTCGCGCTCCTCACGGGCAGGTCGGCACGCACGCGCCCCACGCGGCCGCGTCGTTCGACTCGAACCCATCGAGGAAGATGGGGAACTCGATCGCCTGGAAGGTCACGGTCGCGGTGTCGCTGGCTCCCCGCGTGTCGGTGACTCGATAGGTGGCCGTGCAGCTCTCCGCCCGGCCGATGTGCGCCGGCTCGATCCGGAGCAATCCATCCTCGACCGCAATGGTTCCGGTGCACGTCTCGCCGACCAGAGAGAGCGTCAGCTCCTGTCCGTCCGCATCGACATCGTTGGCGAGGGGATCGAAGACGAGACTGCGGCCGAAATGGTCGGCGGTGTCGTTGGCGGCGACCGGAGAGGTATTGGCTGCTGCAACCGGCTGCGCAAGGCAGCCGATCAGCGTGAGGGCGCAGATCGCCCGGAGGCCGATCGAGACATAGGAATGAGGGGCGGGAGAGTGTTTCATTCCCCCACTCGACCACAGCGATCTAGGGCTGTCAACAAGAAATAAGGCTTAATCTTTCATCGAATCTCTGGATCTCAGCCAAGCCTTGCAAAGACGGCGCGATCCTCGACACCACGGAGCACATCATCGCTCCCGCCGATCGTTGGTGCAACCCAGATGAAAAATCTACAAAATTGGAGAGATCTCTTGATCCTGTGACTTTTGACGACCCCTTGGTCGAGAATGAGGGCACATCACCCTTCAGCGGATCACGGATCCGCCTCTCCTCAAAGGAGTCATGCCATGAAGAAACTCGCTGCTTGCGTCGTGCTGATGACGCTGCTCGCCCTTCCCGCCTCCGCATCCGACGCGCCGGCCCTCAGTGCTTGGAATGACGCGGTCGCATGGATCGACAACGCGATCAGCCTGCTGACTGAAGCGTTCTCGCCATCGGGAGAACCTGAGTCGGTCGGTCCCTACATCATCGACAACGGATAGGCGAAGCGACCGCGAGCTTGGCGGCCACCGGGTACCGAGTCCTACAGCCAGCGCTGTTTCGCGGTTTGCACAGGCTGAGCCGCCAAGCGACCTCGAGTCTCGCGCAGCTTCGCCGGATCGAGGATCAACCACTGCGGCCATTGACGCGCGGCGAGCTGCTCGAGATCTTCGGCGTCGGCTCTGCGAAGGCAGTCGTCAATCACGGCCTGAGCCGAACGACCGTCTCCGTGTGCTTGGTCGATCAGCGCAAGGTCGATCGAAGCCGCGAAGAAACCTGATCGATCTCCAAGCGCGAGCAGCCCCAGGCGAGCTTTCTGAAGTTTCCGTTCGGCGTGCCGATTCAGCCCAAAACGCGCCATCAGCAGGCCTTCCACCCAGAAGACCTTCAGCTTTGCGATGGACTTCGGCCTGCGCGCCAGCGTGCTCTTGACGGTCTCGAGCAGTAGGTAGGCAGTCTTGCAGGCATCGATCGAGTGCGTATCGGTTGCCGCCGCGATGGTCAGATTGTGCAGCGCGGCGAAGAACGTTCGGCGACCTCGGTTGGTCTGAATGTCAGCTCGGGCCATCGCTTCTGAGAAGTCGCTGACGTTCGTGCCTCTCGTCGAGAGCTGCCCGAGCAGACCTCGAAGGCTGTAGACACTCGCAAGGTTCGGCTCGTCGCGAACTTTGCGGGCATTCAGAAGCGCACGGCCAACCAGGGCCTCAGCCGCATCGAGGTCACCGCGGGTCGCCCAATAAGCCGCCTCCCGACGATCAAGCTCGGCATCGATCCGCAGGCCGATCTCGACCCGCCGATCGCGCGCCTCGGCGAGCAGCTCGCGGGCCTTGTCGAGAGCGAAGCGGGCCTCGGTCAGCTCGCCGGCGACGCGACAGCAGCTCGCATAGACCGCCGTCGCGTAGATCACCGACTCCCAGCGCGCCTGGCCGGTCGGGTACTCCTCGGGCGCCGTTCCGACGCGGATGCGCTGCGCCAACATCGGCGCATGACGGCCCATGGCGTACGCGTCGCGCGGGAGATCGATCGCCAGCTCTTCGCATTGATCGAGGTAGAGGTCGAGGAAATCGACCGACCAATACCGCTCGTGCCCGACCACCTTTTGCGCATTCTCCGGCCGCACGAGGCGCATGCGAGCTCGCGCGCGCTTTCTCGATTCCGAGAGTTTCTTCCCCATGACAAAACTATTCTGCCATTTCTCTGAAGATCGCGCATCCCCGCCGAGCCCCTCATCGCTTCTCCGTCTGGCTCTCCGACTCGCCACGCACACCAGACATCGGCCAGACGCCGAGCCCCGGATCGGGCGAAGTTTCTGCACGCGAACGCGCCGGCCAATGGGCCGGCGCGTTCGCTCCGCCTGAGTTTCGGATCGTCAGCCGCAGTGTTCTTGCCGGAAGGCCCGCACTGCGCTCGCCTCTGCCACGTGCCCCAAGCGCTCGAAAGCGGACGCCGACGCATCGAGAACGCCAGCCGACGGTTCGGGAAGCCCGCTGGCCACCAACGTCTGACCCAGCAGACGACCGCTGGCCGCGATGCCATCGGCTCGCTGCAGTCTCGAGTTCAACTCGAAGCTTTCCTGAAGCTCTTTGAGCGCCTCGCTGACGCCTGAAGCGTCTAGCTCATCCTGCGCCAGGCGGATTCGCGCACTGCTCCACAGCGCCTGCGCCATCATGGAAGGGTCTTGGAGTCGCCGCGCGGCAGGAAGTGTTTCGTCCTGGAGAAGCCGGAGGGCCTCTTCCCGCTCGCCTTGAGCAAACAACACGTCCGCGATCTGCCCGTGCGTCACCGCCAACGCACGCACATCCCCCAACCGCGCGTACACGGGAAGCTCCTCCTCGCGACGGATCCGCAACGCCTCCTCCAGATCACCCCGGGCAAACAACACGTCGGCAATCTTCCCTCGCGTGATCGCCAGCGAGCGAACATCCCTCAGTAGCTCGTATACGGGAAGCTGTTCTTCCCGACGGATCCGAAGCGACTCCTCCAACTTACCCTGGGCGAACAGCACATCTGCGATCCGTCCCCGCATCAGCGCCCAGGGCAAGCTGGAGGAGTCGCTTCGGATTCGTCGAGAGGAGCAGCTTCCT
>JBCBCF010000251.1:0-6368 GCA_038530905.1 Acidobacteriota bacterium
GAGCAAGATCAATATTTTCAATGACTTAGAGAGAGTGACGCGTGCTGGCAAGAACCTTGGAATGTCCTCCTTCCGAACCCGAGGAAGGAGGTGCCCGAGCGTCCACCGTCCGAATCGAGAGCCGCCGCGAGGCGGCAACCCACGGCCGCGCGGCCGCCCTATGGCGGCGCCGGCCGCGTTCGACACCGGATGCATCCAGCGTCCGACATTCCAAGCCACGCGTCGCGATCCGATCGCGGCGCCATTCGGCCGAATCGCATCGGCCGCCACGCTCCCGTCGATGGGGAGCCGAAAGGAACATCTCATGCAAACCAACAGTCACACGCTGCGACTCCACTCCGTCCGCTCCGGCCTCCTGGCCGTCGCTCTCGTTCTGATCTCGATGCTCGCGTCGCCAGCCTTCGGCAGCGACACCGCATCAGAAGTCGTCAACATCAACACGGCCAGTGCCGCGGAGCTGCAGCTTCTGCCGCGTGTCGGCCCGTCGCTCGCAGGCCGCATCCTCGAGTTCCGCGACGAGAACGGCGCCTTCGAGGCACCGGAAGATCTCGTTCTCGTGCAGGGGATCGGCGAGAAGACCTTTCAACTGCTCGAGAACCACGTCGTCGTGAAGGGCGAGACGACCCTCCAGCGCAAGCTGCGGACGAAAGATGTTCAGGCGGCGAACGTCGGATCGGCCGCAGCGCAGGGCGGCGAGGGCTGATTCGGCTCGGGAAGCGGCCGGTGCTTGTCGATCTGGCGGAGCACGGCCGCTTCCCGCCGCCGACTCGCGAACCATCGCGATGTCATCTCCAGCAGGCCATCGTGCCTATACCCTGATCGAAGCTCTGGGCGTCTTGGCGTTGCTCGGCATGTCGGCAGCGCTGGCGCTGCCGCCTCTGCGCACCGCTGCAGCCGGCCTGCGCGTGGAGCTCGCAGCTCAGCAGGTGGCCGGTGCCCTCGCCGAGAGCCGTCTCTACGCCATCCGGCATCGGGCCAACGTCGGGGTGAAATTCCACGTCGACGGCCAGGGCGAGGTCGACTTCGCCCTCTACCGCGATGGCGACGGCGACGGTGTGCGCAACGCCGATCTCGAGGAGGGTGTCGATCCGCTCGTCCGGCCGTGGCGCCGACTTGGCGGCTTCGGCGATTCAGC
This sequence comes from Acidobacteriota bacterium, assembly GCA_038530905.1. Lineage (GTDB taxonomy): Bacteria > Acidobacteriota > Thermoanaerobaculia > Multivoradales > J023 > JAUIJL01. The sequence continues at coordinate 1,136 of JBCBCF010000251.1, forward strand.
GAGATTCGGCTTCCCGCCCGGACTGGTGCCGAAAGATCCCGGCGGCAGCGGCCGCCGGCTCGATCGCCTGGACGATCCGATCCGCTTCAACCGCTCTGACCTGGCGGTGTTCTCACCCGTCGGGACGGCCACGCCTGGTTCGGTCTACTTGACCGACGGCGGCCGGCACCTTTGGGTCGTCCGCGTCGCCTCGCGCTCCGGCAAGATCACGCGCCTGGTGTACGACCTCGACGCCGACGCCTGGCGGCGCCCCTGATCGGCTCGCCGCCCGTCAGCCGCTCAGATTCCCGGGCCGCCCGCGCCGTTTGACCGGCTGCCGGCGGTCCGGTACTTTTGCCGAATGGGCGCCATCGTCGTCGTCACTACCGTCGGCTCCGAAGACCAAGGGATCGAGATCGCGCAGGAGCTGATCGCGCGCCGGCAGGCAGCCTGCGTCAACATCCTGCCGGGGGTGCGCTCGATCTATCGCTGGAAAGGCAAGATCTGCCGCGACGGTGAATACTTGCTGATCGTGAAGACGATGGCCGACGAATACGACGCGGTCGCCGAGACGATCCTCGAGCTGCACCGCTACGAGCTGCCGGAGCTCCTGGCGTTCGAAATCTCGCGCGGCGACGACGATTTCTTGGCCTGGATCGAGTCCAGCCTCGACAAGACGGCCGATTTCGACGACGAGGCGGACGTCGAAGACTACGAATAGGCCGCCCGCTTGCCGTTCGGCGTCACGGCGGACCGCCGAGACGCCCCTTCGACAGGTAGCGCTCGGCGGCGTCGGGAAAGATCGTGACGACGCGCCGCCCCGGGCCGAGCCGGCGGGCGACGCCGAGCGCGGCGCAGCAGTTGCCGCCCGACGAGCCGCCAACCAGCAGCCCCTCGTCGCACGCGAGGCGTTTGGCCGTGGCGAACGAGTCGTCGTCGTGCACCATGACGATTTCGTCGATGACCTCCCGATCGAGCACGTCGGGAATGAACGACGTCCCGATGCCTTCGACCTCGTGCGGTCCCGGCTCGCCGCCCTGGAGCACAGAGCCGTTGGTTTCGACAGCGACGCAGAGAATCGACGGATCGTGCTCTTTGAGGTAGCGGCCGACGCCGGTGAAGGTGCCGCCGGTGCCGACGCCGATTACCATAGCGTCGATCCGGCCTTCGAGCTGCTCCCAGATCTCGCACGCGGTGGTTCGCTCATGCACGCCCGGATTGCCGGGATTCTCGAATTGCTGCGGCACACAGGCGTTGGGCAGCTCTTGCGCCAGCTCACGAGCGCGTCGGATGGCGCCCTGCATCCCCTCGTCTTCCGGCGTGCGAACGACCGTGCCGCCGAGGGCCTCCATCAGCTTCACCTTCTCGATCGCGTAGCCCTCAGGCACCACTAGAATCACCGTGTAGCCGCGCTGCGAGCCGGCGAGCGCCAGGCCGATGCCGGTGTTGCCGGCGGTCGGCTCGATCAGCGTGCCGCCCGGCTCGACCAGGCAGTGGCGCTCGGCGTAGTCGACCATGCCGACGCCGGCGCGATCCTTGATGCTGCCGCCTGGATTGAACCACTCGAGCTTGGCGAACAAGGCCGCTCTCGCCTCTGGCGCGAAGCGACAGAGCTCGATCATCGGCGTCCCGCCGATCAGGTCGAGGACCGTGCGGACGACGGGCGGCGCGAGGGTCCGCGGTGGCTGAATCGCCGGCATCCTGGGATTGTACCCGCCGCCTTGCGGCGGCCTGATGTCGCGGCTGCGCCAAAGCTAGGGCGCTCGCAGGCACCGGCCGGCCGGCCGTGTCGGTCGCTCAACCGGCGCGCTCTTCGAGCTCGGCCCAGCGAGCGTAGAGGCGGTCCACCTCGGCCTGGGCCGCAGCGAGCGCCGCGAACCGCTCAGCGAGCGCAGCTCCGTCGGTGGCCACGGCCGGGTCCTCAGTGGCTTGGCGGGCCGCGTCGGCGCGGCTCTCGGCCTCCAGCACGGCCTCTTCCATGCCGTCGAACTCGCGCTTCTCGTTGTAGCTGAGCTTCTTGCGCGGGGGAGCTTGCGCCGCCGGCGCCCCGGCGGTCGCTTCAGCCTGCGCGCGGCGTCGCGCCGCCCTCTCGCGTTGTTCGTCAGCGAGCCGCTCGTCGCGCGCCCGCCGCCACTGGGCGACGTCAGCGAAAAGGCCAGCGCCGCCGGCGCCGTCGAGCGCCAGAATCCGATCGCAGAGGCGATCGAGGAGATAGCGATCGTGGGTCACGATCACCAGGGCGCCAGGGAAGTCCTCGAGCGATCGCTCCAGCACCTCGAGAGTCGGCAGATCAAGGTCGTTGGTCGGCTCGTCGAGGATCAGGACATCGGCGGGCACGAGCATCAGCCGCGCCAGGGCGATGCGCGCTCGCTCGCCGCCCGACAGGCCAGAGATCGGCGTGTCGAGCTGCTCTGGGCGAAACAGAAAGCGCCGCGCCCAGCTCGCAACATGCACCGGTCGGTCGCGATAGATCACGGAATCGCCGCCGGCGGGCACCAGCGCCTGGCGCAGCGACACCGTCTCGGCCGACGGAACGTCGATCGCCTCCCGATGCTGTTCGAAATAGGCGACGCGCAGGTTCGGCGCGCGCTCGACCACACCGGCGTCCGGCTCGAGCTCGCCGACCAAGACGCGCAGCAGGGTCGACTTGCCGGCGCCGTTGGGGCCGAGCAGGCCGAGGCGTCCGCTCGGCGCCAGCACGAGGTCGAGGTTCGAAAAGAGCTGGCGGCCGCCCAGCGCCTTCGACAGCCCTTCGCCGACCCAGAGACGTTTGGTGCGCCGCGAAGAGGCGTCGAAGTCGAGCCCGGTGGCGTCGCCTCGATCGCTTGGCCCGAGGCGCTCTCGACTCTCCCTCAGCGCGTCGATCTTGCGGCCGGCCGACTCGACGCGAGATTTCGCCTTCGTGGTCCGCGCCTTCGGCCCGCGCCGCAGCCACTCGATCTCGCGCCGAACCTGGTTGGCCAGCGTCCTCTGCTCGCTCCGCTGCTGCTCGAGACGTTCCGAGCGCCGCTCGAGGAAAGTGCTGTACGGACCATCGACGGCCAGCATGCCCTCGGGATGGACGGGATCGATCTCGAGCATTCGGCGGGCGATCGCTTCGAGAAAGGCTCGATCGTGGCTGATGACGAGAAACGCGCTCGGCTCGCGTGCCAGCGTCTGCTCGAGCCAGAGGATCGACTCGAGATCGAGATGGTTGGTCGGCTCGTCGAGCAACAACACGTCCGGCTCTTCGACGAGGGCGCGGGTGATCGACAGTCGCTTGCGCCAGCCGCCTGACAGGCGGTCGACGGTTGCCGCCGGATCCTCGAAGCCGGCTCGAGTCAGCGCCTGAGCAACGCGCAGGTGGCGGTCCTCGAGCCCTCCGGTGGCCGATGGGGACTCGAGAAGCGCCTCCTCGACGGTGACGCCGGCGGAGAAGCGCTCGATCTGCGGCACGTAGGCGACGCGAACACCCCGGCGGAGCGCGACCTCACCGTCGTCCGCCGTCTCGCGCCCGGCCAGGATCTTGAGAAGGGTCGACTTTCCGGCACCGTTGGGGCCGATCATGCCGACGCGATCGCCTGCGGCGAGGGTCAGGCCGAGGCCCGAAAAGAGCTGCCGAGCGCCGTAGCTCTTCGACAGGCCCTCGGCGGTCAAGAGCACCTCGGCGGTGCTCATGGCGAGCCGGCTCGATCGTCGAGACCCGCGCGGCCGATCTCGACCGCGCGGCGCAGCACCGCGACGCGCGCCCAGCGCTTGTCGTCGCCGGCAATCGGCGTCCACGGCGCGTCGGCGGTATGGGTGCGTCGAAACATCTCGTCGACGGCGGCCTCATAGTCTCCGCGCCGCGCCCGGTTGCGCCAGTCTTCCTCGGTCAGCTTCCAGCGCTTGTGCGGAGTGTCGCGCCGCGCCTCGAAGCGGCGCAGCTGTTCGGCGTCCGAGACGTGCAGCCAGAATTTCCCGAGCAGCAGGCCGGCGCGCAGAAGCTGTTCCTCGAATCCGACGATCTCGGCGTAGGCGCGCCGCCAGTCGGCCGGCTCCGCGAAGCCCTCGACGCGCTCGACCAGCACGCGGCCGTACCAGCTCCGATCGAAGATCACGAGGCGCCGGGCGGACGGTGAATCGAGGCGGCGCCAGAACCGCCAAAGATAGTGGCGCTCCGCGTCCTCGCCCGCTGGCGCGCCGATGGCGTGCACCCGCAGATCGCGCGGGTCGACCCGCCGCACGAGGCGGCGGATGGCGCCGCCCTTGCCCGCAGCGTCCCAGCCCTCGAAAACCAGCACCATGGTGCGCCGCTGCGCGTAGAGGCCGTCGACCACGTCGCGCAGCTCATGCTGCAGCGTCCGCAGCTGTGTCTCGTAGGCGTCCTCGTCGAGGTGAAGGGACAGATCGACATCGTCGAGTCGGGGGGCGTTCATGTCGCCTCCTCGTCGTCCGGCAGCTGGGCGCCGCGTCGTTCCAGGCCGCCTTCGATCGCCTCCGCCACCCGTTCGAGGGTTCGCAGTCTCGCCAGCCGCCCGTCGAACGCGCCGACAAGGTGCCAAGGGCAGCCGGCCTCGGTGCGCGCCAGACCGTCGCAGACCGCCTCGAAGGCCTGTTTCCACGCGCTGAGAGTGCGCTCGGCGCGGGCGAGGCGAGCCTCAGCTCGCGGCTCGTCCCGCAGCGTCTCGAGCCGCTTCCGCATCGAGGCGCGGTCGAGATGCAAGAAGATCTTCGTCACCAGAGTGCCGTCGTCGACCAGCAGCCGCTCGTAATGCACCGCGTCGGCGCAGCGCCGCGACCACGTCGCGGTCGTCTTGCCGTGCTCCAGACGCTCCTCGAGAAGCTGAGCGAACCAGCTTCGGTGGTAGATGACAAACGCTCCACGCGCCGGCGTCCGCTGCCAGAACGGCCACATCCAGGGCAGGCCGTCGGCGTCGAGGCCGGCGTCGACATCGCCCGCCTGGACGAGGAATCCGCGCGGGTCGAGCCGCTCGACGAGGCTGTGGAGAATCGCCCGCTTGCCGACCGTCGCCCAGCCTTCGATCACGACCACGCTGGCGAGTTGGTGTTCGCGAGAAGCACGCTGCAGAACGGCAAGGCGCCGCTGGAGCAGATTGATCCTGTCCTTGACCGCGTCTCGATCGGCGGCGGGTTCGAGGTCGAGGGCGTCGAGACGGCGACGCATGGAGGCGCTCGCGGCGCGGGCGGCACGGTCTGGCATCGGCGCATTGTAGACCCGCCGCCGAGCGCCCGCCGCCAAGATGCTCTAAGCTTCCCCGGTTTCAAGCGACCA
>JBCBCF010000252.1:0-6286 GCA_038530905.1 Acidobacteriota bacterium
AGCCGGAGCGCCGGAGCCCGGCCAGCCTCGTCGATCCGCTCGCGGTGACCCCTGAGATGGCGAGCTATATCGAGGCGCGGGTTCCGCGCACGCTGCCGCGGCGCATCCGACTGCTCAAGCTGCGCGACGCGATCTTCGATCCCGACCACGGCATCGGCATCGAGTACGGCAGCTTCGGCACCTACAGCGCCGCCGAAACGTTCGCGCACCGCCGCGGCAACTGCCTTTCGTTCACTATGCTCTTCGTAGCCTTCGCCCGCCATCTCGGGCTGTCGGCGGAATTCGTCGAGGTCGATGAGGTGACCGGCTGGAGCCAGCGCGGCGAGTTCGGCCTGAGCCATTGGCACATGCTTGCGGAAGTGGAAGTCGACAACGCGACGTTCGAGGTCGATTTCTTGTCCTGGAACGAGCGGCGGTACGGCTCGCGGCGACGCATTGCCGGCACGCGGCTGCGCGCCCACTTCCTGAACAACCTCGGCGCCGAGGCCCTCGCGAACGGCGACGATGGTCGGGCGCTCGAGCGCCTGCGAGCCGCTCACGCGCTCGACCCGAGCCTGGCGCCGGCTGCGATCAATCTCGCGGCCGCCGAGCGGCGCCACGGTCGCCCGCGTCGAGCCGAGGCCCTCCTGCTCGGCGTGCTGAATGACGACCGACGCAACGCGACGGCGGCAGCCAACCTCGCGCTGCTCTATCGCGATCTCGGCGACGCGGCCGAGGCTGAGCGATGGCAGCGCCGCCGCCAGCGATTCCTCGACCGCAATCCGTTCCACCACTTCCGTCAGGGGCTCCGCGCGCTGCTCGGCGACCGACTCGACGAGGCTCGCCGGCATCTGCGGCGCGCCGTGCGCACGCAGCGCGACGAGGCGATCTTTCACGAGTATCTGGCGGTCACGGCGCAACGGCTCGGCAACACGGAACGCGCGCGCGACCATCTTCGTGACGCGCTCGAGCTGAGCACCGATGAGCTTCAGCGGCAGCGGATCGAGGCGCGTCTGGCGCGCCTCGCCGACGGCTGAACGGCTGCTACCATCCCGCGGATGTTCGACCGCTCGATGACCGTTCGCTGCGCCGATCGGCGCATTCCCCGTTCCGAGATCCGACGACGCGTCGCCGCCGGATTGACGCTCGGCCTCGCTCTCACGGCCTGCGGCGGCGACGCGCCGACTCCTGGCCCGTCGAGCGAAGCCACCGCCCCGGCGCCGGCTGCCGACCCTGCGGAGTCGGTGAGCTCCGAGGCCGCGGGCGCCAACGATCTCGAGAGTGTCGATCTGCTGGTCGACGCGACCGACGCCTGGGGCGTGACCGCCGTCCATCGGGCGGGTGCGGGTGGCGACCTTCTCTTCCCGGAGATGATGGGCGGTGGCGTCGCCCTTTTCGACGCCGACAACGACGGAGATCTTGACCTCTACTTCGTGTCCGGGGCGCCAGATCTGGGCCGCGCTCCCTCGGACGTCGTCAACCAGCTCTTCACTCAGGGAGCCGACGGCCGCTTCACCGACACCACCGCCACATCCGGACTCGGCGACGCGGGCTACGGCACGGGCGTTGCCATCGGCGACGTCGACAACGACGGAGACGAGGACGTCTTCGTGGCCAACTTCGGCCCTGATCGGCTCTTCCGCAACGACGGCGGCGGCACCTTCACCGACGTCACGGCCCGCACCGGCATCGGCGCAACCGGCACGGCATGGGACGACTGGTCGACCTCGGCTGCTTTCTGCGACCTCGATCGCGACGGCTTCCTCGACCTCTATGTGGTCCGCTACGTCGTCTACGACCAGGGCGTCACCTGCACCGACAAGGCGGGCCGACGCGAATACTGCGGCCCGGACAACTTCGACGATCGCGAGGACGTGCTGCTGCGCAACCGCGGCGACGGCACCTTCGAGGACGTGTCGCGCCGCGCCGGCATCGACATCGCCACGGGCGCCGGCCTCGGTGTCGTCTGCGAGGATTTCGACGAGGACGGCTGGCTCGACATCTACGTGGCGAATGACGGCGACCCGAACCAGCTTTGGACCAATCAACGCGACGGCACGTTCCTGGACGACGCGCTGATCCTGGGCTCGAGCGTGAACGCTGCGGGGCTCCACGAAGCGGGCATGGGCGTCGTGGCAGCGGATTTCGACAACGACACCGACGTCGATCTCTTCGTGACCCACCTGCGCGACGAGACCAACACCTTCTACCGCAACCTCGATCCGGGCGTCGGCTTCGAGGATCAAACGGTGCAGGTCGGCCTGGCGTCCGCCAGTACCCCATTCACCGGCTTCGGAACCGCGCCGTTCGACCTCGATCTCGACGGTGATCTCGACCTCGCCATCGCCAACGGCCGGGTGACGCGCGGCGACCCACTGACAGAAGAGCTGCCGGAGCCGTGGCGCTTCTATGCCGAGCCGAACCTGGTCTACCGCAACGAGGGCGACACGTTCCGGCTGCTCGAAGACGCCGCCGCGGCCTTCACCCGGCCGATCGAGGTCGGCCGTGGTCTCGCCACCGGCGACCTCGACGGCGATGGCGACCTCGACCTGGTGGTCACCAACATCGAAGGACCGGCGCGCGTCTACCGGGCCGAACCGCCCCCTCGCCATTGGCTGCTAGTCGACGCGATCGACCCCGCACTCGGTCGCCGAGCGCTCGGCGCTCGCGTCGAGATCTTGGCCGCTGGTCAACGCCAGGTACGCGCCCTCCACGGCGCGATGAGCTATCTGTCAGCCAGCGATCCGCGAGCCCACTTCGGCCTCGGCGCGGCGGAGACGGTCGACGAGATCATCGTCCGCTGGCCAGACGGCACGCGCGAGCGCTTCGCGGGCGGCCCGGCGGATCGCGCGATCGTCCTGCGGCGCGGCGACGGTTCGACCCCATGAAACGCGCCGCCGCGCGTTGTCGCCGCCCCCTCGTGGCAGCGATGCTGGCGATCTCAGTCGCCGGCTGCCCGCAGACCGAGGATGCAGGCGACATCGAGAACGCCGAGGCGAGCGCGCCGATCGAAGCACCACCGGCTCCAAGCCCGGTCGCGCCGGACGAGGTGCCCGAGCCCGACATGACCGACATGGAGACTCAGGTCGAGGAGCGCCTGCGCGAACGCCGCTCCGCCGTCGAGGCTCGCCCGACGTCCGCCGAGACCTGGGGCCGCTACGGCATGGTGCTGCACGCCCACGAGCTGTGGAGCGAAGCCGAGATCGCCTACCGTGAGGCCCAGCGCCTAGCCCCCGACGACGTCCGCTGGCCGTATTACCTCGGCGACGTCTTGAGCGTCGTCGGCACCGACCCGCAGACCTCGATTCACGCGCTGCGGCGTGCAATGGCGCTGCGCGCCGACTATGCACCAGCGCATCTACGGCTCGGTCGCGCGCTGCTTGCCGCCGATCGACCCGACGAGGCGGCGAACGAGCTGGAGCGCGCCCTCGAGCTCGAGGCCGACCTGCAGCCAGCGCGCGTGACCTTGGCGCAGATCGAGCTCGCGCGCGGCGACCTGGAACGCTCGTCGAAGCTGCTGAACGACGTCCTTCGCGCCCAGCCTCGCCACGCCCAGGCGCTGTCGACCCTGGCGCAGGTGTACATGCGCCAGGGTCGACGCGACGAGGCCCGCGCGGTTGCGCGCCGGACCGACGACGCGGCGATCTACAACCTGTTCTCCGATCCGCTGATGAGCAAGGTCGTGGCCGAGGGTGTCAGCTCGATCCTCTTGTGGGAGCGGGCCAAGGGCCAATTCGACAATGGCAACTTCGAGCAGGCAGCGCTGGGACTAGCGCAAGTGGCCGCGCTGCTTCCCGACGACGCGGCGGTCCACCACCAGCTCGCCGTCGCCTACCAGCGCCAGGGGCGGCTCGACGGCGCTCGAGCGAGCCTCGAACGGGCGGTGGCGGCCGACGGCGAGCAGGTTGAAACCCGGGTGCTCCTCGGTTCTCTGCTGATCGATCAAGGACAGGCGCGACCGGCGATTGCTCACCTCGAGCGCGCCCTCGGACTGGCGCCGAACGATCCTGACGCGGGATGGCTCCTCGCGCGCGCTCAAGTGGAGGCAGGCGCGCCGCGCGCCGCGCTCGCCTCTTTCGACACAGCGGCGGCCAGAGCGAAGGCCGACGGCCGCGCGATCCCGACGTGGGCGCACAACGTCTGGGGGAGCGCCCTGGCTCAAAGCGGTCAGACCTTGGCCGCCGCCGACCGGTTTCGGGCGACCCTGGCGGAGGATCCCACCAACGCGCAGGCGCTCTTCTACCTCGGGCTGCTTGCCGAGGGCGAAGGTCGAACCGATCGAGCCGTCGAGCTCTACTGCCGATCGATGGCTTCGCAGCCCAATCCTCCGGCTGCCGGCCGACTGTCGGCCCTCGGCAGAATCTGCCGCTGATCGACGACGAGCGAGGCCGCGGCGCCGTCCTCGACTTCAAGCCGCCGGAGCCAACTCCAACAATCTGGACCGATCGTCCGCTCGTCGGGCGTTTCAACAGGCGGCGCCTGCGATGCCGACGCGCCTTTCCGAGCGGCCGAGCCCTCCAGAAGAGCCCTTCGCACCCGCCAAACCAGTTTCTTGACCCCTTCTTCATCTGTAGAGCTCGCTTCGCAAGCTGTTCATGCCGGGAATGGTAGGGTCTCTTTACACACCGTTTTTCCGGCTCGATGCTTGCACTCTCGGGGGCGCAAGCGGTTCGAACAATCCCCTTCAAGGAGGAAGGAATGCGAAGAGTTCTCGCTCTCATGGCGTTGGCGTTGCTGGTTGCCACCAGCGCCGTCTACGGCCAGGCACAGAGAGGCACGGTCGAGGTCGTCGTCACCGATGGCGACGGCAGCGTGATCCCGGGCGCCACAGTGTCGGCGCAGTCGACGGAAACGCTGAGCCGACGATCCGTGCAGACGGACGAAGCCGGAACGGCCCTGCTGGTGTCACTCGACCCGGCAGACAACTACGTGGTGACGGTGTCGCTGGAAGGGTTCCAGACCCAGCGCGTCGAGCAGGTCATCGTGCGCGCCGGTCAGACCCAGCTGATCGAAGCGCAGCTCGCGCTCAGCGAGCTCACCGAAGAGCTGGTGGTCACCGCCGAGGCGCCGCTGGTCGACGTCACCAAGACGCAGGCCGGCCAGACGATCACCCTCGAGCTGACGGAGTCGCTGCCGACGGCACGCTCCTACCAGGACTACCTCCAGCTCGTCCCGGGCGTGCAGGACTCGATCGACGGTGACGGCAACCCGGCCTCGCGCTCGGGCGTCAATTACCGCGACATCGCGGGCGATGTCGGCCGCTCGACCGACAACCTGTACTACTTCGACGGCATCAACACGACCGATCGCACCCTCGGCACCTTCGGCGCCAACCTGAACACCGAGATCATCCAGGAGCAGTCCGTGCTCACCGGCGCGATCCCGGCCGAGTTCGTCGGCGTTCCGGGCCTCGTCTCCAACGTCGTCACCAAGAGCGGCGGCAACGAGTTCAGCGGCTCGGTCAACTACTACCTGCAGAACGACAGCCTGGTCGAGGACAACGACAACTTCGAGGACGAGTCGTTCTCGACCTTCGACGCCGCGTTGACCCTCGGCGGCCCGATCGTGCGCGACAAGGCCTGGTTCTTCGCCAGCTATCGCCTGATCGAGCGCGAAGAAGACGTCGTGAGCCCCGAAGGCGTCCTGCTTCGCTCGCCGACCCGCGAGTCCGATCAGGGCTTCCTCAAGGCAACCTGGGCGATCACCGACAGCGATGTGATCTCAGGCACCTTCCTCAACGATCCGACCGATCAGGACGGCAGCTTCACCCGCACTCGTCCGAACTCGGCCGACATCACCCTCGAGGACGGCGGCGAGCGCTACTCGCTCGGCTACAACCGCGTTTGGGGCTCGGCGTCGTTCGAGCTGGCGGGCACCAGCCACGAGTCCGACGTCAATCGCTTCCCGAAGAACCGCGATCCGGCCAATACGGTGTCGTTCCAGCCGGGCGCGAACTTCACGTCCGATCAGGAGACGCTCGGCGGTTCCGGAACCGATCTCGTCGAGCTGCGCGGCAATGAGTCGTTCCGCACCTCGCTCGAGTACCTCTTCGACACCGGCTGGGGTGACCACGCGGTGAAGGTCGGCTACGTCTACGGCGAGAGCGAGCTCTTCGAGAACGATCAGACGACCGGCGATCCGCCGGCCACCTACATCTCGCTCAACGCGGGCCTCGTCGGCACGCCGGTTTTCCTCTGCGAGGTGGTTGGCACCTGCGGTGACGCGTTCTCGACCTCGGACTACGGCATTTCGCCGGACGAGTTCCAGAACTTCCGCGGCAACCTGTCGGCGACGCAGCAGGCGACGC
>JBCBCF010000253.1:0-6276 GCA_038530905.1 Acidobacteriota bacterium
ACTGCGCTACAGGCCTGCTGCAGATTCTGCTGCTCGATCCTGCGGCTCCCCCGGACACTGCAGCCTGCCTGATCCGGCACGTGGCTGCCGCCGCCCGCGGTCGCTGGCTTGTGCTCCGGGCGGACGTCACGTCGGCTCACCGCGGCGCCTGGCCCTGCTTCGATTCAGAGCCTTGGCACCTTGAACACGTGAGCGTTCGCAAGAAGCTGCCGGAACGCCCCGCCTGGCCATCGGTTCCCGACGGCCTCATCCTGCGACCGGCCGGCGGCAAGGACCGAGAGTTTGTCGGCGCTCTGTTCGACGAAGCCACGCGCGCGGCGATGCCGACACTCTTCGAGTCCCTGCGGACGCCGGCGCAGATCGTCGCCGGTACCGAACGCGCCTACCGTGCGATCCTCGATGACCGACCCCTCGTCCTGATTGCCGAACGCGCAGGCGAGCGCCTTGGCCATGCCATCGCCAGCGTCGAGGTGATGAACGAGACCAACGGCCGTCGGGAGGGAATCCTGCACGACGTCTTCGTGCTCGACGAGCACCGTGACCGCGGCCTGTCCCGATTGCTCACCGCCGCCGTCGAGGCTCTGTCCACGGAGGCCGGCGAACGGTATCTGATCGCCACCGTCACCGCCGACTCGCCCACCGACCGACGACGGCTGCTCGGCTTGCTGAGCGGAAAAGGCTGGGTGGAGTTCTCCCGTCGTTTCGTCCGACGTCTTTCGGAGTCAGCAGGTCGATGATCGATGCCACCGAGTTCGTCGGACGCCTGGCCGGCGCGGGGCTCCGCACGTGGTGCGGCGTGCCCTGTTCGTTTCTTATCCCGTTGATCGACCTCGTGATCTCTCGGAGCGATCTCCGCTACGTCGGTTCGGCGAACGAGGGCGATGCGGTTGCCACGGCGGCAGGGGCCAGCCTGGGCGGATCGCCGGGCGTGGCGATCATGCAGAACTCGGGTTTGGGCAATGCCGTCAACCCCCTGACCTCGCTGATCGCCCCGTTCCGGATCCCGATCCTCGGAATCGTCACCTGGCGCGGTGAGCCTGGTCTCGGCGATCAGCCCCAGCACGAGCTGATGGGGCGGATGACGCCGAAGCTGCTCGACGATCTGGAGCTGGCTTGGGAGCTTCTTCCGACAGATCCGTCGGGCCTCAACGCCGCGCTCGATCGAGCCCTCGACCACCTGCGACGCAACGAACCGTACGTTTTCCTGGTGCGCAAAGGCTCGATCCGCCCGGCGGTTGACGCCCAGGCCGTTGATCCTCAGGCCGCTGACTCTTCTGCGGCGCAGGCACCGACGGGGCGGCGAGCCACCGGCCCGGCGATGCCTGCAAAGACGCCCGGCGAAAAGCTGCCGGGGCGGCGGGATGCTCTCGAGCTGATTGTTCGCCACACGCCGGAGGATCGGTGCATCGTGATCGCCACGACCGGTCACACCGGGCGGGAGCTGCTCACCGTGTGCGACCGGCCCAATCATTTCTACATGGTCGGCTCAATGGGCTGCGCTGCGCCTCTCTCGCTCGGGCTGGCGTTGGGGCGGCCGGAGTGGCGCGTCGTGGTGGTGGATGGCGACGGCGCCGTGCTGATGCGCATGGGGGCGATGGCGACGGTCGGTGCCTATGCCAGCGCGAGTCTCACCCACATCGTTTTGGATAACGGCTGCCACGCCTCGACGGGCGGGCAGCCCACAGTGTCGCCCGGGATCTCGTTCGCGGGCGTGGCGCAGGCGTGCGGCTACGGACTGGCGTTGCAGGGCGACAGCCTCTCGGTCCTCGAGTCGGTCCTGCAGCCCCTCGACATCGGATCGCCAGCCGGCCCTCGCCTGGCCGCTCTCCGCATCGAGCCGCGTTCGCCGTCTCGACTGCCGCGGCTGCCGATGACCCCTCCCGCACTGCGGAGGAGGCTGATGGATCACCTCGGTCCCGGGTCCTGAGCGGCTTCGCGTGCTGATCGGCGCCGCGGCGCGGACGCGTCATTCCTTCGAGAGTCGCTCAAGCGCCTCGCGGGCGATGCGGTCGCAGAGCTGCGGGAAGCTCATCCCCGCGGCACGGCCGGCCTTCGGCACCAGACTGGCCCCGCTCATCCCCGGCAGCGCGTTGGCTTCGAGGACCCAGGGCTCGCCTCGCTCGTCCACGATGAAGTCGACGCGGCTGAAGTCGCGCAGCCGGAGGAGCCGGTGGATCTCGGCCGCCAGATCGCGCAGGCGCCGGGCGAGAGCCTCGTCGATGTCGGCCGGAAAGATCTCCTGAGCCATGCCCTTCTGGTACTTGCACTCGTAGTCGAAGTACTCATGCTCCGGGATGATCTCGCCCACGGGGAGAGTGTGCTCACCGATCACGGCCACGGTCAGCTCTCGGCCACGGACATGGCCTTCGTACATCAGCTCGCCCGGGCCCTTCTTCACGTCTTCCACGGCCCGCGCCAGTTCGTCCTCGTCGTGCGCGATGCTGAGGCGCAGCGAGGATCCGCCGGTCACCGGCTTGACCACAACCGGCCAGCCCAGGGCCTCCACGACGTCGTGGGCCGGCCGCTCGCCGGTCAGCCAGGCGGGCGTCCGAATGCCCGCGTCGCGGAACAGCCGCTTCGACAAATCCTTATCCATGGCCAGCATGCACCCGGTCGGACCGCTGCCCACATAGGGAAGTCGGGCCAGCTCAAGCAACGACTGGATCGTGCCGTCCTCGCCGTCTCCGCCGTGAAACGTGAGAAAGAAGATCTCGGCGTCGGAAACTTCGGGGTCTCGCAGAATCTCGCTCGTCGCCGCCGTGGTCGTCAGCGACTCGTCGTCAGCGACGCCGCCTGGAAGGCTCCGAATGCCATCCTCGAGAATCCGAGCCTCGTCGGCCCGGCTGAGGGCACCGCGCGCGGTGTCGACCGCGACGACTTCATGCCCTGCCCGGCGGAGCGCCTCAGTCACTTCGCAGCCTGAGGCCAGCGAGACCGCGCGCTCTTCCGAAGCTCCGCCCATCAAGACGGCGATTTTCATCCTGAGTCCACCTCGAGATTGATGCCTTAAGAACTCGGCTCCTGCCGATCGGGGCGGCGCGACGGGCCAAGCATCGGGCTCGGAGCGGCGGGCCAGAAGAAGCCTGGATCGCCCTCTACAGAATACTGAACCAGGAACGACGAGAAGCGACGAGTCCGCTGGGGAACAGCCTCCCGCCGATCGGCGGCCGAGTCAAACGAGCAAGGTTGAGCCCAAATGACCGACGCGGCCTGTGGCCTCGAACTCCTTCGCGCCGCGTATCTAGACGGTGATCGCACGTGCCGCACGGCGAGGCGCCACCCGACCAATCGAGACATGTTGATGTTAGAATGGTTGCGCTCCGTAAACTCCGAAAGACTGCGCCGAGAACGAACCGTGACGAGGAGACCGACATGAGTCGCAGGCGCGCGATGATGATGGCCTTTGTGGCCAGCGCCCTGATCTCGGGCACAGCCCTGGCGCAGTCAGAGTTCCAGGTCAACACCTACACCACCAGCTCCCAGTACAAGCCTTCGGTGGCTGTGGACTCCGACGGAAACTTCGTCGTTGTTTGGGCGAGCCTGGGATCGGACGACACCGACACGGACGGCTTCAGCATCCAGGGGCAGCGCTTCGCTGCGGATGGCTCGGCGGCGGGGGCACAATTCCAAGTCAACACCTACACAACGAGCGACCAACGGTCCCCTGCCGTGGCCGTCGACGCGGACGGCGATTTCACCGTCGTTTGGACGAGCGACGGCTCGGCCGGCACTGATTCTTCGCTGTCGAGCATCCAGGGGCGACGGTTCGCATCAGACGGAATGGCCCTAGGGGCTCAGTTCCAGATCAATACCTACACGACGAGCAACCAGAGCGGTCCCTCCGCGGACATGGACTCGAACGGTGATCTCGTCGTCGTGTGGACGAGCCTTGGTTCGGATGGCACGGACTCGTCCAGCTACAGTGTCCAGGGCCGGCGTTTCGGCTCAGACGGCTCGCCGCTAGCTGCTCAGTTTCAGGTCAACACCTTCACCTCGAGCGAGCAGACGACAGCCTCGGTAGCGATGGACGACGACGGCGATTTCGTCGTCGTCTGGAGAAGTGCCGCCTCCGCCGGCACAGATACCTCGGCCGACAGCGTGCAGGGGCAGCGATTCGCCGCCGACGGCTCACCCCTCGGTGCCCAGATCCAGCTCAACACCTACACCACCGGCGTGCAGACATCTCCCGTGGTGGGCGTGGATGCAGACGGTGACTTTGTTGTCGCCTGGACCAGCAGCGGCTCAGATGGCAGCGACTCCGACGCTTACAGCGTCCAGGCGCAGCGCTTCGCGTCGACCGGGTCGACGCAGGGGCCGCAAGTCCAGGTCAACACCTTCACCACGAGCCTCCAGTTCGATCCGTCGGTCGACGTGGACGCTGACGGCGATTTCGTCGTGGTGTGGAACAGCTTCGGCTCAGCTGGTTCGGACACCAGCGGCTCGAGCATCCAGGGCCAGCGCTTCGCGTCGGACGGGTCACCGGTCGAATCGGAGTTCCAGATCAACAGCTACACCACGGGATTCCAGGACAGTCCGATCGTGGCCGTGGACTCGGACGGCGATTTCGTTGTCGCCTGGACGAGCAGCGGCTCGAACGGGACGGACTCCTCCGGCTACAGCATCCAGGCGGCCACGGTCAGCGTGCAGGCCGACTTGGTGATCACCAAGACCGACTCTCAGGATCCGGTCTCGGGCAACACCTTCTCCTACACCCTAGAGGTGACCAACCTCGGTCCGGCCGTTGCCACGTCGGTGGTTGCGACAGACTCTCTCCCCGCCGGCCTCGCCTTTGCCGGCTCCGCTGATGGCTGCACCGAGACAACCGGCACCGTGACCTGTCCGTTCGGTGATCTGCAGGCCAACGCGTCGGCGTCTCGCAGCTTCGACGTGATCCTCGATCCGCCCTTCACCGACTCGGTGACCAACACCGCGACAGTGTCGGCGGCGAGCCCCGATCCGGTGGCCGGGAACGACTCGGAATCCGAAGACACCGCTCTCGACACCGTGCCGCCGCAGGTGGCGAACGTCGACACCAACGCTCCGAGCGGCGATGGCGCTTTGACCCTCTGCGAGGTCGTGGGGAGCCAGATCTTCGGCCTGAATGTCGACCTCACGGACAACTTGTCGCCGGTCCAGGGCATCCTCGATCCGGGCGCCTTCCTGCTGGTCTCGACCGGGCCGGACGGCACGTTCTCGACCGTCGATTGTGCCGGCGGTGTGGCCGGGGACGACGTTCAGATCCAGATCTTCGATCAAACGCTCGACAACGCCAATCCGCTCGCCGTCGCGTCTCGACTCAACCTCGTCAGCTCGTTTGGACTCGCCCCCGGTCTCTATCGCTTCCTGGCCTGCGACACCATCACCGATAGCGCCGGCAACCGGCTCGACGGAGACGGGGACGGCTCGGCGGGAGGAGACCTGAGCATCGACTTCCGAGCCGATCCGTTCAACCGATTCGTCAACGGCAACTTCGACGCCTGCGCCGGGCCGGTCACCCTCGTTCCGTGGATCGGGACAGCGACCCTGCCGAACACCATCGATCCGTCGGCAGCCGGCCAAGATGCCGGCGGCTCGCCGCTCTCGGGATCAGCCGAGATTCGCCACCTCCAAGATGGCTCCAGCTCCCTGGGCCAATGCATCCCGATCGATCGCCGCGGCACATTCGATCTGCGTGCGCAGCTTCGGTTCTCGCCAGCTGGAATCGACGAGGGGAGCCTCGAGGGGAGCTGCGAGTTCTTCGACGCGCTGGACTGCGGAGGCTCGAGTCTCGGTGTGCAAGCCGTCACCTCGACTCTGCAGGACACCGCATCCATGTGGCAGCCGTTCGAGACGAGCTTCGTTCTGCCACCAGGAGCCCGCTCGGGCCTGTGCTTCTTCACTCTCGAGCCCGTCTCGCCGATGCTGCCCAGCTTCGATCTCGGACTCGACGCCTTGTTCTTCGGCGATTCGCCGGTCTTCCGAGACGGATTCGAATCTGGCAACGCGTCCGCTTGGTCAGACACGATGCCCTAGCGAGCCTGGGGCTCCTTTCTGGGGCATCCAGCCTGCCGCAGCTTGCCACCGAATCCGCCGACCATCGCTTCTGACGACGCGGCGCTGACCGCTGCCAGAACAGGCCGACGCGATGTCCTCGTGGCGTCGCTCCTCGGCGGTTTCGCCGGCGGTGTCTACCTCCTCGGCACCTGTCGGACGATCTATGTCGGCGACTCCGGCGAGCTCGTCGCCGCGAGATAGGACGGAATGGTGTAGCGATGCCAGATGAAGATGTCGGTTCGC
>JBCBCF010000254.1:0-6275 GCA_038530905.1 Acidobacteriota bacterium
AACCACTCCTCAACCGAAACGACCGCAAACGCCGTCCTCGGTGACGGCTCGAGCCCACCGCCGACAAGCGGCGGGCTCACCCACTCTCAGCCCAAGCGACCGTAGACGCCGTCCTCGGTGACGGCTCGAGCCCACCGCCGACGGGCGGTGGGCTCATCTACTCTTCAGCCGAAGCGACCCGTGATGTAGTCCTCGGTGGCCTGCAGGTGCGGCTTGGTGAACAGCTCGCCGGTTGCACCGTATTCGACCAAACGCCCGAGGTACATGAACGCCGTGTAGTCAGAGACGCGCGAGGCCTGCTGCATGTTGTGCGTCACGATGAGGATCGTGTAGTTGCCGCGCAGATCCTCGATCAGATCCTCGATCTTGCCGGTTGCGATCGGATCGAGAGCCGAGCACGGCTCGTCCATCAGCAACACTTCCGGCTCCGCCGCGATCGCGCGCGCGATGCACAGACGCTGTTGCTGACCGCCCGACAGGCCGAGGGCGAGATCCTGCAGGCGATCTTTGACTTCGTCCCACAGCGCCGCGCCGCGCAGCGACCGCTCGCAGACGTCGTCGAGCACGCTCTTGCGGTTCTCGCCGTCGATGCGCAGCGCGTAGACAACGTTCTCGTAGATCGACATCGGGAACGGATTCGACTTCTGGAACACCATGCCCATGCGCTTGCGCAGCTCGATGACGTCGACGGCGTCGCCGTAGATCGAGTCGCCCCGCAACTTCATGTCACCTTTGATGCTGACGATGTCGAGCAGGTCGTTGAGCCGGTTGACCGAGCGCAGAAGGGTCGACTTGCCGCAGCCCGAAGGGCCGATGAGCGCCGTCACCTTGCCGTGCGGAACGGCCATGTTGATGTCGTAAAGCGCCTGCTTCTGGCCGTACCAGAGCTTGAAGTTCTCGACTTCGAGGACGGCCGACTCTTCGGCCAGCGAGGCGTGCGTTTCGGTCTCGAAGGTTTCGCCTTCGGCGATCGCCGTCAGGGCGTCGTTGGTGTCGCCCGTGGCCACGGTTGCTTCGTCGACAGCGGCTGCGGTTTCGCTCATGGTTTGACTCTCGATCAGAATTGGTCGCCGGAGAACTTCCGACGCAGGCGGTTGCGCAGCCAGATGGCGGCGAGATTCAGGACGGCGATGATGGTGATGAGAAGCAGGGTCGTGGTGTAGACCATCGGCTTCGCCGCCTCCGAGTTCTGGCTCTGGAAGCCGACATCGAAGATGTGGAAACCGAGGTGCATGAAGCTGCGCTCGGGGTGAAGGAACGGGAATTGGCTGTCGACCGGCAGCTCAGGCGCCAGCTTCACGGCACCGACCAGCATCAGCGGCGCCACCTCACCAGCACCGCGGGCGATCGCCAGGATCATGCCGGTGATGATGCCGGGGAGCGCGCGCGGCAGCACGATGCGCTTGATCGTCTGCCATTTTGAGGCGCCGCAGGCATACGAGCCTTCGCGCATCGAGTTGGGAACGGCCGAGACCGCTTCCTCGGTCGCCACGATCACCACGGGCAGCGTCAGGAGCGCCAGCGTCAGCGAAGCCCACAGCAACCCGCCCTTGCCGTAGGTGGGATTCGGCAGATTGGCCTCGAAGAAGAGCTGATCGACCGAGGCTCCCATGACGTAGCAGAAGAAGCCGAGACCGAACACGCCGAAGACGATCGACGGCACACCCGCCAGGTTGTTGACGGCGATGCGCACCGCCGACACCAGCGGTCCGCGTTTGGCGTACTCGCGGAGATAGAGAGCCGCGAGAACACCGAACGGCACCACCGCGATCGACATGATGAGCGTCATCGCCACTGTGCCAAAAATGGCCGGAAAAACACCGCCCTCGCTGTTGGCCTCGCGCGGCTCGTTGGTTAGGAACTCGCCCCAGCGACTGAAGTAAATGCCCAACTTGTCGAAGAAGCCGAGCCGGTTGGCCGGGTAGGCGCGAACGATGTCGTCGAGTCGCTGGTTGGTGATCTGCGCTGGCGCCGTTCCCTCGCCGGCGGTCTCCATGACGAGCTGATAGCGCCGATTCTCGCCGTTGATCGCGTCGATCTCTTTGCGGATGCGGGTGAACTCCTGATCCGCCCAGGCGCGCACCTCTTCGAATTTCGCTTCGGCCTTGTCGAGCTGCGCTTGCGCCGTTGCCCGCGCGCTGTCGCTCTCAGCGTTACCGAGCGCGATCTCGGCGTCGCGCACTGCAAGGCGCGCCTTCTCCTGTCGGTAGTTGACCTCGCCGGTATCGAACTCTTCGAGATCGCGACGCTCGTGCCAGCGGTCACGCACCTTCGGATGGAAACGCTTGAAAGCCTGCCACGCGGCCTCGGAGCCTTCCGCGACTTCGGCCACCCCCTGGAAATCCTGCAGCGCGCCGGCCTCGGCGACCGGTACGAACACGTTGCGCGTCTGACCGTCGACCGATCGGCGGTCGACCAATCGCACGACCATGCCCTGCTCAAGCTGGCCCTCCAGCTCCGCGGCCTTGCTGCGAATCGCGTCCGGAGTTCCTTCCGGAACCTCGCTCATGCGAACGAACGCCTGCGGCGTGCCGTAGAAGCGGCCCCACTCGAGGCGCTCCATGACCATCGCCCACTCCGGCAGCGTGCGCTCGGCAACCTCGTAGTCGCCGATCCACTGGAAATGGCGCTGGGTCAGACGGAAATTGCCGGTGCGCATGAGCTGCCGATCGAGCCAGCCACCGCTTTGCTCGATCGTTGCCCTCGCCTGCTGCTGGATCTGCGGCTCGAGGCCGTCGATCACGTTCTCGGTCGGCTTGTAGGTCTCCGCGCGGGTGATCTCGCCCATGTAGACGCGCCCGTCGGGAGTCTGGACGTGGACGAGATCATTCGGCCAGAAGGTGCCGAGGCCGCGGGCAAGCACCAGGAGAAGCAGGCCAGCGACCATGAAGCAGCAGACGGCCAGCGCGCCACCGGTGAGCCAGACCATGGCTTCGCCAGCCGCGAAGAGCGAACTCTTCGCTCGCTTGCGGCGCATGCCCCAGCCGCCGGAGGCGTCGCCGCCGGTCTGCTTGGATCCCGTCGGGGTGGACCCGGAAGCACCCGACGTGCTCTCCGCTGCCGAGGTGGTGGCGTCGGCCGCGGTGGCCTGCTGCGCGTCGCCGTCGCGAGTGTCGGTGATGGCATCGCTCATAGCTGGTAGGCCCTTTTGCGGAAGCGCTGACGGATGACTTCGGCGACGGTATTGACGACGAAGGTCAGAATGAAGAGCACGAGCGCGGCGAGGAAGAGCGTGCGGTAGTGCGTGCTCCCCTTCACCGCTTCAGGCAGCTCCACCGCGATGTTGGCGGAGAGCGTGCGGAAACCCTCGAAGATGTTCATCTCCATGACCGGCGTGTTGCCCGCGGCCATGAGCACGATCATCGTTTCGCCGACGGCGCGACCGAGGCCGATCATCAACGCCGAGAACAAGCCACTCATGGCCGTCGGGATGATGATGCGCGTCGCCGTTTGCCAGCGCGTCGCGCCAGCGCCGAGCGACGCCGAGCGCAGGTGCGACGGCACCGTCGAGAGGGCGTCCTCGGAGATCGTGTAGATGATCGGGATGATCGCGAAGCCCATCGCGAAGCCGACGATCAGGGCGTTGCGCTGAACGTAGGTGTCGACATACCCGCCGCGTGGATCGAGGCCGAGCGCCGCGAGCAGAGCCGAGAGCGCGTAGGCGACGATCACCATCACGACCAGGCAGCTGAGGAACTTGATCAGGTCCGCGGTGGCGTATTGCCGTCGATCCCATTCCGTGCCGCGATCCCGCATCCGCGGGTTGACGAACCGCCCGACCGCGAGGGCGACGAGCAGGGCCGAGACCGGGATCATCAGGAGCATCCAGCCGCCGGTCGGGTCGGCGAAGCGCTCGTCGAGCCCGCTGTCCGGACCCCACGCCAGCCACGCCTTGATGTCGCCGAGGAACAACAGCCGCTCGACGAGCGGTCCGAGGAGAGCCGCGATCACGACCCCGATCGGAACCAGAAGCCCGATCAAGGCAATGCGCCATTCCTTGTAGAGGATCGTGGTCTTGGCCGGCAGGAGCTGCCAAAGGTAGGCGCCGAGGAGGAAGCAGGCCGGGACAGTGACGAAGGCTGTCAATGTCGCGGGGACGACGTCCTCGATATAGGGCGCGATCACGAGCGCGGCGAGAAAGCCCAAGACCACGCTGGGCAGGCTGGCCATCAGCTCGATGCTCGGCTTGATGATCGCTTTCGGCCGCCCGGAGAGATATTCGCTGGTGAAGAGCGCGGCGAGCAGAGCCAACGGGGCGCCGAAGAGCATCGAGTAGAAGGTGGCCTTGAGCGTGCCGAAGATCAGCGGCATCAGGCCGAGCTTCATCTCGAAATCGTCACTCGCCGAGGAGGACTGCCAGATATGGCGCTCTTCGGCGTAGCCCTCGTACCAAACCGGCGCGAAGAAGGCGGCGAATCCGGCCTCCGGATACCGCGGATCGAAGTCGGCGACGTACGGCCCGTCGGGCGTCACCGCCAGAACTCCGTCTTCTTTCGGTGCGATGCGGAGCTGACGGATCGGAGCGCCACCGGGCACCTGACCGACTCCGATCTGGGTCGAGTTGGTGACGTTGAAGAAGCGAACCGAACCGTCCTCGAAGCCCGCGGCGGCCAGTCGCGTGCGCTCGGAGGCAGCCAGCGAGGTCGCCGGGCTGTCGGCGTCGGCGAGGATCTTGGTGCGAACGAAGGCGTCGAGAACGCCCTCGCGCCGCTCGGCCTGAATCAGCTCGGGCAGCGGCTCTTCGGAGTCCGCCAGGCGGACCGGGAAGCCGCCCGCGATCCGCCCCTCGGTGTCGCCCCAAATGAAGGACGTGGCACCGATGATCGGCTCGAAGAAGTTGATCTCGGCGCTGCCCTCGGGATCGATCAAGAAGCCGGTCTCGACCGTCGAGGCGGAGCTGAGATTGCGGATGTCGTAGCGCGTCACGAAGCCGTCGCGCCAGACCGTGTAGAGCTCGACGCCGGCGCCCGAGATGGCCAGCGTCTGCGGCACGTCACGCGCGCCGGACGGCAGCTCCAGCTCGATCGGCCCCTCGACTTCAACGACCGTCTCACCGGTGAGGAAGTTCTGATCCTCCGCAATCGACAACACGACGAGACCGACCTGGGCATCCAGCGCGGCCTGCTCCCCGGCCGTCAGGACTGCCGGCTCCGGCTCAGGTGCTTTCTCGACGGCGGCGGGCTCACCCTCAACCTCGCCGTCGTCGGCCGTGGCGGCGGCCGCCTCGGCAGCCTCGTCCGCTCCTTCGGCGGCGTCGGCCTCGATCAGCTGAACCTCCGAGAACCGCCGGCCCTGCACGATGGCCGCGATCACCGGCCCGCCCGGAGTCATGGTGTGGGAGAGATCGCGGATCTGGCCCTCGGCCAGCCGCACGGCCGCGCCGAGCTCGATCTGTAGCTCCTGCAGACGATATTGAGCGCTCGGCGTCTTCTCGAGAACGCCCTCGCGGTAGTTGACGACCGCGTCCTCGTCCTCGAAGGCGGCGAGCGTTTCCGCTGGGAGGTCCTCCGCATCGAGGATCTCGGTGACGAACGACACATTCGCCAAACGGACCGAGCCGTCCGCGAACCCGAAGGCCGCCTGATCGCCCCGAATCTGGAAGGAGCTGGCGGTCAACTCGGCGCCTTCAAAAAGCTGATTCCGCTCGAGCACCTCACCGTTGTCCAGTCGGAAAATCGTCAGATCGCCTTCGGCACCGAGCTCCCAGCCGAGCACGCGGTACTCGTCGAGACCGACGCCGCGCAGCTTCTCGCGTTCGAGAGCCGGCAGCTTGCTGAATTCATCGACCTGCGAGGGCAGGAAGAGCGGCATCACGACGTAGGCCAAGAAGACCGCGACACCGAGCACCGAGAGGATGGTGCCGATGCCGCCGACCGTGATGATCGAGCTCGCCGCTCGGTCGGCGAAGAGGACGCTCTTGCGCGTCGTCATCTTGCGCCGGCGCACGGAGAAGTCGGAGCGAGAGAGATCCTCTTCGCCGTCGGTCGGGGCGTCGTGTTCAGAGTTGGGATCGGCCATGTGCGGTCCTGCTCAGGTCGGGAGCGATGGTTCGGAAAACAAGAACACTCGAACGGGATGCGTGAACACTGGACAGCGGCGACGTCACCGTCCGGCAAACGCCGAGTCGCTCACCTCACGGTGAGCGACTCGACGAACACGCTCGCCGTCTCCACAGAGTCGGCGAGCGCTCTCAACGATCAGAGATCGATGCCGAGCTCGTCGGCGGTCTCCGCGGCGAGCGAGGCGGAGAGCGGCACGTAGCCGTCCTTCACCAC
>JBCBCF010000255.1:0-2489 GCA_038530905.1 Acidobacteriota bacterium
CGCCGCGTCAGGATGATCTTCGATGCCGAAGATTCCACACATGTGCACGAGCCCTCGGAGGCGAGCGGCCGGGGACAGGCCGCGAACGTCGCGGCGCGAGCCGCGGGCGAATCGGCAGCGTACCTCAGTCCGCGCTCGATGCCCAAGATGCGGCTTCGAGGCCTCTGTCGTTCACTCCGCCAGGAGCACCTCCGCGAGGAATGCGGCGATGCGCTCGGCGACCTCCCCGTGCACATCGTCTCGCACGACCTCTGGCTCGGCGCACAGCGGCACATGGCGGCGACCATGCGCAGTGCACGGATTCAAAAACGTGTAGTGGCCGGCGCCAGCGATGGTCTCGAGGCGAGCGTCAGGCACGTGCGACGAGATGTACTCGGCGTTGGTCACCGACGGCGCGATGACATCCTGATCGCCCGCGACCACCAGCACCGGCAGATCGAGGCCGCGCAAGCTCTCCTCCGTGAAGATCTGAGCCACCGCCGGCGCCAGGAGAACGGCGGCCTTCACCCTCTCGTCTGTGAAGTCGCCATGGACCTCCACCAACCGCCCGCGGAGCGCGGGATCGGCAACGAGCATCGCCTCGAACCGCTCGACCGCCTCCGGGAACTCTGTCTGCGCACCGCAGGTCGCGTCGCGGGCGTCCGAAGCGCAGAAGGCGTCGAAGCGTGCTCGGTCTGCCTGCGCTCCGGCAGCGGCCAACGCGCTATAGCCGCCGAGGGAGAAGCCGCCGATCGCGATGCGGTCCAAGTCGAGACGCGGACCCACCTCAGGGTGCGCCACGAGGCGATCGATCACGACGCTGAGATCCCGCGCACGCTCCCAGGGCATCAAGAAGCCGCGCGGATCGTAGGCGTCTTCAGCCGCGGTGTTGCCGTGATGATCGACCGCCGCCACGATCCAGCCGCGAGCGGCCAGGCGGCGACCGAGCCACATCGTCTGAAACGCAGCACCGCCGGTGCCGTGCGACAGGACGAGAACAGGATGTCGACCCTCGGCGATCGGCACATCCAGCAGCGCCGGCCCGCCGACAAAGATCGGCCGATCGGCAGGGACGGCCAGAACCTTCCCCATCGCGCTCCCGGTCGTCGGATACCAGACGGAGGTGCGCAGCGGTCGCGCACCGTCGTCGCTCCAAGCGGCACGCGCCGGGTCCGCGAAATCGAGCCGCAACATGCCGACCCGTGTCTCAATCTCGGTCGGCTCGCTTGCGCAGCTCGCCAGCGGCAGCGCGAGGACCGCCGCAGCCACAATTGTCAGGCTGAGGAGCCACGGGCTTTCGGGACCTCGTTGCAATCTCAGGCTGGCCATCTCGTCGACCTCTTTTGGCGGGTGACCCCATCGTCACCGCTCCGACCCTTACCGGTTCGAGAGGTCTGATGTTGCTTCTGGCGAACGATCAGGGCGTGCTCGCGCTCCAGGCGCCGAGCCCGCCCGACTCGAATCCGTCGACGAAGAGAACAGCCGCACCCTCGAACGCTCCCGCGTCCCACCCCGCTCCGAGCGGCCGTGGGCGCCCGTCGAGATCGAACAGAACGTCAAGGCGATCCTCGCCGAGATCGAGCGCCGGGCTGCCGGGCCGCAGGTGAAAATCGCCCGCCGCCGGATCGGCAAAGAACGCGGCCGGCGTCCCGGCAACCGACGCCAGATCCTGACCGGTGGCCGAGCGCCACTCCACGAGCGTCAGGACGCTGTTGCCGTCGTCGAGCGTGAAGCGATCCTCGACCGCATTGTGGTCGCTGGAGAAGCCGGGCAGCGAATCGGCCGACACCGAGAAAGCGCCGCGAAACCCATGCTCGCTGTAGACCGCGTTGTTGCGCACCGTGTTGCCGGTCGAGGCGTCCCGAATATTCACCCCCCATCGGCCGTCGGCCGCCACGACGATCGTGTTGTGGACGACGACGTTGCCGGTCGACGGCGCACCACCGTCGATGCGATAGAGCGAGATGCCGCTGGCGTGCGAGTCGGCGATCAAGTTGTTGCGGATCGTCGAATCCTGCACGCCGTCGCAGTTAATCCCGGAGCCACCGCCGACCCCGTTGTCGAGGATGACGTTATTCTCGATCAGCGCATCGGAGATGACCCCATCGCCGCCCGCCGACAGGTCGCCGTTCATGTGGATGCCGTTGGCGTGGTTGCCGACGATGAGATTGCCGCGCACGACCGGACGATCGCCGCTGTTCGACACATAGACGCCGTGCTCGATCACGCTCTCGACAAGGGTGTTGTTCTCGATCAGCAGGTCGTCGCAGAACCCGGTCAAGATGCCCCACCGACCGTTGCCGACGGCGACGTTGCTGCGGAAGACCACGTTTGAGCAAAGGACGGCCCTCAGCCCGGCTCGCGTGCGGCCTTCGACGCGAAAGCCCTCGACCACGATCCAGTCGGCACCCTCGAGGTTGATGCCGTCGGGCGGCGGCGCCGTGTCCGCGACGACGCGCGGCCTGGCGCCCACGGCGGCGCGGCCGACCATCGGCTGGGCGGGGGTGCCC
>JBCBCF010000255.1:2499-6261 GCA_038530905.1 Acidobacteriota bacterium
GGTGTTCTGAGGTGTGCTTTTCCGATCCCCCTCCCACGACCCTGGCGCCCCCCTCGTGGTTGTGGCCGGGGGGCGGGGTCGCTTGGCCCGCGCCGACGCGCGGCGTGGCGCCATCGGCGGCGCGGAAGACGATCGGCTGGGCTGGCGTGCCCGACGTCGTGAGGTGCATGCCGACGTAGTCGCCGCTCGCGACCAGCACGGTGTCTCCCGCCGCCACCGAGTCCGCCGCGTGCTGCAGGGTCGCCCACGGCTGCGCCGCCGTGCCGGGATGGGCATCCGAGCCGTCGGGCGGCGGGGCTACGTGGAAGGTCGCCCCGCCGGCCGGCAACGAGCTCATGAGGCCGAAGCCGACGCAGACAGCCAGGGAGCAGAGAGCGGAATATCGAAGCATTGGCATGCAACGATTCTATCCGCGCCGACAGACGCGCACTCAGACCAGCGGCGGCGACCAGCGAGGGCCGACGCGCCCTAGAGGCCGAGCGCGCGCGGTAGCGCCGTCGACCAGAGGCGATGCAGAGCCTCGACCGAGGCGTCGATGCGACCACCGTCGCAGGCAAGCTTGAGTCGATCGCCGCCGACCTCGCCGATGTCGACCGCCGGCACGCCGAAGGTCTCTGCCTCGGCTAGGAAGGCCTCGGTCTTCGATGCCGGCAGGGCGACGATCGCCCGTGCCTGCGTTTCGGAAAAGAGCGCGCGCGGCGACAGCGCGACCTTGAGCTCGCATCCGAGACCGGCGCCGAAGCAGGCTTCCGCAACGCAGATCGCCAGGCCGCCGTCCGACACGTCATGAGCCGTGTGGATCAGCCCCTCGAAGACCACGAAGCGCAGCAGGTCGGCGAGCCGCTCCTCGGCGTCGAGACGGACCTCGGGCGGTCGACCCTGCTCGATGCCGTGCAGCAGGCGCAAATAGGCCGCGCCGCCGAACTCCTCGGCATCGTCGCCGAGGAGAATCACGCGATCGCCGGGCGTCTTGAAGTGTGACGCCGGCAGATGCGACAAATCGGGCACGACGCCGACCATCGCCACGGTCGGAGTCGGCGGGATCGAAACGCCCTCGGTCTCGTTGTAGAACGACACATTGCCCGAGATGACCGGGACGTCGAGAGCGCGACAGGCTGCGGCCATGCCCTGCACGCACTCGCGGAACTGCCACGAGATTTCCGGGTTCTCGGGATTGCCGAAGTTCAAGCAATCGGTCAGGCCGACCGGCTCAGCGCCGACGCAGGCGAGGTTGCGCACCGCCTCGGCCACAGCATGCGAGCCGCCTGCGTGCGGGTCGAGCGAGCAGAAGACCGGATTGACGTCACACACCATCGCCAGACCCGACGGCGCACCTTTGAGGAGAAGAACAGCCGCATCGCCGCCGGGGCCCGTCACCGTGTTGGTGCGGACCGTGTGGTCGTACTGCTGCCAAATCCATCGCGTCGAGCCCATCTGTGGGGTGTCGAGCAGCCGCTCCAGCGTACCGGTGAGATCCTCCGGCTCGGGCACTTCGGGCGGCTGCTGGCGCTCTTCGATATCGCTTGGGACAGCAACGGGACGGCGATACATCGGCCCGGCCTGGGCCAACGGGTCAACCGGGATGCTGGCGACCTCTTCACCTTCATGCAGAACCCTGCCCAGGCCGTCGGCGACGATCTCACCGATCTCCGCGACCTCGAGACCCCAGCGCTCGAAGACCTTCGCGACCTCTTCCTCACGGCCGCGCTCCCCGACGATCAGCATCCGCTCCTGAGACTCGGAGAGCATGATCTCGTACGGTCCAAGATCGCTCTCGCGCAGCGGCACGCGGTCAGTGTGGATCCGGAAGCCGACATCGCCGCGGCCCGCCATCTCGAAGCTCGTGCTGGTCAGACCGGCGGCGCCCATGTCCTGAATCGCCACCACGGCCCCCGTGCGCATGACCTCGAGGCAGGCTTCGAGCAAGATCTTCTCGGTGAACGGATCACCAACCTGCACCGTTGGTCGCTTCTCTTCGCTGTCGGCCTCGAACGACTCGGAGGCCATGGCGGCTCCGTGGATACCGTCCCGCCCGGTGCGAGCACCGACATAGAGCAGCGGGTTGCCCTCACCGCTCGCCTTGGCGTGGAAGATGCGCTCGCGCCGCGCCAGGCCAAGCGCGAAGGCGTTCACCAAGATATTGCCGTCGTAGCCCGAGTGGAACATCGTCTGGCCGCCGACGTTCGGGATGCCGACGCAATTTCCGTAGTCGCCGACGCCGCGCACCACGCCGTCGATCAAGTGGCGCATTCGAGGCGCGTCGATCTCGCCGAAGAACAGAGCGTCCATCAATGCGATCGGGCGGGCGCCCATGGTGAAGACGTCGCGCAGGATGCCGCCGACGCCGGTCGCCGCGCCCTGGTACGGCTCGATATAGCTCGGGTGATTGTGGCTCTCGATCTTGAACGCCGCCACCCAGCCGTGGCCGATGTCGACGATGCCAGCGTTCTCGCCCGGCCCCTGGAGCACGCGCGGCCCGCTGGTCGGGAACTCCTTCAGGTAGATCTTGCTGGACTTGTAGGAGCAGTGCTCGGACCACAGCGCCGACGCGATGCCGAGCTCGACGAGCGACGGCGTGCGCTCGCCCAGCAGATCGCACAGCCGCTCGTACTCCTCGTCGGTCAGCCCGTGCTCACGCGCGAGCGCCGCATCGACGTTCACGTCCGACGCCGGGGTCGAGCCAGCGGCGCTCATACCGCGACCTCGAGCTCACCGAGCGCCAGACCGACCGCCGAGGCGAAGACCGGCAGCCCGTCCGCGTTGCCGAGAACCGCCTCGGAACAGCGCTCGGGATGCGGCATCAGGCCGAGCACGTTGCCGTCGGCGTTGGCGAGGCCGGCGATGGCGCGCGCGGAGCCGTTGACGTTCGCCTCCTCGGCGTCGTCTCCGGTCGCGTCGACGTAACGGAACACCACGCGGCCTGTCTCCTCGAGCAGGTCGAGAGTCGCCTCGTCAGCGACGTAGCAACCTTCACCGTGAGCGATCGGCATGCGCACGATTTGACCTTGCTCGTAGCCTTCGGTGAAGGGCGTTTCGACGTTCTCGACCCGCAGATGAACATCGCGACACTCAAAACGCAGTCCGCGATTGCGCCGGAGCGCTCCTGGCAGCAGCCCAGCTTCGCAGAGAATCTGAAAGCCGTTGCAGATGCCGAGCAGCCTGCCGCCGCGCTCAGCATGTTCGCGCACCGCATCGAGGATCGGCGACAGCGCCGCCATCGCGCCGCCGCGCAGATAGTCGCCGTACGAGAAGCCGCCGGGCAGCACCACCAAATCACAGCGTCGCAGATCGGTTGCGTCGTGCCAGAGAAATTGGACGTCCTGCCTCAGCACGTGCTTCAGGACGTGGTACACGTCGTGATCGCAATTGCTGCCGGGAAAGGTGACGACGCCGCAGCGCATCAGGAGCCGCCTTCGTCGTCGAGGATCTCGACCGTGAAGTCCTCGACGACCGAGTTGGCGAGGAGTCGGTCGGCCAGCGTCTCGAGCTGAGCACGGGCCTCCTCCGCGTCGACGCCGTCGAGCTGGATGCGGAAGACCTTGCCGGCGCGGACGTCGGCGACGCCGTCGAAGTCGAGGCGCTCGAGGGCGGCGGCAATCGCCTTGCCCTGGGGATCGAGGATCTCTCGCCGGGGGTAAACGCGCACCTCGGCAAGGATGGTGGTGCTGGGATCGCTCAAGGGGCTTCCTCCGGAGGTCGTCGCGTCATCCTGCGGCGGCAAGGGGGCGCTCGGCGGCTGCCGTGCGCAGGTCGAACCAGGCG
>JBCBCF010000256.1:0-6256 GCA_038530905.1 Acidobacteriota bacterium
GTTCGCCATCTCGTCCAGCTCGGCATAGGTCGTCGCACGCCCTTCGAAAACGAGCGCCGGCGCATCGGGAGACGTGGCAGCCACCGCTGCCGTTCGCTGCGGCAGACGATCCAGAGCGCGGGTCAGCTGATGACCTTGGCTGAGCGTTTGCAGCCGGCCCGCCTCGTCGGCATCGAGCATCGAGACGTCGCGCACCGGTGTTTCGAGATCCGCGGCGACGAGGTGGCAAAGAAGCGTCTCGTAGAGCGCCAGGAGACGGCGGACGCCCTCGTCGTCGAAGCGGCCGATGCGATATTCGGCGGCGAGCTCCAACTCCGGACGGTCGCCCTCGGTGACGAAGAGCGTGAGATCGAATTTCGCAACGCCGAGGTCGAGCTGCAGGCGCTCCACCGCGATGTCGGGACCGAGCTCGGGCATCGCACCGGGGCGGCGCAGCACGAACATCGTCTGGAAGATCGGATGCCGGCCGGCCGAGCGAGGCGGATCCAGCGCTTCGACCAGATCTTGAAACGGAATCGTCGCCTGAGCCATCCGCTCCAACGCCTCGGAGCGGAAGGCGCGCAGGGCAGACGCCACGTCCATCGACTCGTCCACCAAGGTCGGCATCACGACCGGGTTGGTGAAATAGCCGATCATGTCGGCGGTGCCAGCGCGCAGTCGAGTCGAGACCGGGCTGGCGAAGGCAGGAGGCGGCCCCTCGGTCAACCGACGCAAGAACAGGCCGTAGGCGAACGCTAGGACGAAGAAGGGCGTTGCGCCGGCCCGCTGTGCCAGCTCCCGGACGCCGGCCGCCAGGTCGGCAGGCAGCGGGCGCGCGACCAATCGGCCCGGGCGACCGCGACGCTCCGCGGCAGGCATCGCCTGGAACGGCAACGCAAGCTCCGGAGGTGCCGGGTCGAGCCGTCGACGCCAAGCGTCGAGCTCTTGGCCATCGGGCTCACGCCTGCCTAGCCAGTGGACGACGTCGTCATACTGCCCTGCTGGCGCAGCCTCGTCGAGATCGTCGCGCAACGCCCCCGACATCTCCCGCCAGAAGACGCCGAGGGCCTGCTCGTCCGCCAGCAGGTGGTGCAGAACGAGCATCAGAATCACCGGGCGATCGAGCTGCTGAACCAAGACCATCCGCACCAGCGGCGGCGTCGAGAGATCGAACGGACGCTGCGCCTCCCTCGCCGCCACGACCATCGGATCGTCTTGAGGCGCCGGTACCACCTCGAGATCGAACGTTGCCTCGACGGCCTCAGCGGGCAGAATGTCCTGCACCACGCCGGTCCCGGTGGAGCGGAACGACGAACGCAAGAGCCGATGGCGTCGGACGACCTGACGGAACGCGCTGCGGAGACGCGCGCTGTCAACCTGACCACTCAGCCGATAGGCGTCCACCAGGTGATCAGCGGCCGAGGTCGGATCGAGTCGGTGGGCTAGCCACAGGCTGCGCTGCATCGGACCGAGACGGGCGGGAACACGCTCGGGGCGCGGCGGAATCCTCGGCTCTTGCGCCGCGCGTTCCGACCCAGGGCGACTCGCATCCCGGGCCGCCTTCTTCTTGCGGATCGCGTCGCGCAGCCGCTCGGCCCGGTCGTTGGCCGGAGGATCTTCGGATGTTCTCGCCATGAGCCCGTCAGTCTAGTTCCGGTGATACCTTGCCGGCCCATGCCCAACGCGGATCGCAGGCCGGACCGCACGCTCCACGTGATGGAGGTGGAAACCTTCGGATGCGGCGGCCTCGTCCACTACGCCTACAACCTTTCCTGCGCGCTGGCCGAGCGTGGACACCGCGTGACGCTGGTGACGTCGGTGGGCTACGAGCTGGACGGCATGGAACTGCCGCCGACGATGGAAGTGGCAAAGCTGACGGCGCGCTGGACCCAGGGCCAACCGCCGCGACCGCGCTTGGCTCTGTTGGCCGCAGCGGTTTCCAAGCTCGAAGCGGTGGTCGATGCCGTCCGGGTGGCGCGACGGGCGTGGAGAACGCGGCCCGACATCGTCCATCTGCATTCCACCAACCCGATTCTGCTCGTCCACCTGCTGCTGCTCCGTTGGGTCGGTTTCCTCGGCGGGCCGACGGTGATCGCGACCGCTCACGTCGTGACACCGCACGAACAACCGAATCCGGGATTCGCGCGACGGCTCTTCCAGACCTTCGTCCATCGGCTGCCGCTGCGTGTCATCGCTCATTCCGAGTTCGACCGCCAACGCCTGGTGGACGAGTTCGGCGTGCCGTCACAGCGTACGGTGACGATTCCCCACGGCGAGTACGGATTCTTCGAGAGGGCGCGTCGGGATGCCGCCCCTCTGGACCCCGCAACGGCCCGCCACGGCCTCGGGCTCGACGAACGCAGCGAGGTCGCTCTCTTTTTCGGCTACGTGCGCGAGTACAAAGGGCTCGACCTGCTCCTCGACGCGTGGCGTCGCGTCCAGGACGCGCGACCGCGGGCCCGTCTCGTGATCGCAGGCGACCCGGTGCGGCTCGACGAGACACGCCGGCGTGAGCTGGAGGACGAAGCCCGAGATCTCGACGCGATCTGCCGGTTCGAGTACATCCCCTTCGCCGACGTCCCAAGGTATTTCGCCGCCGCCGACCTGCTGGTGATGCCCTACCGCCGCATCAGCCAGTCGGGGGTGCTTCTCCTGGCCCTCTCTCTCGGCGTCCCGGTCGTGGCCACGCGGGTGGGAGGCCTGCCGGAGATGCTCGCCGATGGCGAAGACGCCATCCTGGTGCCGCCGAACGAGCCGGAGGCGCTGGCGGACGCCCTGGTTCGGGTCCTCGGCGACGATGCGCTGAAAACGCGCCTGTCGGCCGGAAGTCGACGGGTCGCCGAACAGCACTCCTGGACGTCCATCGCCCAGCGCACTGAGTCGGTGTTCCGCGCTCTCTGAAACCGTCAGGCGCCGAGCTTGCAGAGTTGTCGAGCCGTCGCCATCAGCCTTTTCGATCGTAGACGTCGACCTTAAGATCAAAATTGATAAGAAATGATCAGATGCTTTCGAGCCGTCTCCATATGTTCACCAGGTGAACAGATCGGGACGATTCCGATCCGGAGAACCGATCTCACGAGACGCCTTAGAGATAACAGAACAGCACAAATCTCTCTCGACTGGTCGCCTGATTCCACAATCCAGCGGCATCTCCTCCTTCGTCCCGGACCCGCTTCCACCAACGATTCAATGGTCGGGCTCACTGCAAACCGTTCTTTCCAGAGCAGACACCGCCATCGGGCGGCTCGACGGAGCCATCCAAACGTTGCCGAACGCGGACCTCTTCGTCACGATGTATGTGCGAAAGGAGGCGGTGCTCTCGAGCCAAATCGAGGGAACGCAAAGCTCGCTCCGAGACCTGCTCGCGGCCGAAGCTCAGATGCTCACCCCGGTGCCCGATCGAGAGACCGACGAAATCGTTCGCTATGTGTCTGCGATGCGGTGGGGTCTGGCTCAGCTCTCTGAGATCCCGGTCTCGATGCGTCTCATCCGAGGAATGCATCGGATCTTGCTGCATGGGGTGAGAGGAGCGAATCAGAACCCCGGCGAATTGCGCCGCATTCAGAACTGGATCGATCCTGCTGGGGCATCGATCCGCGAAGCAACCTTCGTCCCACCTCCCCCGCAGTTGATCGAGGGACTCCTCGACGATCTCGAGCGCTATCTGCACAGCGACGAAGACATTCCACTTCTTCTCAAGATCGGCTTCGCGCATGCGCAGTTTGAGACGATTCACCCTTTCTTGGATGGCAATGGGCGCATCGGGCGTCTTCTCGTGACCTTCTTGCTCATGGAGAAGGAGATTCTGAGGAAACCAGTGCTCTATCTCTCCTACTACTTCAAGCGCTATCGCTCGGAGTACTACGAGCGCCTGCAAGCGATTCGCGACAACGGTGATTGGGAGGGCTGGCTAGTCTTCTTCCTTCGGGGCATCGAAATCGTCAGCGAAGAAGCCACTCGCACTGCACACCGCGTCCTGGAGCTTCGAGAAAGGGATCGATCGGCCATCTCGTCGGAAATGGGCCCGAGCGCTGCGAACGGCCATCGGCTGCTCGAGAGCCTCTTCGACCGCCCCGTGTGCAGCGCCGGATCCGCAAGAACCGAGCTGGAGACCTCATATGCCACCGCGAACCGCCTTGTGAGGCGGCTGGTCGACCTTGGAATCCTCAGCCAGCTTGGCTCCTCGCACAGGAACCGAAGATTTATCTACCTGAGCTACGTCGACCTCTTCGCAGACGCTTGAAGCGGTCCGTGGTCGAGACCGAGCGCTAGGCGGCGCCGAGGCCGGGGATCTGGAGCTTCCGACGATCGGCGGCGGTGCGCAAGAGGTCGCGCAGGGCGTCGACGGTGGGACGGCTTTGGTTCAGCGTCTCGGCGTCGAGGAGCAGGAGAAGCTCGTCGTCGACCTCAGCAAGGACGACCGGTAGCCGACCGCCGGTCGCTTGACGCTGGCGAGCGGTCAGCTCGTCGCGATGGAGCTCCACGACCGGGATGTCGATCTCGGCCTTGCAGTCGGACCAGGCGGGCTTCTCGCCGGCCAGACCGTAGGTGATCTCACACAGCGAGCAGCTGCCGAGGCCGAAAAGCTTGCGCGCGCTGTCGGCGAAGGCGGCCAGCTTGCCGGAGTCCGCCGCGAAGATCGCCAGCAGTCGCGTCGCGACCCGCGTCGGTTCAGCGGTGGCGGTCGCGCCGGTCATCGGCCGTCCCCCACGAGCGCCTGCGCGCGATCGGCAACGTGCTCGGCCGTGAAGCCAAAGTGCTCGGCGAGGCGGCCGGCCGGCGCCGACGCGCCGAAGCCGTCTTGCGCCAGCACGTCGTCTCCGGGGCGCAGGTAGCGATGCCAGCCGAAGGAGCAGGCCGCTTCGATCGCGAGGCGCGGCGCGGCGCCGAGCACCGCGTCTCGGTCGCTCGCGTCGAGCGCGTCGAAGCGCTTCCACGACGGCAGGCTGACCACCCGCGCGCTTACGTCGCGCGCGGCGAGTTCCGCGCGTGCGGCGAGGGCCAGCGAGACCTCGGAGCCGGTGGCGAGCAAGGTGACGTCGGCGGCAGCGTCCTCGGCAACGACGTAGCCGCCACGCGCCACGCCGTCGATCGCTCGTTCGCCGATTTCTTCGAGCACCGGCAGCTTCTGGCGGGTCAAGACGAGGCACGTGGGGCGATCCGTCGTCTCGATCGCCAGTTTCCAGGCGGCGACCGTCTCGTTGGCATCGGCCGGGCGCAGCACGAGAACATTTGGCAGAGCGCGCAGCGAGGCCAGCACGGCGACCGGTTGATGCGTCGGGCCATCCTCGCCGAGGAAAATCGAATCGTGGGTGAGCACGAAGATGGTCGGCGTGCCCATGAGCGCGGCCAGACGAAGCGCCGGGCGCAGGTAGTCGGCAAAGATCAGGAACGTGCCGACATATGGACGCAGCATGCCGGAGAGCGCCATGCCGTTGGCCGCCGCAGCCATCGCGTGCTCGCGCACGCCGAAGTGGAAGTTGGCGCCGCCCGGAACGTCGCGCGCCTGGATCTCTCGCCCTTTCACGAACGTCTGATTCGATCCGGCGAGGTCCGCCGAGCCGCCAAGGAGCTGCGGCAGGCGTTCGGCAAGCGCACTCAATACCTTGCCCGAGGCGGCCCGGGTGGCGATCGGTCCCTGGTCAGGAGCGAAGGTCGGAAGTGCCTCCATCCAATCGCTCGGCAGCTCGCCTGCAAGCCAGCCGTCGAGCCGCGCGCCGAGCTCGGGCTGTGCGGCGCGCAGCGCGTCGACCGACCGGCGCCAGGCCGCATGCGCCTCCGCACCCCGGCGCCGCGCGTCGGCGAACTCCTCGCGGGCCGCGTCCGGCACGTGGAAGGTTGGCTCGAGCGGCCAGCCGAGGTTCTCTTTCGCCGCCCGCAGCTCTTCGGCTCCGAGCGGCGAACCGTGGGCGGCGGCGGTGCCTTGCTTTCTCGGCGCGCCAAAGCCGATGTGGGTGCGCACGCGGACGAAGGCCGGCCGATCGCTCTCTTCGCTGGCGGCGGCGAGCGCCGTGTCGAGAGCCGCGAGATCGTTGACGTCGTCGACTTCGAGAACCCGCCAGCCGTAGGCGCGGTAGCGCGCGCAGACATCCTCGGTGAACGCGAGGTCGGTGCCGCCGTCGATCGAAATGCGGTTGTCGTCCCACAGCACGACCAGCCGATCCAGCCCGAGATGGCCGGCGAGCGACGAGGCCTCGCTGGCCACTCCCTCCATCAGATCGCCGTCGCTCGCCAGGACCCAGACGCGATAGTCGAAGAGCGCTGAGCCCTCTCGATC
>JBCBCF010000257.1:0-6229 GCA_038530905.1 Acidobacteriota bacterium
TGCCAACGCCAGCGCCCGCGCAGGCGTTCGAACGGCGCCGGCGTCGGACCGAGGATGCGAACCCCTTCGGCAGCCGGATCGGCCGCGATGCGGGCGGCGAGCTGACGCAGGCTCGCCTCGGCCCGTTCTGCCCGCGTGTGCTGTGAGAGCACCAGCACGACGCGGGCGAACGGCGGGTAGTGGAAGGTGCGGCGGAAGCGCATCTCGTGCTCGGCGAAGAGCGCGTCGTTGCCGTCGAGCGCAGCGCGGATGGCGTAATGCTCCGGATGGTAGGTCTGGAGCACGACGCGCCCCGGCAGCTTGCCCCGCCCGGCTCGTCCAGCGAGCTGCACGAGCAGAGCGTAGGTGCGCTCGACCGCGCGGAAGTCGGGAAAGCTGAGATAGGTGTCGGCGAAGAGCACCGCGGCGAGCGAGACGCGGGGGAAGTGGTGCCCTTTCGACACCATCTGGGTGCCAACCAGGACCTGCGTCGCGCCGGAGCGGAAGCGTTCGAGCACGGCCGCGGCACCGCCCGCGCGACGCGCTGCATCAGCATCGAGCGTGTCGACCGCGACGTTCGGAAACAGCTCTCGGAAGCGCTCCTCGATGCGCTCCGTACCCGCTCCCATCGGCTCGAGCGCGGGCTCGCCGCACGTGGTGCAGCGGCGCGGCGCCGGCCGCTCGAGATCACAGTAGTGGCACGAGAGGTGGTGGCCGCGCAGGTGGTAGGTCATCGGCACGCCGCAGTCAGGGCAGCGGAAGTCTTCGCCGCAGGCGCGACAGAGCAGCACCGGCGCGTAGCCGCGGCGGTTGCGCAGGAGGATCGCCTGCTCGTCCCGATCGATCGTTCGGCGCAGCTCTTCGAGCAGCACCCCGGAGAAGAAGACCTCGCCCGGCCCGCGGGCCGCGGCTTCCCGGCGCAGATCAACCAGCACGCCGCGCGGTAGCTCGGCGTTGCCCACCCGCTCGACCAGCTCCAGCCGAGCCACTTTGCCGGTCTCGGCGTTGCGGCGGGATTCGAGACTCGGCGTCGCCGACGCCAGCACCGCTGCCGCTCCGTGACGACGGGCGCGCCACAGGGCGAGATCTCGACCGTTGTAGCGCGGCACCTGATCCTGCTTGTAGGCCGCGTCGTGCTCTTCGTCGACGACGATGAGGCCGAGACGATCGAGCGGTGCCATGAGCGCTGAGCGCGGTCCGAGCACGATCCGAGCCTCGCCGCGGCGGATGCGCTCCCATTCCTGGTGGCGTTCGGAGGCTGAGAGGTTGGAATGCAGAATCGCTGTCTCGCCGGCGAATCGCCGCCGCAGCTGCGCCGCCAGCGCCGGCACGAGGGCGATCTCGGGAACGAGCACGATCGTGCCGAGGCCGAGATCGAGAGCACGACGCGCGGCGCGCAAATAAACCTCGGTCTTTCCCGAACCGGTCACGCCGCGCAGCAGGAACGGCGCGTACTCGCCAGCGACGATCGCCGCGTCGAGGGCCTCTACGGCGGCCCGCTGATCGGGTCGCAGCACGATCGGATCGCTGCCCTCTTCGCCCAGCCGATGGCGCGAGAGCGAGAGGCGCTGCGGCTGCTGAAACGAACGCAGCAGATCGAGGCTCTCGAGCCGGCGCACCACCGTCGGCCCGCAGCCGACGGCCCAGCGGATCTCCTGGAGCGTCGCGGGCCGGCCGACAGCATGCAGATACTCCAGCACCGCCCGCCCCTTGGGCGACCGGCCTGCCGCCTCGAGCTGCGTGGCGAGGTCGCCGTCGCGCCGCTCGACCGCCTTGACGTAGCGTGTACCGCGACCGCCGGGCTGCTCGAGGACGACCCGGCCGAGCCGGCGCAGCTCCTCGAGACGCGGCGCCAGATCGTCGAGCGGGACGAGTCGGCGCAGCTCGCCAACGCGCAGGCGTCGGTGCTCGATCAGCGCCGCGATCAGTCCAGCCTCTTCCTCGTCGCGCGGCGGCGCCAGGGCGCCGGCGTCGGTCAGCCCAACCCGCCGATCGCCCCAGGGCGGCAGGTCGCCGGGTACGAACGCGCGCAACACCTCGCCGATCGGCGCGATGTAGTACTCAGAGACAAAGCGAGCCAGGTCGAGCAGC
Organism: Acidobacteriota bacterium; assembly: GCA_038530905.1. Lineage (GTDB taxonomy): Bacteria > Acidobacteriota > Thermoanaerobaculia > Multivoradales > J023 > JAUIJL01. Next base: position 2,071 of record JBCBCF010000257.1, read on the forward strand.
TCGGACGGCAGCACTGGTTCGAGATCGAGGATCTCTTCGACCGGTCGGATTCGATCGAGGTCGGGGCGTCGATCGAGGACCGCGAGCACCACGCCGACCAGGCGTCGAGGGCCGACTTGGACGCGTGCCCGGACTCCCGGCTCCACCTCGCGATGGTGTGCGGCTAGCGCGTAGGTCAGCGGCCCATCGAGCGGCAGCGGCACCGCCACCTCGACCCAACGCGTTGCCGGTTCGGTCGCTTCGGGCCGCGACGACGAGATCTCGAGGTCGGGACCCGCAGCGTCATCGAAGAGACGCCCCGATTCCCCGCCAGACATGGTCAGAACCGTTCTTCGACCGCCTGCGCGAGGCGCCCGACCTCGACATTCTCGGGCTGCAGCGCCTTCAGCTCGTCGAGAGCCGGCTGCGCGTCGCGCGGTCGCCCAAGATCGAACGCCAAGACCAGGACCTCGTTATAGCGCGACTGCCAATGCGTCGGCGAGCTGGCTCGGACCGCTCGGAACAGCTCCAGGGCGCGTTCAGGCTGCTCGAGATAGCGGTAGGTGGCGCCGAGATCGGTCGTGACGTCGAGGTCGCCGGGCACGAGCGCCAGATAGCGTTCGTAGAGATCCCGGGCGCCGCCCCAATTCTGGATGTCGTAGTTGAGGTTCGCGAGCGTGCGTAGAGCTTCAGCGTCCTGAGGATTCTCCTCAACGTAAGCGCGCAGACGCTGGACCTCCTGCATCGCGGCCATCGCTCCCTCGGTGGCCGCGGGCACCTCGGCGGCCGGCTGCTGCACTCCCGGCGGGGGCGGCCCGGGCGACGGCAGGACCGGGGCCGTGAGGGGGCCACCGCCCGGCGCGATCGGATCCAGAGCCTGTGCGCGGGCAATCGTCCAGGCCGGCAGAGGCTGCCGCGTCGCCATCACCTCGTGCATGAGGTAGCCGAAGACGAAGCCGCCGAGGAGGCCGATGAGCAAGAAGAGAAGATGATCTCGAGTCACGGATCAAGACTCCGACAGTCGAGCGGGCGCGGCTCGCCGCGCGTGAATCGGCGAAGAAAAGGCCGCTCACAAAGGAGCGGCCCACAAAGTCAAGACGATGGAATGGATCGCAAGAGGTCAGCTCGCCAGAGCTTCAACCGGCTCCGACGCAGCGGATTGTTCGGCAGAAGCCTTCTCGCTTGCCGCCTTGGCGCTCTTCTTGGCGGTGGACTTGCTGGCGGTGGCCTTCTTGGCCGTCGCCTTCTTCGCCGCTGGCTTCTTGGCTGCGGACTTCTTCGCGGCGGTCTTCTTGGTCGTCGTCTTTGCGGCGGTCTTGGTCGCTGAGGCCTGCTTCACGGCAGCCGGCTTCTCTTCGCCGGTTTCATCGGCTGAGTCGTCCGCCGCCGGCGACTTCTCGGCGGCCGCCTTGGAGCCGTTCTTCTTCGCGTCCGCCTCGCCCTTCTCCTCCTGAGCTTTGGCCGCCTTCATCTTCTCGAGGCTGGCCTTGAGGGCGGTCTCCACCGCCTCTTCAGCCTCAGGCTCGGAGATGCCGCGGACATGAGACACCTCGCAGACGATGAAGTATTTCGCCTGCTCGTACATCTTCTTTTCGCGGAAGGACAGGCTTTTCTTCTGACTCACCAAGCAGAGGTTCTTGAGAACCTCGGCCACCTCAATCAGGCGGCCGGTCTTCATCTTGTCTAGATTCTGCTTGTAGCGCCCTTTCCAATCCTTGTACGTGTCGATATTGCCGTCTTCCAAGATGTCGAAGAGAGATTTGATCTCGCTCTTGCTGCCCAGGGGGCGCAGGCCGACGAGATCGAGGTTGTTCTCCGGCACCATCACCTTCGAGTTGTTCGACAGAACCCGCAAGTGGTAGAGATTGTCTTCCGAGTCATCGAAATTGGTCGCGGAGACCTCCTCGATGACGCAGACTCCGTGGTTGGGATAGACGACTTTCTGACCGACATCGAATGCCACGTGATGTGCTCCTCAGGTTTGACGAAGCGATATCGCGGCGCGCCACACAGGCTCAAAGGCGACCGGATGTCCGCCGACCGGCACTCGACTTGGCCTCACGTGTCGACACGGCGAAGGCGACCGATGCATCGAGCGCTTCGATCGCGGATCGAAGGCCGGAACGGCGCGTGCTGTCGTCGCGGAGGACGGTGAACCTGAGCGCTTGGATCGGAGAAGCGAGCCTGATGGCAGCCGGCGATCGGCTGCTGCGGAAACTTGGATCGGAGCTTGGGATCGTCGGCGCAACGATCGAGCTCCCGAGTCGAAAGAACGTTCGATGAAATGGAGATCTCGCCGAACGAACGGGATTTCCAGATCCGGAATGATAGCCCGTCTTCGCCTTTTTTTCAAGGCCGGGCGGGTCTGGACGGGCGCTCTCCGAAAGCGACCGGAGCGTTGAGATGACGGCAGTGAGTGATCGCCTGCGCTGGGCGTACCATCGTCTGGTGCCGGCCTCCGTGCGCTGGCCGCTCGGCCGCGCTCGCCGCGATCTACGGGACCTCGGGCGGCGGATGGTCGCGCGGCGGCCGCTGCCGCCAGCGCGCCTGCTCGATCGCGTGCAGCGCACGCCCTGGCTCGACGAGTATCTGACGGTCGGCAACGCGTCGGCACAGGCGGTGGCGCGGGAGCTGGGTGATTCGGTCCCGACCGACGCGCGCGTGCTGGACTTCGGCTGCGGCCTCGGCCGCACGCTGCGCCCGCTGCTCGATCTCGCCGTTGCGCGGCACTGGCGCATCGAGGGCTGCGACATCGATCCGACGATGATCGCCTGGAACCGTGGCGCCTTTCCGCAGATCCGCTTCGAGGTCAACGGCGAGCATCCTCCCCTGCCCTATCCGAGCGGTCGGTTCGACGCCGTGATCGCGATCTCCCTCTTCACCCATTTCGACGCCGCCGGCCAGCGGCGCTGGGCCCGCGAGCTCGGTCGGGTGTTGCAGCCTGGGGGCCTCGCTCTGCTGTCGTTGATGGGCCCTCGGGCCTTCGCCAGCTTCCCGGATCTGCAGGCTGGCGGCGCCCGTGACCGGCTGGAACACGACGGATTCTTCCTCGACGATCGAGGCACCCGGTTCAACGAGCGCGGCGCGTACCACACGGCGAAGGGCCTCGCCCTCTTGATGGAGCCGCACCTCGAGCTGCTCCATCACCAGGACGGCGGCCTTGACCGGTTTCAGGACGTCGCGGTCCTTCGCCGGCCGCCGTCCTCTCCGTCGGCCCCCTCCTCGGCGCCCGGACCCTCGTCGGCGTCTGCAACGGCACGGACGTCTGCAACGGCGTCCGTCGGACGATAGAACGACAGCCGACAATCACCGTAGACGCGCTCATCGAACCGCACGAGCCTTGAGGTCCTTGCCGGCAGGTCTTGTCGGTCATCGGTTTCCAGCACCAGCTCGCCCGCCGCGGTCAGAAGCGGCTCCAGCGCCTCAAGCAGCTCGCGGTAGGCGTCGGCGCGACGCGCGGCGAAGTCGTAGGGCGGATCGGCGAAGACAAGGTCGAAGGGGCCCACCAGACGCGCCGCCCGGCGCGGCAGCTCGAGCCGGACCACCACCAGGCGCGGGCCAAGATCGAACGCCCGACCTGCTGCCCGTAGATGCCCAACGGCCCCGGCTGAGCGATCGACCGCCGTCGCCCGTCGGGCGCCGCGCGACAGCGCTTCGATGGCCATCGCGCCGCTGCCGGCGAACGCGTCGAGGAGATGGGCACCTTCGAGCCGCGGCCCCCAGATCGATGCCAAAGCCTCCCGCACCCGGCCCTCGGTGGGGCGAGCGCCACTGGGCACTGCGAGCCGGCGACCGCGGAAGGTCCCGCCGGCGATGCGCACGCCGGCACCTCGGCTCACGACTCGAGCTGAATCATGGCTCGAGAACCGCCACGAAGATCTGGCGCAGCTCGTCGAGGCGAAAGAAGGCGCGGATCGGGCGGTCGAGCGACTCCATCTCGAGCCCGACACCGTCGTCGGTCGGGCCGACCACGCGGTAGCGTTCGCCCTCGCGGTCGCGCAAGACGTCGCCACGCTGCGGCTCGTAGCCGCGCGGCAGACGCTCGGGAGGGTCGAGCGGTCGCACGAGAGTCGCCAACTCGTCGGCGACCTGGACAATCTGCGCCACGGCCAACGGCGGTACGTCCATCGCTTCGTAGCCGTACGTGAGCACCTCGGCTCCCGGCAGGTCAAGCCGGACC
>JBCBCF010000258.1:0-6224 GCA_038530905.1 Acidobacteriota bacterium
GCGGACGTGATCGATACCTCGATGCAATACCTCTACAGCGACGGCGAGAACTGGCATTTCATGGTGCCCGACACCTACGAGCAATATGCCGCCGACGCCTCCGCCATGGGCGATTCCGCCAAGTGGGTCAAGGAAGAGGACAACGTCGACGTCACGCTGTGGAACAACCAGCCGATCTCGGTGACGCCGCCGAATTTCGTCCACCTGACCGTGACGCAAACCGATCCCGGAGTCCGCGGCGACACTTCGTCGGGCGGCTCGAAACCGGCGACGCTCGAAACCGGCGCGATCGTTCGCGTTCCGCTCTTCATCGGTGAAGGCGAGGTGCTGAAGATCGACACGCGGACCGGGGAGTACGTGTCGCGCTCGAAAGAGTGAGCGAGCCCGAGCTCACCTGGCGGCCGACCGCGTCGCTCGCGGCCCTGCGCCGCCGCGCAGAATTGAACGCCCGCTTGCGGGCGTTTTTTCATCGTCGGGGAGTGCTCGAGGTGGAGACGCCTCTGCTGTCGGCCGCGACGGTGACCGATCCGCACCTGGCCTCCGTCGGCGTTCGTCTCGAGCTGCCCGGCGGGGCGCGCGGTCTCCATCTGCAGACCTCGCCCGAGTTCCATATGAAGCGGCTGCTGGCCGCCGGCTCGGGGCCGATTTACCAGCTGTTTCGCGCTGTCCGCGACGGCGAGGCGGGCCGACGGCACAACCCCGAGTTCACGCTGCTCGAGTGGTACCGGCCCGGCTTCGACCACCACGCGCTGATGGACGAAGTCGACGAGCTGCTGGCGGACTGCCTCGGCTCGCCACCGGCTGAGCGTGTGACCTACGCCGACGCCTTCGGCCGTCACGTCGGCGTCGATCCGCATCGGGCCGATTCTGACGCTCTGCGCCATGCGGCTCGCGCTCAGGGGATCGAAGTCGCCGGCATGGCGACGGCGGATCGCGATGCCTGGCTCGATCTGCTGATGGTTTCGTGCGTCGAGCCGCACCTCGGTCGCTCTTCAGGCGCCGACGCAGCAGCCGAGGGAGCTGCGCGCCCGACGTTCCTTTACGACTATCCGGCGTCGCAGGCGGCGCTGGCGCGGGTGCGAGCGGGCGAGCCGCCGGTTGCCGAACGCTTCGAGGTCTATGTCGAGGGCGTCGAGCTGGCCAACGGCTTCCACGAGCTGCGCGACGCCGTCGAGCAGCGCCGACGGTTTGCCGCCGATCTCGAGACGCGGCGCCGACTCGGCGTGGTGCGACCGTCGATCGACGAGCTGCTTCCTGACGAGCATCTCTTGGCGGCGCTCGAGGCCGGCCTGCCGCCATGCGCCGGCGTGGCGCTTGGCGTCGATCGACTGGCGATGCTGCGGGATCGGGCCGCGTCGATCGAAGAGGTTCTGGCCTTTCCGATCGAGCGTGCCTGAGGGCTCGGCCGCAGGTCAGGCGAGCCGTCGTGCCGCGTGGATGCGCCACGAGGTGGCGGTCGTCCAAACGCCGACCGGCGGCAGGTCGTGGTCCATTTGGAATCGCCGCAGGGCGATGTCGTCAGCCAGCCCCCAATGGGTCGGCGCTTCGCTGGCCACGCCGTCGCCGTACCCCAGCTCGGCGAGAGCCGCGCGTCGGTCGCCGTTGAGCCAATAGGGCGACCAGACGTCGGGGATCGACGGATCTCGATAGATGCCGCGCAGCACCTCGGCGAAGGGAAAGCCGCAGACGTCGAGCTTGTATCCAGGACAGAGGTCGTGATGACCGTGGTGGTCCTGTGGCCGGATCGTTGGCCAGCGTTCGACGATCTCGCGCCCGACCTGGATCATCATCCGAAGCTGCGCTTCGGTCCACGGCTGGATCTGCAGACGCTGGCGGCCGTCGGGTGTGTCGACGGTGCGCCAGTCCGGGCCGGCGGGGAGATGGTCGCCAGCAAAGCCGAGGTTGGTCGTTTCGACGCCGATCGTGGTGCGTGCGCCTTTCCAGTCTTCGGTGCTCTTGAGCTGGCCGTCCCAGCGCAGTGTTTGCTGCCTGCCGGCGTGCCAGCTTCGATTCTCGAGCGAGACGTAGCGCGCGATGCCTTCCTCGCGTGTGCGACCGATGCCGTAATGCGCCGACGCCACCCCGCGCCGTGCCGCCTGCGGCCCGCCGATCAAGCGCGAGCATTCGAGAAGTGACGCCGTCGCCGTCCAATGCCAGGTGACGCCGACCGGTCGCCCCTGCGTGTGAGGGAGCCAGCCTTCATCGACGGCATGGCCCGGCTCGACGGGAATCAGCCAGTCTTCGCAGATCCTGACCGGCAGGTCAGCCGTTTCGCCCGGCGGCGCGGACTCGGTGTCGGTCGCGGCCGACGGAGCGGTGGGAGAGACGTCGCGTGGCATCCATCGAGCCTATGCGAATCGCTCCGCGCTCGACGTCAGCGAAACGTGGCCACAAACCGACGGTCGATTCGATCTTTCAGCCGCTGCGCCCAGCGACCGCGCGCCGCGAGGCCCCACTTCTCCGCGATTGCCGTGCCGTCTCCGAGGTTCAGCAGGCGCAGCATCGCGCGCTGCGGCCGGAATCGTCGGCGCGGCGGCCGGCCGGCGATCGTCGCCCGCAGATTGGCGTCAAGAATCGGCGCCTGACGGACGGCGAGGACTCCCGCCTTCGGTGCCCGCGGATGGTCGATCAGGGCTGCGCAATCCCCAGTGGCGAAGACATCGTGCCGGCCGATCGCGCAGAGCGTCGGAGCGACGGCGAAGAATCCACGGGCGTCCAGCTGAAGGTCGCTCGCACGAGCCAGCGCCCCCGGCGCCGCGCCGCTGGCCCAAACAACGCCCGTTGTCTCGAGCTCGCTGCCGCGGCGGAAGATCAGTCGATCGGTCGTGACCGCGGCGACCCGCCGATGTGGCAAGAACTCAACATCTCGCTCGATGAGCGCCTTGGTGACGAGGTGCCGAGCGCGGGCTCCGCCGTCGACCAGCGGCCGGTCGGCGTTGTCGATCAGGACGACCCGCGCTTGCTGCGCGGCAAGCGCATCGTCGAGGCGGCGGCGCAGGCAGAAGGCCAGCTCGACGCCGGCGGCCCCCGCGCCGACGACAGCGAGCGTCGGTGGTGATCCGATGACGCGCAGCGCCTCGACCCACGTCTCGATCGCATCGAGGAAGCGGCCGATCGGGCGGGTGGCCAGGGCGTGCTCCCGAACGCCCTCGAGATCGAGGCCGGCTACCGTCGAACCGACGTCGATCGACAGCAGGTCGTACGGCAGAGTCGATCCATCGGCGAGCGTGATCCGGCGCGCGTCGGCCTCGATCGCCACGGCTGCCTGTTCCACACACGAGGCGGGCAGTCTGGCGGCGTCGAGTCGGCGGACCAGCGCCACGACGTCGATCTCACAGGCGCTGCGCGGCGAGCGGCCCGCCACCACGTCTGGAACGAGTCCCGAATACACGGCGATCGGGCGATCGACGACGACCGTCACCCGCACGCCGGCCGGTGGTTGGCGCCGCCAGCGCTTCAGCACGTCGACGTGGGTGTGCCCGCCGCCGATGAAGACGACATGCCGGCGGCCGGAACGCACGCTCGCAGCCGGAGAAGCCATGCCGCAGTGTAGCGGCGCAGGCCGGCTGGAAGCGTGCGCGTGCCCGACCGATGTCCTGGATGGTCGATGCTCGACGCACCAAGAGGGAACGCACTTCGACCGCACTGGCTTTTGGCGCCGGGTCAGATCGCGGCCGAATCTACTCGCTATCCAGGATCAAGGAGATTCTTGTGAACCGATTCCTCGAACGCATGACCGTCCTTTCGTTTCTCGCTCGTCCGAGCGCGGCGCCACCGCGACAGGCGCGCCCGCGCGTCTGGCTTCTGTCGTTGCTGTGCCTCGTCATTCCTGCTGCGGCTGGCGCGCAGATCGACTTCGTCGCCGGTTGGGAGCTCGACGAGGGTGCCTCGAGCTGGGGCCTCGATCTCGCCGACGTCGATGTCGACGGGGATCTCGATCTCTACATCTCCGATCGCGAGGCGCCGGATTCGCTGTGGATCAACGATGGCGCCGGCAACTTCACGCATGCTGCGGTTGATGGCGATGCGGGAAGAGGGTCGGGCGTTGCGCTTGATGATCTCAACGGCGACGGCTTCCCGGACCTGGTCCTGAGCCGCCATCTGGCGACCAACCTCGTCGCCTTTGGCACCGGAGGCACCTTCTTTGCCGCTCCGACGTTCTACGGCATCTCCGACAGCCGGCGGCGCGTGACCACGGTCGACATCAATCTCGATGGTGATCTCGACATCATCGTGCCGGTCGACGGCTCTCTGAGCGGCTTCGAGCTCTACTCCAACGACGGAGTTGGCACGTTCACGCTGCGGCCGCCGCAGAGCACCACGAGTTGGGTGCGGGCGGTGGCCGCAGGCGACCTGGCCGGCGACGCCAAGCCCGAGCTGGTTCTTGCCACCAACGGCTGGAATGAGATCTGGAAGCGTCAGGGAGCGAGCTTCGTCGACACCGGCATCCGGGTCGGTTCACATTCGTCCTTCGATGCCACGATCGAAGATTTCGACGGCGACGGCGACCTCGACATCTTCATCGCCAATGGTTACCAACAAGGAACCGAAGACGAGCTGTGGCTGCGCGACGGCAACACCTTTGTCGAAAGCAGCCAGCAATTCGCCAGCGACTACTCGTTCGCCGTCGCGTCCGGTGATCTCGATGGCGACGGCGATGCCGACCTGGTTGTCGGCACGAACGGCGGCCAGCCGAGCCGAGTCTGGTTGAACGACGGATCGGGCACCTTCACCGACGCTGGCATCGACCTCGGCGACGGAACGACCCTCGACGTCGGCCTGGCGGACATCGATGGCGATGGCGACCTCGACATCTTGATGGCGAACGGCGGGCAGCCGGATCTGGTGCACCTCAACGACGGTGCGGGCGGTTTCACTGACAGCGGCCAGCGGCTTGGCTCGAACTCGGCATCGTCGATGGCGATGGCCGATCTTGACGGCGATGGCGACGAGGATCTGGCCATGGGCGACGCCGACGGCATCGTCCGCATCTTCGACGGTGATGGTGCGGGAAGCTTCGCCGAGGCGGGCCCGTGGCTGAACTTCGGCTTCGCCAACGTCGTGACCGAGATCGCGCTGGCGGATGTCGACGGCGACGGCGATCGCGACCTGGTGGCGGCCACGACCGGCTCGCTCGGCGACAAAGCGACCCGCATCTGGACCAACAACGGAGCGGGCGTCTTCACCGACTCCGGACTTCGCCTCCTGCCGGGCACCAACACCAACGCGCTCGCGGTCGGCGACGTCGACGGCGATGGCGACCTGGATCTCGCCCTCGGCACGTATGGGACCTACGGCACGGTCGACGATCACGTGCTGCTCAACGACGGCAGCCTCGGGTTCACGGAAGTCCTCGTCGGTTCCGGCTCGACGACGGCGATGACATTCGGCGATGTCGACGGCGACGGCGATCTCGATCTGGTGATCGGTCGCAACGGTGACCATGACGAGGTCTGGCTCGGCGACGGCGTCGGTGGTTTCGTCGACAGCGGCCAGACTCTCGACGCGGGCGACGCGCGCTCGCTGGCCCTTGCTGACGTCGATGGCGACGGTGATCTCGATCTTTACGTCGGCAACAACGGTGCGAACACCGTGTGGCTGAACGACGGCTCGGGTGCGTTCCTCGACTCCGGCCAGAGCCTCGGTCTCTTCGAGACTGCCGACGTGGATTTCGCCGACTTCGACGGCGACGGTGACCTCGACGTGTGGGCCAGCGAGACGTCGATCTCCGGCCGCGGCAATCGAGTCTGGGTCAACGACGGCACGGGAACCTTTACCGATCGCGGCTCGCTGTTCGGCACCTCGTCTTCGAGCGACAGCGCTGTGGCCGATCTCGACGGCGATGGCTTGCTGGATGTCGTGGTGGGCAATCACGGCGGGGATCACCGCGTTTGGCTCGGTCAGCCGTGACGAACCTGGGCGATTCTCAAAGCTGAGACGCCGATTCTCATCTGCGAGATCGGCGAGCCCGCCGCGCGCCCAACGAGGCCGTGCGGCGGGCGTCTGCAGCCGGCCCGCATCTTGCTGAAGGTCCAGGAAACGCGAATCGAGTCCGCTTCCTGGGCCTCTGGGCCACGGCGATGCCGCGGCGTGGATGGACGAGGCTCGCTTCGCTCTCCGACCCAACCTTTGTCAGGAGAAGCCGATGTTGCGACGTCTCTCACTTTCCTTCGCCAGTGCGGCGCTGCTCGCTTCCGCGAGCTTCGGCCTACTTCCCGAGTTTG
>JBCBCF010000259.1:0-6200 GCA_038530905.1 Acidobacteriota bacterium
GCCCAGCTTCGGCTTCGCCGTGGCGGTCGATCCGGAGGACGCCGACATCGCCTGGTTCGTGCCCGCCGTGCGCGACGAGCATCGACTGCCGGCGGACCAGCGCCTGGTCGTGCATCGCACCCGCGACGGCGGACAGACCTTCGAGACGATCGCCGAGGGCCTTCCCGACCCGTCCTTCGATCTCATCTTCCGCCACGCCTTGGCGGTCGACTCGGGTGGCGACCGGCTGGTGATGGGCTCGACGACCGGCAATCTGTGGACGAGCGCCGACGCCGGCTCGACGTGGACGCTGCGCAGCGGTCATCTGCCGACCGTCTATCAGCTCCTCTGGCTCTGAGGTGGTTGCGGAACAGGTGGCGTGACGACCGACGACGGGGGCGCCCGGCAGCCCATCTGGATCCGCACTCTCGAAGCGGCCGGTCGGCACGAGATCGACAAGATCCGCGGCTCCCGCTTTCTCGGACTCGCGAGCCCGGTCGCCTCGATCGAGGACGCCGAGCACGCGATCGAGGCCTGCCGCGCCGAGTTCCCCGACGCGACGCACCACTGCTGGGCCTGGCGTCTCGGCCGCGGCCACGATCTGTGGCGCGCGGGCGACGACGGGGAGCCGTCGGGCACCGCCGGCCGGCCGATTCTGCAGGAGATCGACGGACGCGGCCTGACCGACTGCCTGGTGGTGGTCGTGCGCTGGTACGGCGGCACCAAGCTCGGCGCCGGCGGTTTGGTGCGCGCGTACGGAGGCGCGGCCGGGGCCGTTCTCGATCGCGCGGCGCTGGTCGAGCGGCGCGTCACGACGCCGCTCATCGCGCGCTTCGCCTACGGTGCCACCGGCGCGGTGCAGGGCGTCCTGGCCGCCCGCGGTCTCGAGCCGTCGCGCTCCGACTACGGTGCCGACGTCATCTTCGAGCTGGCAGTGCCGATCGAAGAGGTCGAGGCGGTGCGCGCCGCCCTGCTCGACGCCACCGCTGGCGCCGCCGTTCTGACCTCCGCGAGCTGATCCGGCCTCCATCGGGCGCCCTCGGCGGTCGTCAGTCCGGTCGCGGTGTGTAAGCATCGGGCATCTGACCCAGGAGATCTCATGCTGCTGTTCGCTTCCTCGCGCGTTGCCTCGCCTGCTCGCTCTCCGCTCCGCCGCCTGACGGCCGGCCTGCCGCTCTTCAGCCTGTTGTGCCTCGGATCGCTGGCCGGAGCGGTCGCCGGCGCGCAGACGGGTGAGACGCCGCAGCTCTCGACCGTTCTGCCCAAGCCGGGAACCCCGGAGGCGACCGAAGCGTCGCGCCCGGCACCTTCCGGGCCGGGCGATGCCGCGCTGCGCGAGGCGGCCTGGCAGCGCCACCGCGAGCTCGACGAGACGTCGATGTTCCGCGGCCTCGCCTGGCGCAACATCGGTCCGGTGGAGCAGGGCGGCCGGGTCGTCGACCTGGCGCCGATCTACGCCGAGCCGGGCCGGCTCGAAGAGGGCAGCTTCCTCGCCGCCTACGCGACCGGCAGCCTGTGGCGGACCCGCGACCACGGATCGACCTTCGAGGCGATCTTCGACGATCAGCAGACGACGGTTCTCGGCGACATCGCGACCGACCCGACGAACCCGAACCGGATCTGGGTCGGCACGGGTGAGAACAACTCCTCGCGTTCGTCCTACGGCGGCGTCGGGGTCTTTCGCAGCGACGATGCGGGCGAGACCTGGACGCATGTCGGCCTCGAGGCGAGCGATCGCATCGGCCGCATCATCGTCGATCCGCGCGACGGCGACCGGGTCTACGTCGCGGTCCTCGGCCGGCTCTACACGCCCGGCGGGCCGCGCGGCGTGTTTCGCACGCTCGATGGTGGAGACACGTGGGAGCACGTCCTCGACACCTCGAGCGAGAGCCCTTGGACCGGCGTGATCGACCTCGTCTTGGACCCGAAGACCCCCGAAGTGCTCTACGCCGCCTCCTGGCATCGCGAGCGCCGGCCGTGGGATTTCGTCGAGGGCGGCGAAGGGTCGGGGATCTGGAAATCGGTCGACGCCGGCACGACCTGGACGCGGCTCGGCGGCGGCCTGCCGAGCGGCGAGCACGTCGGCCGGATCGGCCTGGCGGTCTTTCCCGAGAACCCGCAGATCCTCTACGCCTCGATCGACAATCAGGAGCCGCTGCCCGAGAGCGAGTGGGACCTCGGCGACGCGGCGGTGACGCCGAAGCGCCTGCGCACCATGAGCCGCGAAGAGTTTTTGCGCCAGGATCCGGAGGCGATCGAAGACTTCGTGCGCGGCAACGATCTGGACACGGCGCTCGACGCCGAGACGTTGATCGAGATGGTGCGCGAGAACGAGCTGACGCTCGAAGATCTGCTCGCCGAGATCGACGACGCCAACGCCAGCCTGTTCGAGACCGACATCCGCGGCCTCGAGATCTATCGCTCGGACGACGGAGGCGCGACCTGGCGACGGACGCATGACGAGCCGGTGCGCGACGTCGTCTACACCTACGGCTACTACTTCGGCGAGATCCGCGTCGATCCGCGCGACGCCGATCGCGTCTACGCGATGGGCGTGCCGATCATCCGGTCGGAGGACGGGGGAGCCACCTGGCAGTCGATCCAGGATCCGGAGGTGCACGTCGACTACCACGCGATGTGGATTGACCCCGAGCGGCCGAGCCGTCTGCTAGTGGGCAACGACGGCGGCCTCGATCTCTCGGACGACTACGGCGAGACCTGGCGCAAGCTGGACGCCGAGCCGGTGGGTCAGTTCTACACGGTCGCCGTCGACCTCGACGAGCCGTACAACGTCTACGGCGGGCTGCAGGACAACGGCACGTGGAAGGGCTCGAGCCGTTCGCGACCCGGGCGCGAGGCCTGGACGCCGATCGGTGGCGGCGACGGCATGTACATCGCCGTCGATCCGCGCGACGGCACGACCTATATCGGCTTCCAATTCGGCTTCTACACCCGGATCGATCCCGACGGCACGCGCCACACCGTGCGGCCGCGCGATGCGCTCGGCGAGCCGGCGCTGCGCTACAACTGGTCGACGCCGATCGCACTTTCGCACCACACGCCGGAGATTCTCTACTTCGGCGCCGACCGCTTCTATCGCTCGACCGACCGCGGCATGACCTGGACGGCGACGAGTGCCGATCTGACGATGAGCGACGAGCGCGGCAACGTGCCGTTCGGCACCATCACGACGTTCTCGGAGTCGCCCGATCGATTCGGCCTGGTCTGGATCGGCACCGACGACGGCCAGGTGCATCTGACCGACGATGGCGGCAGCGAGTGGCGCGAGGTCGACGCCAGCCTGCCGCGCGATCGCTGGGTGAGTCGCGTCGAGGCCTCGCACCACATGGTGGAGCGCGCCTATGTCTCGCTCAACGGCTATCGCGACGATGACCCGACGCCGTACCTCTACGTCACCGAGGATTTCGGTGCCACCTGGCGCTCGCTCGCCGAGGGCCTGCCGGCCGAGCCGATCAACGTCGTGCGCGAAGATCCCGTGCAGCCGAACGTGCTTTACGTCGGCACCGATCGCGGCGCCTACGTTTCGCTCGATCGGGGCGAGAGCTGGCAGGGCCTGCCGAACGGTCTGCCGAACGTGCCGGTGCATGATCTGGTGGTGCATCCGACGGCGCGCGAGCTGGTCGCCGGCACCCACGGCCGCAGCATTTTCGTGCTCGACGTGCTGCCGATCCAGGAGATGGCGGCGCAGCTCAGTGACGGCGGGGAGACGGTCGACGTCGCGGTCTATCCGCTCGAGAGCGTGCAGTTCCAGCGCTGGTGGCGCGGTCGCCGGTCGCTCTGGTTCGACGATCCCGAGGATCATCCAAGAGTCGAGATCCCCTTCTCGACGGCCGAGGGCGGGCCTGCCGTCCTGCGCGTGCTCGACACCGACAACCGCGAGCTGCAGCGCCTCGAGCAGGAGGTGCCACCGGGCGTTTCGACCTTCACCTGGGATCTTCTGCTCGACGAGGAGAAGGCGCTGGCCGCCGAGCGTGCGCGCCGCGCGCAGGAGCAAGAGGAAGCGACGGATGCCTCCGACGGCAAGGACGACGCGTCGCGCGCTGAAGAAGGCATCCTCGCCAAGACGCCGTGGGCCGAAGCCGTGCGGCTCGAATGGCCGCTGTACATCACGCCGGGCACGTACACCATCGAGATCGCGGTGGGCGACGCGCGCGCCGAAACGGAACTCGACGTCGACGCGCCGTCGGCCCGCACGCCGCGCCTGCCGGCCGAGCCGTCGATTCGCGGCGAAGACGACGATTGAGCGGCCGGTTGGAACAAACCGCCACCCGGAGCCGTAGAGGCTGCGAAGAAGGAGACGAACAATGCTCGAAACGTGGCGCTCGCTAAAGTTTCTCGTCGTCGGTCCGATGGTCGTCGCGCTCTGCGGGGTGATTAACTTGATGACCTCGCCAGGTCATTGGTGGGTGCAGTGGGTGGCCCTCGGCATCGGCATCGCTTGGGTGATCAGCCTGTTTCGCGTCGTCGGGGCGATTTTTCTGGCGGGAGGGATCGCGGCCTTCGTCGCGCTCCTCCAGCGCTCGCGTTCCTGACCACGTCGGCGCCGCTGCTCAGCGGCCGTCCGCGGCGCCGACGGGTCGCGTTGACAATCAGGACCAGCGAGGTTCACAATCTCGGCTCGGTGAGTTCGCTACCCGAGCCCCACGATGCCTTCCTTCCTCGCGCTCTTCGCCCGCCGACTTCTGCCATGGTCGGTGATGTGCTGTGCCGTCGGCGCGGCGGATGCGACCGTCGAGCTGGAGCGGACGGCGCTGGTGATGGGGACCGAGGCGCGCGTGGTGGTCGAGGCGATCGATCGCGAGACGGCGATCGAGGCCAGCGAAGCGGCCTTCGCGGCGCTCAACTCGACCGAGGCGCGGCTGTCGAGCTGGCGTCCGGAGAGCGAGCTGTCGCGCCTCGCAGCGGCGTCCGCGGGAACGGCTGTCGAGGTGTCGGCGGCGACCCACGCGGAGCTGCTCGCCGCCTGGCGCTGCGCTGAAGAAACGTCCGGCGCGTTCGACCCTGCCATCGGCCCGCTGTCGCGCGCCTGGGGCCTGCGCGGCGGCGCCCCGAGTCGGCCGTCGCCGGCGTCTCTGGCCTCAGCTCTGGCTGCTGCTGACCGCGGGCACTTCCGGCTCACTGCGGCCGACCCGCGCATCGGCAAGATGCGGTCCGAAGCCGCCCTCGACGCCGGCGGCTTTGGCAAGGGGGCCGGCCTCGGCCGAGCGCTCGAGGAGCTGGCGGCGGTGCCGGGCGTGCTGGCGGCGACCGTCGATCTTGGCGGACAGGTGGCCTGGTGGCCGTTGGCTGAGCGGGCAGCCTCCTCGGTCCAGATCGCCGACCCCGACGCGCGTCAGCGGCCGGTGGTCGAGGCGGTCGTCCGCGACGTCACCGCCCGTGGTTCAGTGGCCACCAGCGGCAACGGGTCGCGCGGGCTCTCGATCGACGGTCGGCGCCACGGGCATCTTCTCGATCCGCGGACTGGCCGGCCAGCGCCGGACTTCGGCAGCCTCACCGTCTTCACCGCCGATCCGCTGCGCGCGGACTGCCTGTCGACCGGGCTCTATGTGCTCGGTCCCGAGGCCGCGCTCGCCTGGGCGAAGGCGAGGGTCGGCGTCGAGGTGCTCGTCCTCGAGCGCACCCATGGCGGCCTGCCGCGGGTGCGCGCCACGTCCGGTCTCGAGATGAAGCAGCCCGAGCTGCTGTCGGCCGCCGTCGGCCGGCCGGAGCTCGCCGCCAGCCGCGCCGGGGGTGGGTGACGATGGCGGCGCGCACCCGCGGGCGGTCGACGGCGCGAAGCGCGCGCCGGACCGTACGACGGATCGCGTGTCTCTTTCTCGCCGTCGTTGCCTCGGGATGGATCGCCGCGCCGCCAGCCATGGCGCGGACCTTCCTGACCATCGATGAAGCTCTCGCGCTGGCGTTTCCCGGCTGCGAGGTCGAGCGCTCTTCGATCATGCTCACCGAAGCGCAGAGTCTCGAGATCGAAGCTTTGGCCGGAGCCAAGCTTCGCTCGACGAGCGTGCACCCTTATCGCGCGACCTGTGACGGTGAGCCCGGCGGTCTGGCGCTGATCGACACCCATCGAGTGCGCACGCTGCCCGAAACGTTGATGATCGCGATCGACGCGGACGGGCAGGTGCGAAGGGTCGAGATCCTGGCGTTTCGCGAGCCCGCCGAATACATCCCGCCCGCCCTCTGGTACGCACAATTTGACGGTC
>JBCBCF010000260.1:0-6155 GCA_038530905.1 Acidobacteriota bacterium
GGCTGCGCCACGACCGACCTGCCGCCGATCTCTCAGCACGGCCAGCACTTCGAAGGCTCCCTGCGCGCCGGGCGACAGACCCAGCGGCTCGGCGCTGCGCCGCAGCACGCGCACGGGAGGCACGCGAGTCGCGACAGACAGCGCTGGCAGCGCGAAGAGCACGGCGATGCCTGTGCCAAGGGCGAGGCCGCGGTCCCACACCTCAGGCTGGATCGGATCGATGGTTTCGACCGGCAGAGAGCCACCGAGGACGCCGCGGGCGACTGCCACCAGCGCAACACCGGCGAGCACGCCGAGAGCGCTCGCCGCCAGGCCGAGAAGCGCGGTTTGGCCGAGATACAGCGACAAGATCTCGCGCCGGCGCATGCCGAGGCTGGTCAGGACCGCGATCGCGTTCAGCCGGCCGGCGATCCACGAGCGGACCGTCTGCGCCACGCCGATGCCACCGATGAGGAGCGACAAGAGCGCCGCCAGACCGAGAAAGTTCTCGCTTCGCTGCAGGCCGGCGCGCAGGGCCGGCTGCGCTTCGCGCCAGGTTTCCACGCGATGCGGCTCACCCTCTGGGCGAGCCGCCTCGAGCGTCTCGACGGCGGCCGTCAGCTCGCCTGGACTGGCGTCGGGCAGGCGAATGAGCGTTCGATGCTCGACGCGACTGCCGAAGCGCTCGAGGTCGGCTCGTGCGAGGCCTTCGGTCGAGATCAGGAGGCGCGGACCCATCTGAAAGGCGCCGGTCAGACGATCCGGCTCGCGCAGCACTCGGGCGACGATCCGGAACTCCTCGCCGCCGACGCGCAGTTGGTCCCCGAGGGTCAGGCCGAGTCGGCGCAGCAGCTCGGGCTCGGCGGCGACCGATTGCGCATCGAGGCGTAACGGGCCCGCGGGCTCGAGTTCCAGCTCACCGTAGAAGGGGTAGCCGACGCCGACGCTCTTCAGCTCGACGAGCAGCGAGCGCAGCGTTGTTCCGACCTGCGCCGGCGCGCGCTGCGGTTCGTCGTCCGGTAGGGCGACCACCGTGAACATCTCACGCAGATCGACGCGCTCGGCGCCCGGGAGGCCATCGACAGCCTCCAGCATGGCGTCAGGAATCGGTTGGCGGCCGACGATCGCCAGGTCGGCGGCGAGGAGCTGGCGCGCCTCGCGTCGCACGCCTTGGTCGATCGCCGCCGACAGGCTGGCGACCGCGACGACCGCGCCGACGCCAACCGCCAGCGACAGGACGAAGAAGAGAAGATGACCGCGGCTGCCGCGCAGGTCGCGGCGCAGCAGGGCGAAGAAGGTTGGGACCCGCACGCGATCAGCCGGCGGTCGCCGCCCGGTGTTCGGCCGATTCGGCGGGCGACGTCTCGATGCGTTCGATGCGACCATCGCGCAGATGAACGGCGCGATCGGCGCGGCGCGCCAGGGCCGCGTCGTGGGTCACGAGGATCATGGTGGTTCCCGCGTCGCGCCGGAGGTCGTCGAGCAGATCGAGAATCGCCCTCCCGGTCGCCGTGTCGAGATTGCCGGTCGGCTCGTCGGCGAAGAGCACCGACGGCGCCGCGGCAAATGCACGGGCGATCGCCACTCGCTGCTGCTCGCCGCCGGAGAGCTGTGCCGGATAGTGGTGGCCGCGCGCGCCGAGGCCGACCTGCTCCAGCAGTCGATCGGCGCGCTGCCGCGCGTCGCTCCGGCCGACCAGCTCGAGCGGCAGAAGAACGTTTTCGCGCGCAGTTTGGTTGGCGAGCAGCTGGAAGGTCTGAAAGACGAAGCCCACCCGCCCGCGACGGAGTTGTGCCAGGCGGTCTTCCGACAGCCCGCGAAGGTCGGTGCCGTCGAGCTCCACCGAGCCCTCGGTCGGCCGATCGAGGCCGGCGAGGAGCGCCAATAGGGTCGACTTGCCGCTGCCCGACGGTCCGAGCACGGCGCACATCTCGCCGCGCTCGATGTCGAGATCGACATCGTCAAGGATGGTCAGCAGCCGGTCGCCCGACGGCAGGCGCTTCGTCAACCCGCGGCAGCGGACGATCGGTGCGGGTCGGTGGGTCAGTGACGGTTCGGCGAGAGGCTGGCTTCGAGCGGTGATGGCACGGTCTCCGAAGGGTTCGTCGGCGGACGTGGAGAGCTTCGCGAGCGGCCGGTGCTCGGATGTCTCTCGCACGCGGCCGCGGGCGTCAGGGTGCTGCCGGCTGGCGCCAGCGGTGCACCTCGAACGCGACGGAGTCGAGCGCTTCGAGATCGAACGGTTCCGTGCGCTCGAAACGCGCTCGGCGCGATCCTGCGTCGGCGCGCAGCGCGATCCTCGGTGCCACGAAGAGATGGCCACCGCGCTGCGAAGCGGCCCAGTGGTACTCCAGGGGCCGGCCGTCGACCTCGAGCTGCGGCACCTCACCGTCGCCGAGCAGCCGGTACGGCAGGAAGACATAGAGCGAAATCTCGTCGCCCGGAGCAAGGTCGTTGGGCAGCATCGCCTCGATGCACGCCGGGCCGCACGATACGACTGTCGGCCGATCGACCGCCGCCCGCTCGCGACGCTGAAGAATGGCCAGGCGCGGCGGGCCGTGGGCACGAAAGACTCGCGCCTCGAGACGGCGTACCTCGAGACGGGCGTCGTCGGTCACCGCCGTGCCCATCTCCAGGGCGTCGATCCAGTCGGTGGCGCCGCCCGCGCGATCGAGATCGAGAATGATGCCATCGGCCCGTTCGAGCAGCGCACGATCGACGGCCGAGAGGTCGTCGGCCGCCCGCACCACGGACAGCCGGCCGTGGAACGTGCGCGCGCCTTCCCAGCGCGTCGGCTTGGCTGGCGTCTCAGCCCATACGAGGCGGCCAGAGGGCGGTTCCAGCTCGGCGTCGAGCCAGGCCATGGCTTGATCGAACGTCGTCGGCACCTGACTTCCGTAGACATAGTCGATGCCCGCGGGCGCGATGGCCACGACCAGCCCGATGGCCGCGCCGCCGCCGATCAGTCGGCGCAGATCGAGGAGCGACGCGGCGCCGCCGCCCGGCGCCTTCTCGCCGCCGAGCCAGCGCCCGGCGGCAAGCCTCCACGACCGATCCAGCAGCCAGCCCAGCGCCACGGCCAGCACCGGCATGATCGGCAGGAAGTTGTTGGGCTTGAAGTAGGTCGTCTGGAGGGCGTAGATCGGCACGTAGAGCAGCGGGAAGGCGAGCGTCATCGCCGCCTGGACCCGTGGGACGGAGTCGAGCCGCCGCCAGCCCAGGACGAGGCCGACGACCGCCAGCCCGAGACCGAACAGCGAAAGCGTGCCGAGCAACGGCCCGAACATCAGTGGATCGAGGACCAGCTCGATCACGCGAATCGGGATCTGCCAGCGGCTGTCCTCCGTGCGCCCGGCGTAGTCGCGCTGCAGGCCACGGATGAAGTGCAGGTAGGCGCGCCAGAACGGATTGAGAGCAACGAAAAGAAGCGCGCTCGTGGCGCCGGCAAGAGCGAGAAGCGCCCAACGGCGCCGGGTGCGCCCTGTGAGCGCCGTGCCGAGGGCCAGCGGCAGGGCGACGAGGCCGCCGGTGAGCTTTGCCGACATCGCCACGGCGATCGCGCTGCCCGCCGCCAGGGAGAACCACGGTCCGTTGCGGCCGATCGCCTCGACCGACAGCCACAGCGCTGCGGCGACCGCCATCGTCAGCAGCGCGTCCGGCTTGTTGTAGCCGGAGGCGTGGATCATCCAGGGGGTGAAGGTGAGCACCGCCGCAGCGATCATCCCGGCTCTGGGCCCCGCCATTCGCCGCCCGAGCAAGAAGACGAACACGAGTGTCGCGAGACCGCAAACGGTCTGGTAAAAGCGGGTGAGAAGGAACGCCGCCGGCCGCAGGCTGCCGCTGTCGTCGATGGGATCGAGGTCCGGCCGGTGCAGAGCCTGGGCCACCGCCTCGCCGCCGCGCAGAAGCCAGACCTGCGGCAGATTGAAGACCGGCGAAGGGTAGTAGCCGCTCTCCGGCTGCAGGTCGCCCGTGAAGAGGATCTTGCGGACGTTTTTGAGGCTGTATTGCTCGTCCTCGAAGCGATGGACGTGCAGCTCACCCGAGGCGTACCATACGCGCAGCGCTGCGCCGACAAGGAGCAGAGTGGCGAGCGCCGCCAGAACAAGTGCGTTTTTCATCGCAGATCGGGTCGAAGCTGCCCGCCATCGAGGCGCGGGAGCACGAGCCGCCGGAGCATACGAAGCGCTCCGAAAGCTGTCCACACGTCGCGACCCGCCGCCGCAGCGCCCCCGCGGCGCCGTCGAATCCGTCGATTCCATCTAGGCACGCCGTCATGCACTCGACCGACGCTCAGGCGCCGCGCTCCGCGGCGACCTGGCGCGACTACGTTTCGATCGCCCGTCCGGACCACTGGGCGAAGCACATCTTCATCGTGCCCGGACTGGTGCTGGCCTTCGTGCTGCGTCCAGCGGCCCCGCTCGGTCTGCTGCTGCCGATCGTCTTTGGCTTCGCGTCGGCCTGCGCCATCGCGTCGGCCAACTATGTCTTGAACGAATGGCTCGACGCCGAGTTCGATCGCTTCCATCCGGTCAAGTCCCAGCGGCCAGCGGTCCAGCGACAGCTCGATCCACGCCTGGTGCTGTTGGAGTACGCCGTTCTCGCGGTCGGCGGGCTGCTCCTGGCGTCGACCGTCTCGCGGTTGTTCATGGTGACAAGCTGCGCGTTCTTGGCCAGCGGGCTGATCTACAACGTCAGGCCGCTGCGCACCAAGGATCGCGTCTATCTGGACGTGCTGACCGAGGCGATCAACAACCCGATCCGCTTGGTGCTCGGCTGGGCCATGGTGGCTCCCGACACCCTGCCGCCCAGCTCGTTGGTGGCGGCCTATTGGATGGGCGGCGCCTTTCTCATGGCGACCAAGCGGTTCGCTGAATACCGCGCGGTGGCGGCGACCGATCGCTTCGCTGAGATCGGTTTGTATCGCCGTTCGTTCGTCCACTACACAGAGAACCGGCTGCTCGTCTCGGCGTTTCTCTACGCGCAGATGGCGGCCTTCTTCCTCGCGGTCTTCCTGATCAAGTATCGGGTCGAGTACCTGCTCTCCATGCCGCTCTTCGCCGCCCTCTTCGCCGTCTACTTGCGCATCGGCCTGAAGCGCGAGTCGACGGCTCAGGCGCCAGAAAAGCTCTTCCGCGAAAAAGGGTTGATGGCGATCCTCGCGCTCTTGGTCGTGGCCCTGGTCATCTTGACGCTGGTGGACATTCCGAGCCTGGAACGGCTGACCGATCCGCATTACATCGAGGTGCCTTCGGGCGACGTGGTGCCGGCGGTTCCGACCGCGGTCTGAAGCGGCATCGCGGATCGCGGCGATCGGCGCCTCAGAAGCGCGGGCAGTCGACGACGACCGACCGCTCGCCATCCGACAGGCGTGCAGCGTTGCGGATCGGCACGATGCCGTCGAGCGGCTTCCCGTCCGCCGCATCGAGCGTCCAGCCGGCGCGCCGGAGGGCCGCCGCGTTGAGCGAGAGCGCGCCATCGTCGCCACGCGGCCACGGGCGCACGAGGCCGTCGTTGCTCACGTCGAAGAGCACCAGCTCCTCCAGCTGAATGTCGCGCTTGGTCTGAGCGTCACCCTTGCCGAACAGCAGATGGCGTAGGTCGACGTCGATGCCGCGTATGTTGCGCTCATAGGGCGAGGTCATCTCTGCCGAGCTCGGTCGACCGTCACCGTCGGCGTCGGTCCACAGATAGAGATGCCGCCAATAGCGATCGAAGGCGGTGACGAGGCCGTCGCCGTCCGAGTCGAAGAGGACGAGGGTAGAGCAGCGGCGAGCCGGCTCTTTGGCCGCTGGCTCGCCTGAAGACGGCCCGCCGGGGGCGGCCGGCGCAGCGGTCGCCGACGCCGCGTCCCTCGCAGAGTCCTCGCCGCCCGCATCGGTTGCGTCGAGCTCCGCTGCCTCGGGTGACGCCTCGACTTTTGCGACTGCGGTCGGTCGAGCTTCTGCTGAGGGCTCACCTGTCTCAGCTCGCGGCCGCGCGGTTTCTGACGAGCCGGTATCCGCCATCGCTGGGTTGCCGCTCTCGGGGATCGGCGCGGCCTGTGCTGCCGCGCGCGCCGCGTCTCGGCGCCGTGCTTCCGGCAGCAGGGCTTCGAGCTGCTCGATGCGCCGCCTCAGCGCGTCGATCTCAGCCTGAAGCTCGTCTTCGGTTGGCAGGTCCGCTTCCACCTGACT
>JBCBCF010000261.1:0-6114 GCA_038530905.1 Acidobacteriota bacterium
GGCGATCGATCCAGAGCGCGAAGGCTATTGCTTGACCGGCGACCGCAATATCGTCCAGGTCTATCTTCTGGCGCGCTACCGAGTCGTGGATCCGGTCGCCTATGCGCTTCTCCAAGAAGATCCGCACGCTTTGCTGCGCAACGTGGTTCAGGCCGAGGTCGTGCGGGCCACCGGGCGGGAGTCGATTGATGCCGTGCTGTCGGAAGAGCGCAAGGTCCTTGGCAACACGGTCCGGATCGGCGCACAGGCTCGGCTCGATGCGCTGCAGGCGGGCCTCGAGTTGATCGCCGTCGAGATCGCCGACTTCGCGCCGCCCGCGGCGGTCATTCCGGCGTTCGTCGAGGTGAATACGGCTTATATCGAGGGCTACCAGACCTTTCTCGAGGCGCAGCGCTACCGGGAGACGGAGCTGCCGAAGGCCGAATCGGATCGCGACAAGATGCTCGCCGACGCTCAGATCTACGCGACGAACCTGCTGGCCGACGCGCGCGGGGACGCGCAGGCCTTCCAAGCGCTTGCGGCGGAGTACCAAAAGAATCCACAGGTGGTCGCGGAGCGGCTTTACATCGAGGGGATCGAGCGAGTGTTCTCGAAGGCTGGAACGCGCAAATTCGTGCAGCCGCCGGCCGAGGATGAGTACGCCGACTTCCGGATCACGATTTCGGGACCGTCATGAACCCGCCGCTCGAAGAGTTCCACGAGCCGCTCACTGAGGAGGAGCAGCGCTCGATCGCCATGCGCCTGGGGCCGCTCCTGGTGGGCGCGGGCCTGCTGGCGCTGGGCACGATCTACGGTGCGCTGCGTCCAGACCAGATGCCGGTGGCGGCTCTGATCCAGGGGCTGGCGGCGGTGACGGTCAGCGTCTCGGTCGGCATTCGGGGCGTGCGCGGATTTCTGGCTCGGCCCACTCGCGATCTCACGGCGCAGCTGGTCACGCTCGCGGTGCTGGCGGCGATGTCGGTCGGAGATTTCGTCACGGCGACCCTCGTGCCGCTCTTGATGGAGCTCGGTCAGCTCTTCGAGGAGCGCAGCTCGCGCGGCGCTCGGGCCGCGATCGAGGGGATCCGCAAGCTGCGCGCTCAGCGAGCGCGACGCCTCGACAGCGACGGCTCGACCGAAGTGGAAGTCAGTCCGGACGAAGTGGACGAGGGCGACGTCGTCATCGTGCGTCCGGGCGAGATCATCCCGGTCGACGGTCAGGTCGTGTCGGGGCATTCGTCGGTTGATCAGTCGCCGATCACCGGCGAGTCGGTCTACGCCGAAGTCGAGCCCGGCAGTGACGTGTTCTCCGGCACGGTCAATCTCGGCGGCCTGCTCCGCATCGAGGCGGCCGGTGTCGGCGGCGAGTCGGTCATCGGCCGCGTGCTCTCGCTCCTGCGCCAGGTCGAGCAGTCGAAGACCGCCGCCATTCGCCTGGTCGAGCGCTTCGCGCACGTCTACTTGCCGGTCATCGTCGCGATCGCCGCGGTGACGTTATTCGTCACGGGCGAGACGCGCCGCGCCATCGCGGTGCTCGTGGTCGCCTGTCCATCGGCCCTTTTCCTCGCCGGTCCCGTCGCCATGGTCGCGGCCACGACCGCTTGCACGAGGCTGCGCATCCTGATCAAGAGCGCGACGTTTCTCGAGACCGTCGCCGACGTCCGCACGCTCATCTTCGACAAGACCGGCACGGTGACGATGGGCAGGATGACCGTGCACCGGATTCACACGATCGGCGGCGCCACCGAGGACGACGTGCTGCGCGCCGCGGCGGCTTGCGCTCAAGGATCCCTCCATCCGGTGTCGCGTGCCGTTGCGCTCGAGTCGAAGGAGCGTGGCCTCAAGGTCGAGCACGCGGACAAGGTGCTCGAAGAGCCGGGCAACGGGGTCGTGGCCGAAACGGATGATGGTCTCTGTCGGCTCGGCCGCGCGCGCTGGCTCGAGTCTCTGAACCTCGAGTGGGAGCCCGACACCGTGGCCGAGGGGACCACCGGCGCCTGGGTTGCCCGCGGAGACCGCGTTCTGGGATATGTCGCTCTCGCCGACCGCCCGCGCGACGAGGCACTCGACGCGCTGCGCCAGGCCAGGCGGATGGGCATCGAGCGCATGATCCTGATCACCGGCGATCGCGAAGAGGTCGCGGCCTCGGTGGCGGCCGAGCTTGGCTTCGACGAGTACGTTGCCGAGGTTCTGCCCGAGCGCAAGCTCGAACTCGTGCGTCAAGAACAGGAAGCAGGCCGCAAGGTCATGATGATCGGCGACGGCGTGAACGATGCGCTCGCGCTCTCCGGCGCCGACGTCGGCGTGGCGGTCGGCGCCCGCGTCAACGAGATCGCTCTGGGTGGCGCCGATGTCGCCCTCATGACCAGTGACCTCAATCGCCTATGGCAGCTCATGCGGATCGCCCAATTCACGCGCTCGCTCGTGGTCCAGAACATCGCGCTCGTCGCCGGCTTCAGTGCCCTCATGATCGCCCTCGCCTCGCGCGGCATCATCGGCCCGCTCACCGGCGCCTGGCTGCACAACATCGACGCGTTCTTCGTGATCCTGAACAGCTCGCGCATCCTGCGCTTCGCCGAGAATGTCGGCTCGGTGCAGGCCGGATCGGACGAACCCCCAATGCTTACGCCGGCGAGTCTCTCCGCCGGAGCACCGATCGCCGCCTCTCGCCTCGCGGCGGCGCCGGACGCGAAGTCTCCGACGTCTTCAAAGACGACGGAGAACACCACCGATGAACAGGTGATGGCACGTTCGTAGGAAGAATCACGCGTCCAACGTGCGCCAGGTTTGGCTCCATCCCCCTGGCCGACTCCCCGGAGATGCGATCCGCCGAGAGGTTTCAGCCTGCGGCCGGCATGCGAAGGGCAGCAGCTGGCTGCATCAAGGTCTCTGTTCGCTGCAGGTCTGGCGGGCCGAGCAGCGTCTGAAGCCGCGGTTGCCTAGAATGAAAGCATGGCCTGCACACGAATTCGGCGTGGAGAAGGTGATTCGGACGACGGCCGAACGGCCTCCGCGAAGATCAGCCGTCGACAGGTTCTCGGCTTCAAGGCGATTCTGACCGCCACGATCTTGGCGTTCAGCGGGTGCTCCTCGAAGCAGTCGGAGAGCTTCGAGATTCGTTTCGACGCCCGGGTCGGCGAGCGGCCGGCCGTTTGCGGCGAACGATTCGAAGGCGTCGGCGTCGCCGGCCGCCCAGTTGAGCTGGCGGACGCGCGCTTCTACGTCTCGGAGCTCGAACTCGGCCGCGCCGACGGCACGTGGGCGGCCCTGGAGCTCGACCAGGAGTCGCCCTGGCAGCACGAGAACGTCGCCCTGCTCGATTTCGAAGACGCCAGCGGCCGCTGCTCAGGGACCGGCACCGCGCAAATGAACTCCAGCGTCCGCGCCAGCGCGCCGCAGGGCGACTACACCGGCCTGCGCTTCACGTTCGGGGTGCCGCACGAGCTGAATCACCTCGATTCGCCGACCGCGCCGACGCCGCTGAACCTCAACGCGCTCTATTGGAACTGGCGACTGGGCTACATCTTTTCCAAGGTCGAGTTCTGGAACCCGGGCGTCGACTCGGTGACCGACGTCGCCGGGCTCGGCAGCGCTTCGCCCGCCGAGCCTGCGGCCGGTGGGAAGCTCGAAGCGTCGGCGTCCGATCGCGCGTCGCTTCCGGCTCCACCTCCCCCGAGGCCGACTGTGACGTACCTGGCGCACGTTGGCAGCACCGGCTGCGCATCTCCGGCCATCACCTCGCCGCCCGTCGAGCCCTGCTCGAGACCCAATCGGGTGACAGTCACGCTGGCTGACTTCGATCCCCGGAGCGATACGGTCGCGCTCGATCTTGCCGCCATCGTCGACGGGATCGACATCACGGCGTCGGTCCCGCGTCCGCCTGGCTGCATGTCCGGGCCGTCGGATCCCGACTGCGTCCAAGTCTTCGCCAATCTCGGCCTGGACCTCGCCACGGGGCGCTGCCCGACCGAGGAGTGCAGTGGCCAGAAGCTGGCCTCACGCGCGACGACCGAGGGCGGTGGATGACGTCCGGAGAGAGACCCGGGAACCGCCTGGGGGCTGAGGGCCTGCGTTGTCTCGTCGCGATGGTGGCCATGGCGGTCGCTGGCGGGGTGCACTTCTCTATCGCGCCGGCGCACTACGGCCACGCAGCGGCTCACGGCCTCTTCTTCGGCCTGCTCGGCCTTGCCCAGGTCGCCTGGGTGACGCTCGGGCTGCTCGGGGTGGTGATCGCCCGCCGGTTGGCTCGCCAGCGTAAGTGGCTGATCGGAGTCTGGCGGACCTCCGGGCTCGCCCTCGGTGGCGGGGCAGTCGTCCTCTGGCTGCTGACCCAATGGGTCGACGCTCCCTTCGCCTTTGCTCCCGAGCCCATCGACTCGCCGACCCTCATCTCGAAGCTGGCCGAGCTGCTCAGCGCCGTCGCCCTGGCCGCTCCCTTTGGTCGGGCGACGCCGGGTGGCTGGCGGCCTCGGGTCGCGACCGCGACCGCGGTCACGGCGGTGGCCGGCGCCGCGATGTGGGCCGGGGGACTGGCGGCGGAGGCGGCGTTTCCGGCGCTTCAGCCGGATCCGGCCGAGGCTGGGCACGACCACAGCGAGCACGCCCATTTCGGTGCGGACGCGGACTCCACCCTGAGCTTCCCGGACTATGCCCGCTCCGCCGTGCGCCTGGTGACCGCCTTGCTCCACACCGACGACTACGCGTGGGATCTCCCTCCAGGATTTCCGCCGCCGCGCGTTCCAGAAGACAATCCGATGACCGCCGCCAAGGTCGAGCTCGGACGTCACCTCTTCTACGATCGGCGCCTCTCGGGCAACGGCCAGCAGTCGTGCGCCGACTGCCATCACCAACATCTGGCCTTCAGCGACGGCCTGGCGCTCGCCCGCGGCTCGACCGGTGAGATTCATCCCCGCAATTCGATGGCGCTGGTCAACATCGCCTACAACGCGACGCTCACCTGGGCCCACCCCCAGCTTGAGCTGCTCGAGAACCAGGTCCGAACGCCGATGTTCGGCCTCCACCCGATCGAGCTCGGCATCACCGGCCACGAAGAGGAAGTGCTCTCTCGCCTGCGCCAGGCTGCGGTCTACGAGTCGCTGTTTCGGGACGCCTATCCAGGCGTCGCAGACCCGGTGACCTGGGACCACATCATCAAGGCGTTGTCGAGCTTCACCCGCGCCTTGATTTCCGGCGACTCTGCCTACGATCGCTTCGCCTACGGCGGGGATGAGGAGGCTCTATCGCCCGCCGCCCGGCGCGGTATGGAGCTCTTCCTCTCCGAAGAATTTGAGTGCCACCACTGTCATGGTGGCTTCAATTTCAGTGTTTCTTCGGTGCACCAGGCGACCGCCTTTCCGGAGAAGGTCTTCCACAACACGGGCCTCTACGACCTTGGTGGGGGTGCCTACCCGCATGGCAATCAGGGCGCTTTCGAGATCACCAACAAGCCGGAAGACATGGGCAAGTTCCGCCCGCCGACGCTGCGCAACGTCGCCGTCACGGCCCCCTACATGCACGATGGTTCGATCGCGACCCTGGAAGAAGTGATCGACACCTACGCGGCGGGCGGGCGCCACATCGAATCGGGGCCGCTCGCCGGCGACGGCCGCAAGAATCCGAACAAGAGTGGCTTCGTGCCGGGCTTCCCGATGACGGAGAGAGAAAAGCAGGATCTGCTCGCCTTTCTCGAGGCGCTCACGGACGAGACCTTCCTCCGCGACCCGCGATTCTCGGACCCTTTTTCTGACCTCGCGGGCGATCAGATCTCGGCGCTCGCAAGTCCGAACGAGCGATGAGCGATCGGCTCGAGGCTCTTTGCTCGCGTCTGACCGCTGACCAGGGCTTGTTCCCCAACCCTGGCCTCGCTGTCGGGGGAGGCGAGCGGGGAGAAACAGTTGGCCAAGACCGACGCTTCCAGGTCGACGGCGAGGCGATGCTCACGCTGTCCGACGCCTTCGGCAATGGGCAGGTCGATGCGCGGTTTGATCGTTCGGTCTTCGAAAGAAGCTTCGGTCTGATGCACCATACTGTTTCGACCGAAACGGCGTGCTTCCTCGTCGTCTCGAGCTCCGGTCTGGCGAGGCCTGTCTTCCCAGAGCGCCCGTGATCAGGAGCGCACCAGGATGGCTGCATCTC
>JBCBCF010000262.1:0-6088 GCA_038530905.1 Acidobacteriota bacterium
CCGGCCTCGCACTCAGCGCGTTTCGATCAGCGAGTAGTCGCGCGCCTGTTCGCCGACGTAGATCTGCCGCGGCCGATTGATCCGGCTCTTCGGATCGTCGTTCTGCTCTTTCCAGTGCGCCAGCCAGCCAGGCATGCGGCCGAGGGCGAACATCACCGTGAACATATTCGTCGGGATGCCCATGGCGCTGTAGATGATGCCGCTGTAGAAGTCGACGTTCGGGTAGAGCTTGCGCTCGACGAAGTAGTCGTCCTCGAGCGCCACCTGCTCGAGGTTCTTGGCGATCTCGAGCAGCGGATCCTGGATTCCGAGGTCGTCGAGAACCTCGTCGGCTGCCTTCTTGAGAATCTTGGCGCGCGGATCGAAGTTCTTGTAGACGCGATGGCCGAAGCCCATCAGCCGGAATCCGTCGGTCTTGTCCTTCGCCTTGTCGACGAACTTCTGGTACCCACCGCCGTCCTCGTCGATCATCCGCAGCATCTCGATGACTTTCTGGTTGGCGCCACCGTGCAGCGGCCCCCAGAGCGCGCAGATGCCGGCCGCGATCGAGGCGAAGAGGTTCGCTCCCGATGAACCGACCATGCGAACGGTCGAGGTCGAGCAGTTCTGCTCGTGGTCGGCGTGGAGGATCAGCAGCAGGTTGAGCGCCCGCTCGAGCACCGGGTTGACGTGGTAGGGCTCGGCCGGCACGGCGAACATCATGTCGAGGAATCGCGCCGTGTACGAGAGATTGTTCTGCGGGTACATGAACGGCTGGCCGATCGACTTCTTGTAGGAGAACGCGGCGATGGTGATCGCCTTGGCCAGCAGGCGGATGATGTTGAGGTCGACGTTGCGCGACTGCATGGCGCCCGGGTAGTAAGCCGACATCGAGGCAACCATCGACGAGAGGATGGCCATCGGATGGGCGGTCGGCGGGTACCCCTCGAAGAACTTCTTCATGTCTTCGTGGATCATGCTGTGGTAAGTCAGCCCATCCACGAAGTCGTCAAGCTGCTCGCGGTTGGGCAGCTCGCCCTCGAGCAAGAGGTAACAGACCTCGGGGAAGCTCGAGTGCTCGGCGATCTGCTCGATCGGGTACCCGCGGTAGCGCAGGATGCCCTTCTCGCCGTCGATGAAGGTAATGGCGCTTTGGCAGCTGCCGGTGTTGCCGTAGCCCGGATCGAGGGTAATGCGCGACGACTTCGAGCGCAGCGAGGTGATGTCGATGCCGACCTCACCCTCCGTTCCGACGACGGTCGGCAGCTCGTACTCGTTCCCGTCGAGGTGCAGCTTCGCTGTGCTCATCAATCTCTCCTCAGGCGATCGTCGGGCGGTGGGCTCGTCCGGTGGCGGACACGTTGGGGTTCGTCGGGCGACGGGCGTTGGATCGCCGCGACGGGCGGCCTCGACCCGGAGGCGATCCGGACGGACGAGCGCGCCGACGATCGGTGACACTCGCGCGGCGAGACATTCGCGGCGAGCCGTCGAACGGCACACAGAGGTCGAGACAGCCCGAAGTTTATCGAGTCGTCGAAACGCCCCGCAAGAAGCGCGGCGAACCGTGCCGCAGAGCGGCATCTGCGACGCCGGGTGTGCAGCCTCGAGCCCGCGCGCTCAGAGGCTCAGGTCGCTCGGTCTGTTGACGTTGCGCAGCCAGCGTCGAGGATCCGGATGCAGACTCGCCGCCGACGGGGTCGCCACGTCGAGGCGGTCGCTCGTGAGCAGGCCTTGCAGGGAGAGGTCGCCGCTCGCCGCCCGTCGCGACAGCTCATCGAGCGCGCGGGGGCGGTAGAACGCGACCAGGGGCTCTGGGCCCCGCTCGGACGCGGGGACCACGGCGTCGGCGCGCGGCGAGCCGACGGCGGCTTGGAGCAGCTTCTTCAGCGCCTCGGTCGGCACAGCCGGCAGATCACAGGCCAGGACCAGAAGCGCCATCCCGGGGCGCGCCGCCCGGGCGCCGAGCAGTGCACCCGCCGGGCCACCGATCCCCGCGACGTCGTCGATCGAATGGCTCCCCGGCACCAGGCGGCGACCGCGATCGGCAACCAGAATCTCCGGCTCCGGCTGCCCAGCTGCTGCCGCCGCCAGCGCGTCGAGCAGACGCCGAGCGGCCCAGCTGGCGAAGGTCGGCGGAGAGGTCGCTTGAGCCGCCATCGGGTCGGGCAGCAGCGCTGCTGGCACCGGCTCGCGTGCCTTGTCGCGGCCAAATCGGCGCGATCGACCGCCCGCGGTCACCAGGCCGACGATCCGTTCGGAACTCACGCGAAGACGCTCACTCCACGGCGATCAGCTCGATCTCGACGGATCGCGCGCGCTCGTCGGCGCCGATCACGCCGAGGCGGACACGCGCTCCCACGCCCCGATCCTCGAAGCCGAGAACCAGATCCTCGAGCAGCTCGACCGGTTCGCCGTCGAGCGTGACGATGCGGTCGCCGAGCCGGACGCGCCCCCGCCGATCTTGCGACAGGCCTCTGAGGCCGGCTCGGTCTGCCGGTCCGCCGGGCTCGACGGCGCGGATCACGACGCCATCGAGGCGGAAGCGCCGCGTAGCCGATGCGTGCAGCGCCTGGATGCCGATGCCTGGCTGAATCGGGCGACCGCGCGCGATGAGCTGCGGGACGAGCCGGCGGACGGTGTCGACCGGGACCGCGAAGCTGATGCCGGCCGAGGCGCCCGATGGGCTGTAGATCGCTGTGTTGACCCCGATCAGGCGGCCGGTCGAGTCGAGCAAAGGGCCGCCGGAGTTGCCGGGATTGATGGCGGCGTCGGTCTGGATGACGTCGCGGATCGGCAGGCCGCCGGGTGAGCGCAGCTCGCGGCCGAGGGCCGACAGCACGCCGACGGTCAGCGTCTGATCGAGGCCAAACGGATTGCCGATCGCCAGCACGCGCTGGCCGACGACGAGGTCCGCCGAGCGCCCGACCCGCAGCGGCAGCAGCAGCTCGCGTGGCGCGTCGATGCGCAGCACCGCCAGGTCTTTCTGCTGCGCGTAGCCGACCAGCCGGCCTTCGAAGTCGTCGTCGCCCAGGGTGACGGTGAAGCGCTGTCCTTGCTGGATGACATGAAAGTTGGTCACCACGTGTCCGCGCTCGTCCCAGACGAAGCCGCTGCCGGTGCCGGCGGGCATCTCCAACGGCTGGAGAGAGAACGCATTGCGCCGCACGCCGAAGGTCGTCACGTTGACCACCGACTGGCTGGCCCGGCGGAAAATCTCGATGTCTCGCCGCTCGTCGCGCGCCATCCAGCTCAGGTCGTCTCGGCCGCCGCGGCGGGCCGCTGGCGCCGTCTGGCTGGATCGCATGGTCCCGGTGCCCGCGAGGCCAGTCGCACGATCCTCGACGCCTTCCGCCGCCGGTGTGCCGTCGACAGATGCCAAATCGGCCACCGCATCCGGTTCCGCGAGGCCGCCCAGGGCGAAGCCGAAGGCTGCGCCCATTGCGAAGAGGAGAGTGAGGAGCGGCCAGGTGGCGAGCGTGCGCATCATGTCGAAGGGGCCTCCGCGTCGAGACTCGGCTCCGAGGCCCCATCGTCTGCTGCGACCGGGCCGGCGGTTCGGTGCGGAGAGGCGTTCTGCAAAGACCGCGCCTCGGCAGGCGAAGACTGCTCCTTAGATTCCACAGCCTGTGCCTCGGGGCCGCTCGCGGCGCTGGCGACCTTCGAGGGCGCCGCGTCCAGGTCGATCTCGGTGTCGTCGAGGCCGAGTTGTGGCTCACTGGCCGCGGCGGTCCCTTCCACGACATCGAGCGCCTCGAGGCGATGGATCAGCGTCTCGGCATCGGCCGGCCGATCCTCGGGCTTCTTGGCCAGCAGGTCGTGCAGCAGCTCGATCCAGCTCGCGGGCAGACTCGATCGGAATGCTCGAATGTCCGGCGGTGCCTCGTGAAGGTGCTGGAGCACCACCGCGGTCGGCGTGTCGGCGTTGAACGGCTCGCGGCCGGTCAGCATCGTGAAGGCGATCACGCCCAGGGCGTACAGATCGCACGTGCCGTCGAGTGGGCGGCCCTGGATTTGCTCGGGCGCCATGAAGAGCGGGGAGCCGATGACCTCGCCGGTGCGCGTCAGGTCGAGATTCGACTGGTCGTTCGAGCGCGCGATGCCGAAGTCGAGCACCTTGGCGTGATCGTCGACCAAGATGACATTGCCTGGCTTGAGGTCGCGGTGCACGATGCCGAGGCGATGCGCCTCGCCGAGCGCCTGCGCGATCTCGATCATCAGGCGCCGCGTGCGATGGAGCGAAAGCGGCGCGTCGCGCTCGATCACCTCGTCGAGGCCCGGTCCCTCGAGCAGCTCCATGATGATGAAGATGCCTCCCGGAAACCGCCCGAGGTCGTGCACGCGCACGACGCGTGGATGGCTGATTCGGCGGCTGATCTGAACCTCGCGCAGCAGGCGCTCCTCGTTCTCGCCGCGTGCATCGAGGACTGTCTTGATCGCGACCTCGCCGCCGAGCTCGCGGTCGATCGCGCGGTAGACCCGGCTCATGCCGCCGCGACCGAGCTCGCCGGTGATCTCGTAGCGACCGCCCAGGACCTGCCCGTCGACGAAGCCGAGCGCCGCGAAGGCAGCGGCCAGCTCGGCGATCGTCGGACGAGCCAGCGGGTCGTGCGCCAGGCACGCGACCAAGATGCGTCGCAGCGGCGGCGGCACCCGTTCGGCGACCTCGGGTGGCCAGCGGACCGCCGACGGGTCGTATTCGGTGCCGTGAACCGCCGGCAGGGCGGCGCCCAGCAGCTCGAGAGCGAGCAGGCCGAGGCTGAAGATGTCACTCGCCGGGCCGATGACACCGTTCGCCACCACCTCGGGCGAAAGGTAAGCATGGGCGGTCGGATCCGGGTCGGCGAGGAATTCGCGCAGGCCGAGCCCTGCGAGCTTCACCCGCCGGTCGTCGCGCACCAGAACGGTCCGCGGTGACAGCCATTGATGCGTCACGCCGAGCTTGTGGGCGTCGTGGAGCGCCTCGCAGAGCTGAATGATGACGTGCAGCGCTCCCTCGGTGCCGAAGTCTTCGTCGTCGCCCAGGCGGGAGAGCAGCGTGCGGCCGTCGAAGGGCTCGTAGAGGAGCAGCACGCGATCCCGGGCCAGGAGCGTCTCGTGCAGCTCCAGGACGGCTTTATGACGCAGCGCCGCGACCTGCCGCATCACGTAGCGAAAGCCGTCGATGCGCTCGACGACCTCGGCGAGCGAAAAGGTGACGGCGAAGACTTCACGCCCGTCGCGATCGTCCGTCGCGCGATGGAACTCCGAGCCCGACCACCAGGGCTCGATCGGTTCGTGCAGCGTGACTTCCGGCTCGGCGACCATCGACAAGCCATGAGACGGGGTTGCGGCAGGATCGGCCGCCGGCTGCGGTTCGGCCAGGCCGGCCGGCGCCGAGATCTCGCTGGTTTCGGCGTCGGACGGGTGCAGCCGGACGCGCTGCGTCGAGGCGCCGTGCGACTGGCCAGCGGCTCCCAGGCGGCCGCTCTCGCGCAGGGACGGCGCCGCTGCCAGCCGTTCGCGCAGCCGCTCGAGGCGATCGAGGGCATCGCGGTAGCTGCGCCGACGCGCGATTGTCATTTCGTAGTACCGCGCGGCCCCGGACAGATTGCCGCGCGCTTCGAGCCCGCGCGCCTGCACGTAGAGAAGGGTGTGACGCTCCAGCTCCTCGCGGCGATCGCGCAGCTCGACCAGGCGGCGCTCGGCCTCTTCGTCTTCGCCGACGTCGAGCAGCATCGGCACGAGAAGAATCGACGCGTCCAGATAGCTGTCGGCGTCGGCAGGGACGTCGAGCAGCATCTCGCGGGCAGCTTCGGGCAGGCCCGCCTCGAGGTAGAGCTCGCCGGCACGCAGCGGATCGCCGGCGGTGGCGTAGGCGTCGGCGGCGAATTGCACCGCGTCGGCGCGCAGGAACGCCTCGCCAGCACGATCGTGCTGGCCGTCGGAGGCGAAGCATTGGGCCGCGTCGTAGTGTCGCTCGACCCGGGCGAAAAGCTCGCCGGCGCGCGCGAAGCTGCCGATGCGTTTCCACAGTGCCGCTGCATGCGCCCAGGCTCGCGCGTCCTCGTAGGCGGCGGCCGCGGCGTCGAGCTTGCCGAGGCTCTCAAACATCTCGGCGGCGCGATGCGTC
>JBCBCF010000263.1:0-6040 GCA_038530905.1 Acidobacteriota bacterium
TACCCTCGGCGATCGCGGCGGCGATTTCGGCAACCTCGGCCAGATGCCACCACGCGATCAGCTCGTGGAAGCCGCCGATGAAGCTCGTTGGCGGGCGGGACCGCTGCGGCTTGAACCCTGGCTCGGCCTCGAGCAGGCGTCGTTCGTCGACAATCAGCGGGTCGTCGACGAGATCGAAGACGACGAGAGCGACTTCACCGCCACCGTCGGTGCCGGCCTGCGCGGCTACGTCAAAAGCGGCTCGAAGGTGGTGTGGGCCGCCCACGCTCTGCCCGAATACGTGTGGTGGCAGGACGCCGACGAGAAGCGCGGCCTGGCCGGACGCTACGGTGCCGGGCTCTTCGGGTATTTCAATCGCTTCCAGCTCGAGCTTTCCATCCGTTCGGAGGAGCGGCAGCGATTCTTCTCCCCCGAGGTGCAGGTTCTCAGTCGCCTGGAGGAGCGGACAGCCCGCGGCCTCCTCGAGCTCGAGGTGGTGCGCAATCTCTGGCTGTACGGCGGTGCCGCGACCGAGGAGACCGAGGGCGACGAAGAGGACGCGCCGATCTTCGCTTCTCTCGATCGCGAGACCGACCGCTGGGAGGCCGGTGTGCGCCTGCGCTCGCCGCGCGGTCTCTCGGCGTCGCTTGGCTACGGAGAGGCGGAGACCCGCTTCGACGCAGACGCTCGCACGCTGTCGAACGACGAGGAATTCGTCCGCCTCGCCGTCGCCTGGCGTGAAGACCGGTGGGGCGCATCGGTCGGCGCCGAATACCGCGAGATCGAAGGCATCGAAGCGTCGAACTTCGGCTCGTTCGACGACGTCACGGGAGAAGCCGATGTCCTTTGGCGCCCCAGCGAGCGGTTCTCGGCCTTCGCGTTTCTGCGACGCGACCTCAACTATTCGGTGGCGGCGGGCAATGCCTTCCTCCTCAGCGAAGCCGTCGGGCTCGGCGGCCGGCTGTCCAACGACCGCGGCGCGCTGCAGATGCGCTTCGTGCGCGGCGAGGACGAGTTGCGGACCACGATCGACTCGGT
The DNA here is from genome assembly GCA_038530905.1 of Acidobacteriota bacterium. Lineage (GTDB taxonomy): Bacteria > Acidobacteriota > Thermoanaerobaculia > Multivoradales > J023 > JAUIJL01. The sequence continues at coordinate 1,018 of JBCBCF010000263.1, forward strand.
GACCTCGCGGATCGACGAGTTTGACGAGATCGGCGTCGGCATCAGCGCTCCGATCCGCCGATTGCTCACGGTCGGCCTCGATGTCTACTATCGCGATTATCAATCGAACGATCCGGAATTCGATCGCGACGTCACGCGCATCGGCGTGTCGGTCGAGCTCGGCGAGGTCATCGACAAGCTGCAGGTCGGTCGCCGCGGCGATCGCTGGTAGCGACGACCCGCCTCCGCCGTGCAATGCGGCGGTAAAAAAGCCGTGCAGAAGGCCTTCGGGCGGCCATCGACGCCACCCGATGCCGGCCCGTGCGCGAGCGATGCGTTAACATCGACGAAGTCTCGCTGCCCGAGCCCCGCTCGAGACAAGGACGCCTCTCCCTCGATGTTTCTCCGCTGGTCCGGTCCTGCTTCAGCTTCGGCCGTCGCCGACCCGATGCTCGGTCTCGAGCATCGGCGGTCTCGTCGTGCCGTTCGGATCGCTCCCGTCGGTGCTTGCCTCTTTCTCGGTGTGTTGATCGCCGGCGCCGCCTTCGCACAGAGCGGCTATCGCGTCGGGCCGAGCGACCGCGTCTCGGTCCGCGTCGCCGAGCTGCCCAGCCTCGACGGTGAGCGAGAGATCTCCGACGACGGCTCTCTCATCCTGCCGGTGATCGGCTCGGTCGAAGCGGCCGGCCTGACCGAGGCGACCCTCGCAGAACGCATCCGCAGCCGCCTGCTCGAAGAAGGCTTGCGGCAAGCGACGGTGACGGTGACGGTGCTCGAGTACCGCTCGCGCCCGGTGTCGATCATGGGATCGGTCGCTGAGCCCGGCAATCAATTCGTCCGCGGCCGGTCCACCCTCCTCGAGGTGCTGCTGGCGGCTGGCGGCCTATCTGCCGACCACGGCGAGACGGTCACCGTGCGCCGGCGGGCCGACAATGGCCTCGCGGCTCAGCTCGAGATCCCGGTTCGAGATCTCGTCGAACGCGGGATCGTCGACTACAACATTCCGATTTTCGCTGGCGACACGATTCACGTGCCGCGGGCGCGCCGGATCACGATTCATTTCCTCGGCGAGGTGGCGACGCCCGGCAGCCTGGCGTTCGAGGGCGGCGATCGGCCGACGTTGCTGACCGCGGTCGCGCGCGCCGGCGGCCTGACCGAGAACGCCTCGAGCCGCATCGCGATCAAGCGCCTGACCGAAAGCGGTGAACGCATCGAGATCGAGGCCGACTTCAAGCGTCTGCTGGCCGGTCGCGACTCCGACATCGCTCTGCAGGACGGCGATCTCGTGGTCGTCAAGGAGTCGTTCTTCTGATGTCCCGCAGCGACGAACGGGGCGGCTTCAGCGCCTTTCCTGGCCAGGGCGGAGCGAGCGGCGGCGGGCCGATGTCGGTCGACGAGTCAATCGACGTCGCGAAGTACCTGACAGCGCTGCGCCGCCGGTGGCCGCTGGTCGCCATCGTCTGCCTGCTGGCGATCGGCTTCGCCTTCGTGCGCTACGCGCTGACCGAGAAGCAATATCGCTCGGTTGTGACCATCCAGATCGAACGCAAGCGGCTGTCGCTGTTGGCACTCGGTCAAGCTGGCTGGCTCGAAGATTGGTGGAACCTCGAGTATTACCCGACCCAATACCGCCTGCTTCGCTCGCGCGGCATGGCCGAGCGGGTGGTCCTCAATCTGCGCCTGCATCGCGATCCGAGCTTCAATCCACGGGTCGCCGGCCTGGTCGGCGACGGCGAGGCGGTCGAGCTGGACTCGGCGCAGGAACTCGCCGGCCTCGCAGGTCGGGTCCGTTCCGGCCTTTCGGTCAACCCGATCGACGAGACCCAGCTGGTCGATCTGGCTTACGTCTCGACCTCACCCGAGCTGGCCGCGCGGATCGCCAACGGCTACGCCGAGGCGTTCATCGAGTGGGGCATCGAGAGCCGTTCGACCACCGTCGGCCAGGCCTCCGACCTGCTGACCGCACAAATCGAGACCCTGAACAGCGAGATCGAAGAGAAGCAGAAGGAGCTGAATTCGATCGCCAGCTCCAGCGCTTCGTCTCTCGATCCGGCAGGCGAAGCGCTCCTGGAGCGGCGCCAGACCCTCGAGCAGCAGTACAACACCGTCGTCGCCGAGCGCATCCGCGCCGAGTCCGCTTATCGGGCGGTGTCGTCGCAGTCGAGCGACTCGACCACGTCGGCGACCGCCGCACGTGTCGCCGACCTCAAGGCGGAGCTGTTCGAGATGGAAGGCGAGTACCGCTCCAAGCTCTCGACCTACCGACCCGAGTGGCCGGAGATGGTCCGGCTCAAGGACCAGATCGACGAAAAGAAGACACAGATTTCCAGTCTCTCGCGCGAGAGCTATCGCGAACGCCTCGACGCGGCCCGCTCCGAGCTCGAACGCGCCCGGCGCGAGGAGACATCGCTCGAGGACGAGCTGCAGAAGCTGGCCACCAGCGCTCGCTCGCAGAATCAAGAGGCGCTGCGATTCGCCAATCTGCGCACCTATATCGACACCCGCAAGGAGCTCCTGGGCGAGCTGGTCAAGCGCCAGTCGGAGACGGAGGTCGCATCGCGCGTGCAGACCACGCAGGGTGAATCGAACGTGCGGATTGTCGATCGCGCGGTCGTTCCGTCGGCGGCCTTCCGGCCGTCGCTCCAGGCGGATCTGTCCAAGGCCCTCATGCTCGGGCTGATCCTCGGCGTCAGCGGCGTCTTTCTGCTGGAGTATTTCGACCGTTCGGTGAAAACGCCGGAGCAGCTCGAGGCGCTTTCCGGCCTGCCGGTGCTCGCGGTCATCCCCGACATCGACGATGTCCAAGGAGGTCGGCGTTATTACGGCCGCTCCGGGGCAGGATCGCGATCCGGCTCCGGTAGCTACAGCTACGCCTATGGACAGAGATCGAGCGACGACGGCGACGCAGACCGGCCGCAGCGGATCGAGCTGCTCCCGCACTTCAAGCCGCGGCTGGCCGTGAGCGAGGCATATCGGTCGCTGCGAACGGCACTCCTGCTGTCGACCACCGACGAGCTGCGCAGCCTGTCGGTCACCTCGGCCGAGCCGGGCGAGGGCAAAACGGCCACCACGACCAATCTCGCCGTCGTTCTCGCGCAGCTCGGCCGCCGGGTCCTGATCGTCGACGGCGATCTGCGACGACCGCGGATGCACAAGGTTTTCCACACATCGAATCGCGTGGGTCTGGTCAACTTTCTGACCGCCCCGCAGGCAGACCTTGACTCGATCGTCTTTCAGTCGCCGGTGCCCAACCTCTACATGACGCCATCGGGACCGATCCCGCCGAACCCCTCTGAGCTGCTCGCCTCGGGCCGGATGCGGGAATTCTTGGCCGCGGTGAAGCAGCGCTTCGATGTCGTCCTGCTGGATTCGCCGCCGGTGCTGCCGGTCGCCGACGCGGCGATTCTGGGCGCTCTCGTGGACGGCGTCGTGCTGTGCGCGCGCGCCGGCATCCTGATGCGCGACGAGGCCAAAGCCTGCCGCGAACGCCTGGCGTTTTCGGAGGTGCGCATGGTCGGTGCGGTGCTCAATCGCTATCGCGCCAAGGCCGGCGGCTACAACAAGAAGTACAACTACTACAGCGTCTACGAAGAGCCCGAAGCCACGGCTTCGGATGCCGCCTGAGGCTCGCCAACGTGATCGATCTGCACACTCACCTGATCCCAGGTGTCGACGACGGCGCACGCGATCTCGCCGAAGCCGTCGAGATGTGCCGCCTGGCCGCCTCCGATGGCTGCAGAACACTGATCGCGACGCCACATCTGCGCCAAAGCGCGTTTTGGAACGCCGACCGCGCCGATCTGGAGCGACGGTTCGCGGAGCTGCGCAACCTGGTCGGAGATCTCGTCGATTTGCGGCTCGGCGGCGAGATCCACGCCCATGACGGTGTCTTCGCCGAGCTCGACGCACTGCCCGACGGTGACCTCTTGCCGCTCGCCGGCACCCGCTCACTCTTGCTCGAGCTCGACTTTCGCGGCGTGCGCGGCGTGCATCCGATGGACCTCGTGCACGAAACCACCGTCGCCGGCTGGCGACCGATTCTCGCCCATCCCGAGCGGCTCCGATGGCTGATGGACGACCTCGACCTGATCGAGTCGCTCGTCGCCGCGGGCTGCCGGCTGCAGATCACCGCCATGAGCCTGACGGGCGCGCTCGGACCGATTCCGCGCGAGGCCTGTTTGCGACTGCTGCGCCGCGGTCTGGTGCATTTCGTGGCGAGCGACATGCACGGCGTTTCTCTGCGTCCCCCGGGCCTGTCGAAGGCGCGTTCCGAGCTCGCTCGGCTCGTCGGCGAAGCAGCCGCGCAGCGCATCATGGAGGAGAATCCGCAGCGCGTTCTCGCCGACGAACCGGTCGCCCCGACGGTCCCGTCCGAACCGAGCAGCGGCCGGCGCGGCCTGCTCGGCCTGGGGGCCCGGTCGTGAGCCGTCACCCTCAGCGCGACCCGCGGCTGACTCGACGTCGGGGCGTCACGCAGCTCATTCACCGCCACCTGATCCTCGGCCTCGCGCTGCTCTTGGCGGCGCCGGCGGCCGCGGTGGACGGCTTCTACGAGCAGCTTCTGCAGAGCGGCCTCGCGTCGCGCCAGGCGGGCGATCTGGTGGGTGCCGAACGCCAGCTCGAGATCGCATGCTTCGGCATGTTGAACGAACCGAAGCCGCTGGCCGGGTGCCTGGTGCAGCTCTCCCTGACGCGCGCCGACCTCGAAGACCACGATGGCTTTCTCGAAGCCGCCGGCCGGCTGCTGGCGGTCGAGCGGCGCTTTCAGGTTCTCGATGCGGTCGGCCTCTCACCCAGCGCGCGCTCGCGTCTCGAGGCCTCGCTGCGCTCCTGGGCAAGCTACGAGATGGTGCGCGGCGTGGCCTCCTTCCAGGCCCTCGCCGAGGAGCTCCTGCTCGAGCAGATTCGCCAGCTGCCGGTCGAGGAACGTCGGCGGGAGCTGGACCGGCGAGCCGCGATCGAGCCGGAGCGCAGCGTCTGGCGCCTGATGTGGGCCGAGGCCGAGCTGGAAAGCGGCGACGCCGACGCGGTCGCCAAGGCTCTC
>JBCBCF010000264.1:0-5936 GCA_038530905.1 Acidobacteriota bacterium
CGCGAGCACTTCGCCGACGGCGACGCAGTCTGGCGCGAGGTGGAGTCGCTGACCGACCGAGCTTGAGCACTTGAGACGACCCGCCCCGGCCACCCTGGCGGCGATTCTGCTGGCCCTGCTCCCAGCAATCCTGCTGGCGGCACTGGTCCCCGACGTCGGTCGAGTGCCGCGCAGCGACTATTGGGGCGCGATGCTCCGGCTGGAGGCGAAGGGCGCATTCGCGGGCGACCTCGCAAGCGCGGCGCAGACGCTGTGGTCATTCCGGCTGGGCGAGCATCGGATTGCGCTGCCGGCCACCCTCTGGTGGCTCAACGTCTATGCCACGGAAGGCGACAACCGCGCGCTGGCCGGCATCGCCCTGGGTCTGCTGCTGCTCATCGGCGCCCTGCTGCTGCGGCGGCTGCCGCACCTCGGGCGCCCGGCGCTGGCGGTCGCAGTCGCCTGGTGGCTCTGGTCTCCCGCGCGCGCCGAGACGCTCGGCCTCGCGTTCGCTGGCATCCACTACTACCTTGCCTCGCTGTTCGCGCTGGCGCTGCTGGATCGAGCGACGACGCCGGTCGGCGACGGACGACACGCCTGGCTCCAGCATCCGGCGCTCTGGCCCGTGCTTGGTCTCTGCGCGACGCTCTCGTTCGGCTCTTCGTTGGCGGTCGTGCCGGCGTTCGTTCTCGCGCTGGCCCTCGGTCGAGCGTCCCGAGTGCGCTGGGCGTGGGGCGGCATGACCCTCGCAGCCCTCATCGTTCCCTACTTCGCCATCGTCTACGTGCTGAAGGCAGCGATCGAGCGACGGGATGGCATCGGCGGCACCGTGCGCTACGTCACCCACTTCTTCGGCCTGGGAGAGGGTCGTGCGACGCTCGCTCTCCTCGGCGTCGGAGCGATTGCGGCACTCAGCGCCGGAATCGTCGTCTGGCGCCGACTCCGGGCGCACGGCAGGCGAGTCCAGCTGTCGAGCGCCACGGTGTTCTGGCTGGCAACGGCGGTCTATGCAATCGGCTGCGCCGTGCTCGCGGCCGTCGCCCGTGCCGGCAAGCTCGGCGTGGAGCAAGCGCATGCGCAGCGCTACGGCTTCTTCGTCGCGCTGCTGTGGGCCGCACTCGCCGCCCTCTTGATCTCGGGGCTGGCCGCACGCGGCCCTCGGCCGGCGCAGATCGCTGCCCTCGCCACCGCTGTTCTGGCGATCGCTGCCGGTCTGACCCAGCTCGAGCAGCTAGACATCCAGCGCGCCGTCGGTCGACATCAGGCGGCGGCGGAAGTCGCTCTGCGGCGTGGCCATTGGGACGACCGCCTGCTCAACAACACGACCACCCGCTGGCCGCCGCGTTTGATCCGCTTCGAGCCCACGGCGCGTCGGCTCGGCCACGTGCCGTTCGACTGGCTGACGGAACCCTGGCCGGCACAAACCATTCCGCGGGACCGCTGGAGCAGCGAGGCGGTGCCGAGGTTGGTGGTCTCGATGGCGTCGGAAACCCACGATCCGACGGTCGTCCGTCTCGGCGGCAAGATTCCGAAATCAGTCGAGGTGGCCGAGATCGTCGCGTTGACAACCTCGGGCGAGCTGCGCAGCGACGTGGTGTGGTGGCGGCAGCCCGGCGGCCCGGTGCGCTGGGACGCCTGGGTGCGCACCGATCGGGCGGTGAGCTGGCCACCGCGGGTGCGTCTCGAAGGTGAGGATGTCTACCGGCCGCTGCCGTTGCGGCGCGGAGCGCTGACGGTACTGGCCGAGGCAGGACTCGTCGAGCCGGCCGAGGGCAGGCTGGCGGTGCGCTCAAGAACGAAGTCCCGGTAGGCCTGATCGAGAGCCGGCCAGGTCTCCCCAAGGCGCGCGCGCAGAGCCTCGAGCGAGGCGTCCTCGCCAGCGGCCACCGAGCGCAAGAAGGCGCGCGTGGCATCCGCGCGCGCGGTTTCGAAGAGGAATCGCAGCCACCAGCCGGCGAGATCGTAGCGGCGGCGAGCGGCTGCCGACGCCACAGGCCCGACGCCCGGCGTCCCCCGATCGACGGAGCCGACAAACTCGTCCCACGGTCGGTCGAGTGCGACCCGCAGCGACGGCAGGCGGTCCTCGAGTGCCAGCTCCCGCAGCACGACAGCGCCGGCCAAAGGCCCCTGAACAACGACACGCTCGCCGCCGGCGATCGCAACGCGGCGGTGCCGGCCGCCGAGGCGCGTCGGATCGAGCGACCCTTCGGCGTCGATCGCCGACGACGCCACCAGCTCGGCCATCCCCTCGTCGAGCCAGGGCGGTAGCGCCGGACCGAGGGCGCGCCGAGCCAGCAGATGCGTCAGCTCATGCGCGAGCGTCGAGGCGACCTCATCCTCGACCAGGTCACCGGCGTAGAGCGCGACCACACCGCGTGCGTGGTGGCCGGAGCTGTGCAGGTGCGCGATCCTCTCGGTTCGACCCTCGAGGTCTCGGTAGTCGGCCTCGCGCGCAAAGACGACCACCGCGGCCCGCGGCCGATCGATCGGCGCGAGCCCGAAGGTCTTCGCATAGGTGGCCTCGAGCCCGCGCGCGACGCCGTCGAGACGGCGCCACAGGATCCCGGCAGCGCCATCGTCGCCGACCGGCAGATCCGTCACGGCGCGATACGGACCCAGCCGACGGTCGAGCGCGCACGGCGCGTTGCCGGCGAGCAGCGAGCAGGCGAGCGCGAGCCGATCGTCATCGGGCACTCGTCCTGGCAGCGGTCCAGGCGCCGTGGGTGCGTCGCCGTACGGCGCCCCGGCGACACCGTCGGGCAGGTGACCCGGCAGATGGACCCACGCCTCGGCGCCATGGGCCCAAACCCGGAACCAAGGACCCCGGCGCTCGAAGCGCGGGAGGGTCCGCGTCGTCTCTGCAACCCATCGCTGCGGCGCCTCGAGGGACGGGCGATCGTAGGCGACGCTGCCGGCCAGCACGTCGACCCACGCCCGCTCGCCCGGCCACGGGATTGCAGAGTCCACCGAGCGGCTCGATGCGGCTCCAGGCACCGGCACAGCGACCTGACTGCGGCGCGGGGGCCGCTCGGCCGCAGGACGCGCCGCCCCTCGTCGGGCCCGCGCCTCGGCCTCGCTCGCAGTCCGCACGCGTTCGACAAAGGTACCGATGACCGGCAGTGTGGCGGCGCGTTCGGCAACATCGGAGCGAGGAAATCGGCCGATCCACAGCGTCGCGACGAGGCCTCCCAGCGCCGCCAAAGCGATCATGCCGAGCGCCGTGTCCAGGGCACGGCGCCGAAAACGGCGCCAGCGTTCGATCCCGTCGCTTGCCATCGCGAGCCTCCGCCTCTAGCCTTCGGCCTCACCGGAGGCCCACATGTCATTCGATCAGTTCACAGGCACTGCCGACTACCTCGCCTCACCCGAGCTACGCGACGCCGTCAACGTTGCCGTCGCGCTCGAGAAGCCGCTCCTCATCAAAGGCGAGCCCGGCACCGGCAAGACGCGACTCGCCGAAGCGGTCGCCGCCGACCTCGGCCACGACCTGCTGGTCTGGAACGTCAAGTCGACGAGCAAGGCGCAAGACGGTCTCTACGTCTACGACACCGTCCAGCGACTCAACGACGCACGCTTCGGCGATCGGGACATCAGCGACATCGCGCCCTACATCAAGCTCGGACCGATGGGACGCGCCTTCGGTTCCGACGAGAGGGTCGTCCTGCTGATCGACGAGATCGACAAGGCCGACATGGAGTTCCCGAACGATCTCCTGCACGAGCTCGACCGCATGAGCTTCACGATCGACGAGACCGGGGAGACCGTGACGGCACGCCAGCGGCCGATCGTCATCGTGACCTCGAACAACGAGAAAGAACTCCCCGACGCGTTCCTGCGGCGATGCGTCTTCCACTTCATCGCGTTTCCCGACGAAGAGCTGATGGCCGACATCGTGCGCGTCCATCATCCCGATCTCGAAGACGAGCTGCTCCGCCAGGTTCTGGTCGCCTTTTATTGGCTGCGCGAGCAGCGCGAGGTTCGCAAGCGCCCCTCGACCAGCGAGTTGATCGACTGGATCGCGGCGCTGCGCCGGGCCGGCATGTCCGCCAAGGTGATGACCGAGCGTCTGCCGTTCCTCGGCGTCTTGCTCAAGCGCGAGCAGGACATCGAGTCGATCTCCCGCCGCCGTGGCGGCGGTGGCCGCCTCCACTGAGTCTCCGGCCGGTCACCGGACCGGCGGCAGCGATCGGCTCTGGCTGGTCGTCCTCGTCGTCCTGCACGCCTTCGTCCTGCTGGCGACCCTGCTGCCGCACGACCCGGCGACCGGCGACTCGGCGAAGTTTCAATTTCTCGGCCGGCTGCCCGGCACCCCGCACGCTACAGGCTATCCGGCATTCCTTCTGCTCTCTGCGCTCGCTGATCGGCTCCTGCCGTTCGGCCCGCCCTCGCTGCGCGTCGATCTACTGACCGCCGCCCTGGCGACATTGGCCGTCGCCTGCACCTACCGCGCAGCGCGCAGCCTCGGCGCGCGGCCGGCCGCGGCCTTCGCCGGAGCCGGCACACTCGCCTTCACGCACCTTCTGTGGACCCAGGCGACAGTCGCCGAGGTCTACACGCTGCACCTCGCCCTCGTCGCGGCAGCGAGCTGGGCCGTCGCGGCAGCGGCGAACGCGCCCACCGAGCGGCTGAGGCAGCAGCGCGCGACCGCCGCGGGGGCCCTCGGACTGCTGGGTTTCGCCAACCACCTCACCATCGTCTGCCTCGGCCCGGCGCTGGCGGCGGCTCTGCTCCGCCTGGACCCGCGCGGTTTCCTGCGGCTCCGCACCCTCGCCGTTTGGGCGACGGCAGCAGCAGCCGCAGCAGCCAGCTACGCCCTCGTCGTCCGCCGAACCTTCGCCCTCGACAGCGTCCATCTCGAGATGCAGGCTCGCGATCTTCCGCAGTTGCTCGATGGTCTGCTCGGCGGGCCACATCGCGGCTTCCTGTTCCAACAGCCGGCGAGCGAGATCCTGCTCGACCGACTGCCGGCGATCGCGATGGGCCTGGCGGCCGAGCTCTCGTGGGCGCTGCCGATTGCCCTCGCCGGCCTGCCGTTCGCTCCCTGGCTGCGCTCCCAGCGGGCCGGGAAAAGCCGAGGCATCCTCGACCTCTTCCTGGTCCTTCTCTTGGTCGGCAATCTGGTCTTCGTCAGCCTCTATTCGGTGCCCGATCTGCAGGTGTATTCCCTGCCGCTCCTTTTCACTCTCGCCCTCTGTCTCGCGCGCGGCGCCGAGTGGCTGCTGCAAACGGTCGCCACGCGAGCGCCGGCCGCCGCACGTTGGGCGACCGTTGCAGTCGCGCTCCTGCCCGCGGTGCCGCTGCTGACAAATCTGCCGCTGCTCGAGAACGCTGAGCGTCGAACGCGCGCCGCCGCGATCGACCGCGCCACGGTCCGGGCGGAAGCGGCGGCAGGCGATCGAAATGGCGTGCTCCTCCTGTCGCTCGACTACGAGGCAACCGGCGGATTTCTCGTCCGCAGCCTGCTCGCTGGAACGGCGTCGCCGCGTCTCCACGTGCTGCACGTGCCGCCGGTAGCGCTCCGCACGCGCGTCGCCCTCGCCGAGGTCAAGCGCTACGCGCGCGGAGGAGGAGACTTGCGCCTCGGCGGCCACGGCCTGCCGATTCCGCCTGGCCTGCCGATCGTGGCGTTCGCGCCGAACGAGACCCTGCGCCGTGCCCTGCGCGACGACGGATGGCGTCTGCGACCGGTCGGAGATGGCGTCGTGCGGCTCGCACTGAGCCGTCGACCGACCGAGGCGCCGGCCCTGCCGACCGCGTTCTGGGTCGGTGAAGTGGCCACCGTCGCGACGGTCGGCGACGCCGTCGCCGCGATGTCGGCCGCCGACTTCGACCCTCGTCGCGAAGCGATCGCGGTCGACTGGCGGGGCGTCGAGGTGGGCGACGCCTCGGCCCAAGCGCCCGACGGCACCGTGCCAGCGCTCGTGCGCGTCGAGCGCTCGGAGGCGCGGCGGCTCGAG
>JBCBCF010000265.1:0-5933 GCA_038530905.1 Acidobacteriota bacterium
GTGGATCGCCGAGGCCGTCGGCCGCGGTGGTGGGTCCGGGCGGCAGCGGCTGTCCTGGGCGGCAGCGGCTGTCCCGGATGGCGACAGCCGGCCTGGAGAACGCGACGCAGCAGAAGAGAGAGAAAGAAAATATTTTTTGAAGGAAACCTTTCGAACGGCCATCGGCCGCGGAGTTCGACGTGTCTACCGAGCCGCTCGTGTCGCGGCGCTCGTGTCGCGGCGAGCTGAGGCCGATGTGCCGAGCGCTGTCGTTCACCGAAGCGCCCGGCGGCGTGTCGTCAATCGATGACGACCGGGCGCAACACCGCGGCGTCGAGGTCTAGGTCACTCCAAAGACGCTCGACGAGGTCGCTGCCGTAGCGCGCCCAGAAGACCATGGTCGACAGCTCGCGCTCCTGCCCTTTGCCGTTCGGGGCGACGGCATGGCCGAGCTGCTCGAGGCGGCGCAGCCAGATCTCGTGCCGGCGGGCGATCGCCGACGTGACCTTCGACGACAGCTGATCGAGGTTGCGATGCATCTGATCGCGGGTCTTGCGCCAGGGATTCTCGAGGCTGCCGTCGACATCGATGACCGGCTGGCGGAGGCGACAGAGAGTCGCTTCGATCCGGCGGCGGGCAGACTCGACCGGATCGTCGCCCAGCCGCTCGGCGATCAGCTCAGCGGGCGGGCGCTCCAGCACCGCCTGCAGCGACAGCCCGAGCTCGTTGAGATAGCCCACTTGCCGTCCGTCGAGAATCGCCGTTTGCGGCCTCAGCATCGTCGCCACGTCGGTCAGACCAAGCTGACGGTGCACCGCCGCCGCCTGCGGCATATAAGACATCTCGCCGGGGCCGAGGATCTGCAGGGTCGTGCCGAGGATGGCGTCCTGCATGGCCGGACGGGCGAGAACGCCGGGGCTGACCACCGACGGATTCTCGTCGAGCGCGGCGAGAAGCACCTCGACCGGCTGCTCGAAGTCGTCCAGCCCGCGCAGGCCAAAGCGCTCTTTGCCACGCCACTCGATGCGCCTCCGCTCGCGGCCGCGCAGCAGAAAGAGGGGCGACGTGCCGGGCTGCGGCTCGACCTGCAGGGCGTAGCCGCGCGAGGCGATCGCGGCGTGGCGCGTCTCGAGCGCATCACCAACCGCCTCGCGTTCGACCACCAGGCGGCGCAACGACGGTGCCTGTGCCTGCTTGACCTCCGGCAGCATCGAGTCGAGAAAGAGCGGCGCTCGCTCGTCGAGAATGCCGATCAGCAGACGGCAGAACGCCTCGCCGAAGCGCGCGTCCGGGCGGTACCAAGCGAGCGCTGCGTCGAAGCGCTTGCGGGCGCGGTCGCCGCCCACCAGCTCGCGGGCGTCGTCGGCCACGGCCTCAAGCGCTTCGCCGAAGGTGCGCATGCCCACGGGCAGCAGCGGCGACGGATCGTCGCCCAGATCGAGACGCTGCGGCCCTTCCCGACCGAGAAAGGTCGCTCGCGCCACCTCGGCGAAGTCGTGATCCTCCGTCGCCACCCAGAAAATCGCCACCGCCGACTGGCCGGCGTCCTCGAGTGCCTGCGCAGCCCGCGCGGCCGCCACCGCTTTCGAGAGCACCAGCAGCGGGCCGCCGAAGAGGCCGGGCTGCTGGCCGGTGACGACGACCTGCGTTTGCGGATCGGCGAGCTTGCGGGCCAGCTCCTCGGCGCGCGGGTGGCCGTACGCGGCGTTGGCGGCCTGCAGGCCGGCGGCAAGCGCCGCGCGGTCGGGAACGTTGCGACGTGGCGGCGAAGCGAGCGACGCCGGCGGCGCGTGAAACGCGATCGGAGCGAGCAGATCGCGATCGCGCTCGGCGAGAAAGGCTCGCGGCAGCTCGGGCAGGCGCTCCGCGAGCGCGACGTCAAGACTGGGTCTTGTGGCCGACGACGATGAGTCGATCGCTGTCACGACGGTAGGGCTCCCCGAGAAAGTTGCCGTAAAGCGCATCGACTTCGAGCCCGGCCCAGCGGGCGCCGATCGTCACCTCGTCGCGAGTATAGGCGCGCACGCTCTCGACGAAGGTCTCGGCCCCACGACCGGCCGACTGCAGGCGGATGCGTTTGTTGACCCGTCGCGTCTCCGGGTCGTACCAGCGTTCGATCAGCACCTCACGGCCGCCGATCGTCTGTCGCTCGCGAGGCTTCAGCTCGTCGACCACGCGATGCGCGTTGAAGAGATCGATCAGGAACCGTCCGCCGGGCGTCAGCACCCGCCAAAGCTCCTCGAGCACGCGGAAGTTCTCCCGCTCGCGGTCGAAATATCCGAACGAGGTGAAGAAGTTGAGAACCCAGTCGAAACGCTCAGCGCGCAGCGGCAGCGCTCGCATGTCGCCGCAGACGCTGCGCCGATCCCCACCGTGGGCGAGAAGCGCAATCGACAGATCGACACCGATCACGTCGAGACCTTGGCGCCGCAGGGCCGCAGCGTGCCGACCGGCGCCGCAAGCGAGGTCGAGCACGCGGCGCGGGCGCGGACCGCGCAGATGCTCGACGACAAACCGCGCGTGACGCTCAGCCTCGCCCTGGTCCCGATGCGCGTAGAGTTCGAGGTATTCCTGTCCGAACCATTCTTTGTACCAGGCCATCGCGCTGATCCTACCCGGCGGCGGGCCGTCGCTGAGGCCGAGCGGTCTTCCATCCAGCGCATGCCGCGACTTCTTCCGTGACCACCGTTCCCCATTCATCACCCCCGGATACCGTCTCCGTGCCGTCGCTTGCGATCGGCGGCGTCGGCGTCGACCCGCCGCTCGTCCTGGCGCCGATGGCGGGCGTGACCGATCGCGACTTCCGGACGATCGTCAAGCGCATTGGCGGGGTCGGGCTGGTGACGATGGAGTTTCTCTCCGCCAAGATGCTGATGCAGGGCGACCGGCGGATCGTCTCGCTGCTCGACTACGCTGACGAGGAGCGGCCGCTGTCGATCCAGGTCTATGGCTCGGCCGCCGACACCATGGCGGACGCCGCTCGTCTGGTCGAAGAGCGCGGTGCCGACGTGGTCGACATCAACATGGGCTGCCCTGCGAATAAGGTGCTCAAAGGCTGCGCCGGCGCGGCGCTGATGGGCGACTTGGACCTGGCGCGACGGATCATCCAGGCCGTGCGCCGCGCGGTGTCGATCCCGATGACCGTCAAATTTCGCCTCGGCCTCGACGAGCGGCGGCAGAACTTCGTGGAGCTGGGGCGAATCTGCCAGGAGGAGGGGGCGGACGGTGTGGCGCTCCATCCGCGCACGGCCAAGCAGGGCTATCGCGGCGCTGCGGACTGGCGGCGCATCGCTGAGCTGAAGGGAGCGCTGTCGATCCCCGTGCTCGGCAACGGTGACGTGCGCGAGGCTGACGACGCCCTTGCCATGCTGCGCCAAACAGGCTGCGACGGCGTGATGATCGGGCGCGGTGCGACCCGCAACCCGTGGCTCTTTCGCCAGATCGAGGCGCTCCTGTCCGGCGGCGCCGTCGCTCGCCCGACCCTTGCCCTGCGCCGCGAGCTGGTTCTCGGTCATTTCCGCACGCTGCTCGAGCGCGACGAGCCGAAGAAAGCGCTGCACAAGATGCGCACCTTCACGCATTGGTATAGCCACGGCTTGCCCGGCGGACAGGGGCTGCGCCGTCAGATCCAGGGGCAGTCGACCGCCGATGGGCACCTCGCGATGGTGGCGGCCTATTTTGAGGCCGCTCTGGATGGCGAAGCTGCGATCGCTCCAGCCGAGACGGCGACGGGAGAGGCGATCACGGCCGGGCGTGCCGCCTGAGACCGATTTGTGGCCGCTGCTGTGGGCTCCGAGACCTTCGCCGCGTCGCGGTAAAGTGCCGGCGTGGAGACCGTACGAGCGACCGTGGCGCTGCCGCCCGCCAGCGTGCGCCGGGAGCTGGGCGAAGAGGCGGAGCGCTGGGGCGGCGAGCTCGCGGAGGTCGACGGGGCGCTGCGCTTGACCCTGCCCGTCATCGCCGGCCTGCGCCGCGGCTGGGTCTCCGGCACGCTCGCACTCGATCCGAGTCCGACGGATGGCGGGTCGACCGAGATCGGATTCGTCGTCGATCAAAGCGACTACATCGTCGATCGAGCGACGGTCGTCTTCTTGGCATTCGCTGCCTTCGGGGCGCTCACGACCTTGTTGGCGCCCTTCTTTCCGCGCCTCGTCCCGCTGCTGCCGGCCGGCATCTTCTTAGCGCTCGGTGGCTGGCTGTTCGTGGTCGCGCGCCTCCGCAATAGTGGGCCTGAGGAGTTCTTCGATGCCCTGCGCGCGGCCGCCGAACCGCTTCCGTCCGATGCGCCGGGCGTCGCTTCTCCCTGACCCGACCACGCCGCCGCATGCCGAGTCGAGACTTCCCCGCCGTTGCTCCCGAGACGCCGCTCGCCGATCTGCTCGATCGCGCGGCGCAGCTGTGGCCCGAGCGCGGCGTGACGGTCTTCGACGGGCGCGGGCGGCGGCAGGATCGCCGCACCTACCTCGAGCTGCGCAACGCGGCGCATCAGACGGCGCGGCGCTGGACCGGCCTCGGCCTGGCGCCGGGAGATCGTGTGTTGGTCGCCCTGCCGACGTCGTGGGACTTCCTCGACGCCTGGCTCGGCGCGCTGGTGCGCGGCGCGCGCCCCGTGGCCGTCGCGCCCGGTGCCGCCCTCGGAGCCGGGCAGGCGCACCTCGACAAGATCGATGGTCTGGTCGAGCGTCTCGGCGCCCGCTTCGTGGTGACCCGCGACGCGTTGCGCGACGAGGCGGCGGCGGTCGGCCGCGCGGCGCTGGCGAGCCGAGCGCTGTCAGCCGAGGCGCTGCGCGCCACCGCCGAGACCTCGTTCGAAGCGCCGCGGCCGGCGGGCGAGGACACGGCCTTCCTGCAGCTCACGAGCGGTTCGACCGGCGTGCCGCGGGCGGTGCAGATTCCGCATCGCGCGGCGCTCCACAACGCGCTTGCCAGCGATTTGGCCATCGGCGTTCCGCACGGTGCGCCGACCCACGTCTGGGCCGACTCGATGGTCTCTTGGCTGCCGCTGCACCACGACATGGGTCTCGTCGGCTGCCTCTTGCTATCGATTTATTGCGGGCATGAGCTGGTGCTGATGCCGCCTGCTCTCTTCCTTGCGCGTCCTCGGGTGTGGCTCGACCAGCTCTCCCGACGCGGCGAGGTCTTCGCGCCGGCGCCGAATTTCGGCTATCAGCTCTGCCTGGAGCGCCTGGACGCTGAGGCGCGCGAGGGTCTCGCCCTCGGCGGCTGGCGCGCGGCGATGACCGGCGCCGAGATGGTGCGCCCCGATACGGTCCGCGCGATGGTCGAGGCGTTCGGCCCGCATGGCTTCCGCGCCGACGCGTTTCGCCCGTGCTTCGGCCTAGCCGAAGCGACGCTGGCGGTGACCTTCGATCTCGTCGGGCGCGGTCTGCGGACGCGGCCGCTGCCGACCGGCGGTGACGTCGACGGCGTCTCGTCGTCGGTCGACGCGGAGATCGCCTGCCTCGGCGCGCCGGTGGTCGACACCGAGGTGGCGATTGTCGCGCCCGACGGTGGACGCCTCGAAGACGGCGCGATCGGCGAGGTGCTGGTCCGTGGTCCGGGTGTCTTCACCGGCTATTGGGGCGATCCAGAGGCGACCGCCGAGAGCCTGCGCGATGGCTGGTTGGTGACCGGCGATCTCGGATTCGTCGACTCGGGAGAGCTCTACCTCACCGGCCGCTCGAAAGACGTCCTGATCCTGCGCGGCCACAACCTCATGCCGCACGAGATCGAATGGCAGGCGGAAGCAGTGACCGGTGGCGGCGGAGCGCTCCGCTCCGGCGCGTTTTCGGTGACCCGCGACGCGCGCGGGGAGCTGGCGGTGTTGGTCGTCGAGACTCAGGAACGCGACGTCAGCGAGGACAATCGAGAGCGCGCGGCCGACCCGCTGTCGGATGTCGGCCGCCTGCGCGCGCAGGCGCTCGGGGTCACGTTCCTGAGTCTCGACGACCAAC
>JBCBCF010000266.1:0-5881 GCA_038530905.1 Acidobacteriota bacterium
GAGCGTCTTCTGGTGCGCAACGACCGCGAGATGGCCGCATTCCGTCTGCCGATCGTCGAAGACTGACCCGGCGTCTGGAGTCGACGGGGCGCGACCGCCTTCTGCCGTCGCCACGGGCGGCTCATGAAGGCAGGTGGACGCTCTCCAGATCTTCGGCGGTGGCGACCGCCGGAAGCATGCGCTCCGACGCGCTGATCGGTGCGGGCGACTCCTTCGACCTGGAGGGTAACGACGAGCCGGCGGCGCCTGCCTTCGGGCAGCCTCCAGAGCCGACCGCCAACCAGGTTCGATCGCTGACTCCAGCCTCGCCTACCGAGCGAACCGTCGGTGTCGACGCCGAAGCCCTTCCTTGTCACAGGTCGGCAGATGCCGAAAGGGCTCGCCATTCGCCCTGGACCGTGGCAAGGTCCGGCCGCGACGCGACGGCGATGACGGGACACCGCACGACGGGAGGCTCGGATGACCGACACGCAGCCGCCATTGAACCGAAAGACCCTGAGTCAGGGGACGCCGAACCAGCCGACGCTGGCCAAGAATCTGACGCTTTTTGACGTCTACGCCATTTCGACCGGAGCAATGTTCAGCTCCGGTTTCTTTCTGCTGCCCGGCATTGCCGCGGCGGCGACCGGCCCGTCGGTCTACCTCGCCTACCTGGCCGCCGGCTTCCTGATCCTGCCGGCGATGTTCAGCATGGCCGAGCTGTCGACCGCCATGCCGAAGGCGGGCGGCACCTACTACTTCCTCGACCGCAGTCTTGGCCCCTTGTGGGGCACCATCGGTGGTCTCGGGTCGTGGGTGGCGGTGGTCTTCAAGAGCGCGTTCGCGCTCGTTGGCATGGGCGCTTACCTGGCGCTCTTCGTCGATGTGCCGATCATCGCGTTGGCCCTCGTGCTGACCGCCGCCTTCGGCGCGGTCAACCTCTTCGGCGCCAAAGAGACCACGCTGCTGCAGCGCATCCTGGTGTCGACGCTGGTTGTGATCCTCGCGGCCTTCGTCATCAAGGGGCTGGCGATCATCGGGCTGCCCGACGCCTTTCGCACCCGCGGTGGCGGCGGTGCGTTCTTCTCTTCGGGGCTGGTTGGCTTCGTCGCCACGATCGGGCTCGTGTTCGTGTCCTACGCTGGCCTGACGAAGGTGGCGAGCGTGGCGGAAGAGGTCGACCGGCCGGATCGCAACATCCCGCTCGGCATGACTCTGTCGCTGATCACGGCGACGGCGATCTACACCCTCGGCATGCTCGTCATGCTCAACGTGCTGCCGTTCGACGAGCTGTCCCGCAGTCTGACCCCGGTGGCCGATGCCGGACGGTCCTTCCTCGGCTGGCTGCCGTATGACCTCGGCGTAATCCTCATTGTGGTGGCCGCCTGCGCCGCCTTCGCGTCGACCGCCAACGCCGGCATCCTGTCCGCCTCGCGCTATCCGTTCGCCATGGCCAAGGATGCGCTGGTGCCTGAGCGCTTCGGTCGGCTGGGGCGGTTCGGCACGCCGACCGCGGCGATCTCGACCACGGTTGTGGCCATGTCGGTCATCCTGATCGCGCTCGATGTCGAGTCGGTGGCCAAACTGGCGAGCGCCTTCCAGCTTCTATTGTTCGGCCTGATCTCGCTCTGCGTCGTGGTGATGCGCGAAAGCCGAATCGAGACCTACCAGCCGGGCTTCCGCTCTCCCCTCTATCCGTGGATGCAGATCGCCGGCATCTTGATTTCGTTCTGGCTGATCGTCGAAATGGGCATTCTTGCCATCGGCTTCACCGGCATGATCACGCTGGCCTGCGCCGTCTGGTACTACACCTACGCCTCACATCAAATCGATCGCCGGGGTGCCATCCTGCACGTGCACGCGCGGCTGGGCGAGCGTCGTTCGGAGCGGCTCGAGCACGAGCTGATGACGATCATCCACGATCGGACCCGCGACGAGAATCTGCGCTATGAATCGCTGATCTCACGCTGTCGGCTGCTCGCGATCAGCGATCGGGAGTTTGATGCCGAGGTCGCGGTCGAGCGGGCTGCCGCGGCCTTTGCTGAACAAGGCGGTGCGGCGCCCGAGACGACCCGGAAGATGTTCCGAGACCTCGCGCGCAGCTGCCATCCGATCGATGACGACATCGTGATCTGGTACCGAAGGACCGCGGAGGTCGAGAGCCCCGAGCTGGTGGTGCTGATGTATCGCGAGCGTGTCGCCGTCGACTTCGCGCCCGGCACCACGGCGCATACTTTGATGTTTCTCGTCGTTCCCAAGCAGCCCGTCGGCCTCGATCTGCGGCTGGCGGGCCACCTGGCCGAGATGGTGCAGACTCCGCAGTTCGAGGCGGAGTGGCTCGGCGCGCAGACCGACGCGCAGCGCCGCGACATCCTCATGCGCGACGATCACTTTCTTCACTTGCCGGTCGAGGACGTCCCGCCTCTGGCGCGTTCGCTCGGTCAGCTGGTTGACTCGTCCTGGCTGCCCGGCAGCTGCTTGCTCGCTCTTGTCGAGCGCGACGGCCGAGTGATGACGGCGCGTCAGACCGAGGTGCTGCGCGCTGGCGACGTCGTGTCGATCATCGGCGAGCCGTTCGACCTGTCGGCGCTCCGCGCCGAAGCGGCCTGAGCGCGCGCCCGTCGTCGCGGGCGGCCGGCCTTGGCGCGGTGCATTCAGGCGCGGCAACCTCGACGTGGTCTCGTCGTACCGAGTGCCATGTCCGACCCCGCCACCGACACGTCCGGCGAGCCGACGCCGGGCGACCGACGCGTCGGTCCCGAGACGGTCAAATCCGCCATCGGATCAGCCACCGACCATCCCTCGGCGGCCGACCGCCGTCGCGCGGGGGGTCTCGCCGTGGGCTTCGTGGTCGCTCTCTTGGCGATGGCGGCGCTGCGCTGGTCGGGACCGCTCGACAACGCGTTGACGCCGTTCTCCCGCTTCGCGACCCTCGGCTACATCGCCGCCACGGTGTGCTTCTCGATCGCGCTGGTTCGAGCCGGCGTGCCGTTCGACCGTCTCGGCTTTGGCGACGGCCCGCGGTGGCGCCATCTCGGCCTGGCGCTCGTCGGGGTGGTGGCGCTGCGCGTGCTCGGCGGCGTCGTGTTGCCGTGGGTGCAGGGCTGGATCGCCGCGCCTCGCGACCTCGAGCGCTTCTCGGCCGTCGACGAAGGTTCGCTCGGCGCCCTCGCGACCTATCTCGCGGTGTCCTGGAGCTTTGCCGCGTTCGGTGAAGAGCTGGCCTATCGCGTCGTCCTGATGCGAGCCCTCGCCGTTGCCCTCGGCGACGGGCGCCGAGCCCAGGCGGCGGCGCTCGTTGTCCAAGCTGGGGTCTTCGGCCTCGTCCACGCGTATCAGGGCGCCATGGGGGTCGTTGGGGCGACGCTGAGCGGCCTAGTGTATGGGGCCCTCGCTCTCGCCGCTCAGGGCTCGATCTGGCCCAGCGCCTTCGCCCACGGCGCCAACAACTCGATCAACCTGCTGCGCCTTTTCGTCCGCTGAACCGATCTCGTCTCCTGCATCGTGGGTCCGCCCAGGATCGGCTCGCGAACGAGTTCGACCGAGGAACGATCGTTCGTCGAGTGTGAACCGGCGCTCAGGATCGTCGGCAATGACCGGTCCGAGGCGATCGGCGCAATCCTGAGACCACGAGCATCGCGGGCAGACCACCCGATGTTGTCAACGACGCCATCCGGGAGTGCTTGGCCTCCGGGGTCCCCACATCCTTTCACCGGAGCCCGCAGGACGTAGATCTTGGATCGCGCCGTGGCCGAACCGGAACGCGATCTCAGCTGAACTGTTCTGAACAAGGGTCCAACGTGGCGAAGCCAGGCCTTGGGCCGGTGAGCTCGTCGGAATGGCGTCGAACCGCGGCTGATTCAGTCCGGGAAATCGATCGAGTTTTGCATCGTTGAGTGCTGCAGTGGAAAGTTTCGCGATGACTGCGGCAAGACGCCCTGGTTTCTCAGCGTCAGCGACGTCCTGCGTCGCACCGAGGCCTGGCCGGAGCAGTTCAACCCCGCAGCAACCCCGCTGCTCTCTGAGCGATCGAACGCCTTCAGCGGCTGCCGACAACTCAGGGATGGATGGAACCAGAAAGGTGAGCGGGTCATCGAGATCGCAGCGGCCATGAAGTCGCTGCGTCTCTCGACAAGGGTCATGTTGGAGACGCCTGTCGGTGCCCTTTTTCTCGGTCGAAAGTGTGTTGCTGGGCCTCGATCTCATGAAAATTCTCTTCGACCCAACGTTTGAGCTGGCCAGCGATCGGCAGCACACCCTGAGCGAGCGCCGTCGCTCGATACTCGACTCGCAACGGCATCTCATCAAATTGCTGGCGCGTTACGAGTCCGTCCCGCTCGAGTCGACGCAGGGACTGAGTCAACATTTTCTGTGAGATCCCTTCCACTCGACGACGAAGGGCGCCAAATCGAACCGGCTCGTCTTCCAGCGCGACCAAGATGAGGAGGGTCCACTTGCTGCCGAGGTGAGCCAGGACGTCGCGAGAGGGGCAGGCGGCGACGAAGGCGTCGGGCTGAGGTTCGGAATCGTGGTCTCGACGGGGCAACTCGAAGCTTCCTCTGTCGGTGCGAACGAGAGATAACCGGTAGTTACCAGGAGGTACCTGGTTGACGTGGGTAACCTAATCGGCTGAGATCCTCCCGTCAATTCGCAGCCGATCAACTGCCTGCAAAAGGAAGCACTCGATGAAGGTAGGAATTCTCGGTCATGGCCAGGTCGGTCAGGCTCTCGCGTCTCTGTTCTCCATCGCCGGCCATGATGCCATCGTCGGCGTCCGACATCCGTCCGATGATCGTGCCAAGGACGGTGATCGCGTCGCATCGCTCAACGACGCAGTGGACCATGGGGATCTTGTGGTTCTGGCGATTCCCTTCTCCGCCTGTGGCGATCTGCTGCCGCGGTTGGCAGCTCGACTGGCCGGCAAGGTGTTGGTGGACGTGACGAATCCGCTCAACCCTGACTGGTCGCCCCGATCGATGGGGCCTGACGACTCGGGAGGTGAACGCATCGCTCGAATGGTCCCGGACGCGACGGTCGTCAAGGCATTCAATACGATTTTCGCGGACACCATGAGTCCCGCCGGGCGGGTCCGCGGTGGCCACCCGATTTCTGCGTTCGTGGCTGGCGACCTGGAGTCGGCGAATACCGCCGTCGCGAGCCTGGCTGCAGACGCAGGCTTCACGCCGATTCAGGTCGGGCCGCTGCGGATGGCGCGGTACCTGGAAGCGATGGCCCATCTGAACATCCACATTGCGGTGGGGCTGGGCCGCGGAACTCAGAGCGGGTTCGTCTATCTTTGAGAGCTGATCTCAGCCCTTGCTTCCTAGAGAGTGACCGCTCGAGCCAACGAGTGAAGCAGAACGGCCGCCAGCCAGTGCAATCTGCCGCGCGGGTTGCACCGGCTTCGGGCGTCCTCTCCGCCGCTGGCTCGGCGGTTCGAGCTCAGTCGGCGGCCGGCCTCCCTCAGGGCACAGACGCCGACCAGGCGGTGGTGTCACCGGTCTCGAAGCCGTTGGCGAAGAACGCCAGCTCGTAGCGCTGGCCGGCGATGTCGGCGTTGGTGTTGCCCTCGGTTCTCCAGGAGACGACGAAGACGTCGGAGGCGACATTGCCGCCGATCTGCTGCTCGTCGGTGATCGCGTCGGTCGTCTGGACCTGAAGCTCCGCGCTCGTCGGCGCCGCGTCGAGGCCGATGCGTCGGGCCCACACCGTGTCCGTCAGAGGGCCCGAGATCGGGCCCTCCCAGGCAACCACGAAACCGTCGGCACCAACCGGCGCGACCTCAGGGTTGCGCTGGCCGCCGGCGACCGTAGTGTTGAGCAGGTTCTCGCCGCCGATCGGCAGAAGGTCGGCGTCGAAGGCGCGCGCGACGACGGCGTCACTGCTGCCGTCCTGGCCGTCG
>JBCBCF010000267.1:0-5862 GCA_038530905.1 Acidobacteriota bacterium
GACGGACCGGTGAACGGGGATCCGGACTCGCCGGAGACGGTGAACGGGCCGGCCGTCTGCAGAGCGGCGAGGGCGCGGCTGGCGACATCCAGGCTGAGCGCGGCCGCGGCGCAGGTATGAAGCCCCCAGCCGAAGGGAAACCAGGCGTCGGTCGGTGCATCGCCGCGCCAGCGTTCGGGAAGGAAGCGCGTCGGCTCGGCCCAATAGCTCGGATGTCGATGGGTGACATACGGCGCCACGAGGACGGTCGTGCGAGGGGTCACTCTCTGACCGAGGATCTCGTGCTCGACCGCCGGGAACCGGCCCATCTGCCAGGCGATGGGCCAGAGGCGCAGCGCCTCGCGCACGATCTCGCCGACTTTCGCCTCGGTTGGCGGCGCATCCGCCACGAGCCGAACGGCCCAGGCGAGCGTGAAGCCCACCGAACCGACGATGGCGAAAAAGAACGGCAGGTATAGCTCGGCGAGCTCGGCGCCGCGATCGTCCTGGGGAGAGGCGAGAGCCAAGACATCGAAGAGGTCCTCGGGTGCATGGGTCGTCGCCTCTTCCCGGCGCCGGCGCTCGATCTCGCGCGTCAGCTCGAAGAGGACACGGCGTCGAAAGAAGCTGCGACGCAGCCGCGAGCGGGATTCGCGGGCGCCGGCGCGGACCGCCTTGTCGAGGATCTCTTCGAGGAGCGGTCCGAGGCGCGCGGCATGTCGCGGTGCTGCCAGCACGTCCTGGAAGTGTCGATAGACAAGCCAGTTCGCGGCGTCTGGCCAAAGGCTCGTGTTGCCGAGGACGCGCTCGATGTCGGCGTCAAGATGTTCGGCGCGGCCAATCGCGTGTGCTACCAGGAGACGCCGCGCTTCCCGCGCGATCTCGACCTGCAGCGCACGAGGCCCGAAGGCGCCCTGGCGAGTGTGGAAGAAGTCGGAGTGCTCTTGAAAGAGGCCGTCCGGGTTGGCCAAGACCGCTTTCGCGGCGTTTGGTTCGGCGACGCAAAGGAGGTCGGGCTCGACCCAAAACGTTTCTTGAGCCTCGACCAGGCGCTGATCGAAGAACAAGAGCGGCTCACGGCGAAAGCTCGGCACGGACCGTGCGGTGGCAGCTTCACTCATCGGGCGAGGTTCCGGCTCATCGAGCACCGACGCGGCGTTCGCGGCGACCGGCGATGAGCTGTCGAGAAGGGTGAACAGGGAGGATCGAGTGAACGGCAACGAGGACGTCGCATCGGCGGCGGATGAGCCCACGAGCGGGTCGGCGATGGCCGACGCCAGGCCTTGCATGGTGCGAACGAGAAGGTCTCGCAGTGGCGCGAGAGGCTTCTTGGTGCCGATGTCTCTGTCTCCCGCGTCGTCGGTGCGGCGGTCGTCTCAGGCGGAGATCACCGGACGCGGGTGATCAAAGCCGGGCGACCCAGCCGATCCGTGGTTGCGCGGGCGCTGTCTCGTTGCGCAAGCGCCATCGTGGCCGCGCCGTGCCGACGCGGAATAGGCGGCACGCGGCGAGACGCCGCGGCGCGGCCGTTCGAGTCGAAGGGAGGGAAGTGGTCAGGCGTCGCTGCGGCCGCGCAGGCGGTCGAGCCACGACGCCAGACCTCTCGACGGCCGGGCCGCCTCAGCGTCGTCGGTCGGGTCGCTGGCCTTGGGTGGAGGTCGGCGGGCGTCGGCCGAGCCGCTGGAGTTCGGACGGATGAGCGCTGCGGCGATATGCCCGAGCTCGCGCACCGCGCTGCGCGGATCCTCGTCCTCGACGCGGTTCGGGACGCCCAGCAGACGAGCCGCCAGCTTGCCGGTGCGATCTGCGCGCAGCGCCTCGGGCGTCGCGCGGGCGAGAGCCCGGTCGAGAGTCGACGCGATCTCCAGCTCGCGGTCGACTCCAGAGACCTCGAGCGCCTCGCGCACGGTCGGCGATGGCGCGCTCAGCATCAGGAAACCCTCGCCAGCTTCGAGCCGGCGATGGAGGCGCAGAACGCTGCGCAGCCCGGCCGAGTCAACGGCCTCGACTCCAGTCAGCTCGAGGATGACGAATGCGCGATGCGCCGCGATCAGCTGGCTGACGTGGCGCTCGACCTCTTTGGCGCCCTTTGCGTCCAGTCGACCGGCCAACTCGAGCACCACCAGCTCGTCGCGCCGGCTTTCGCGAATCTCCATCAGGAGCTCGCCTCGCCGCTCCGCAGCAAGAGCCGCACGCCGCCGAAGCGCAACGTATCGCCGAGGGTCGCCTCGCGCACGGCGCCAGCGATCAGGCGGTCCTCTCCGACCCATGTGCCATTGGCGCTGCGCGTTTCTTCCATGACGAAGAAGCGATCGCCGCGGCGCATGATCTTGGCGTGGCGGCGGCTGACCGTGGTCCAGGCGTCAATGGGGCCGAGGTCGACGTGAGGAAGGTGGCCGGTGACCGTGTCGGCGCGACCGACCGTCACTTCGCCGTCGCCCGGTGGCAGGTCGAAGCGCGTGTCGCTCGATGCGTGGACGAGAACGATGGACGGCTCGCCTCCCTCGGCGCCCTCGCGGGCGACGGTCTCGTCGTCTGGAGCCGCCTCTGCGCCGTCGCTCAGGTCGGCAACGTCGGCCGGCAGCTCGGGCGTGTGGGCTTCGATGTCGCTCAGCTCGCGCAGCCGCTCGGAGAGCTTGCGCAGCATCTGCATGACCACTTCGGGGCGCGAGCGGATGAGCGTCTGGAAGACCTCCGGTTCGATCTCGAGCAGACGGCAGTCAGACCGCGTACGCGCTGAGGCGACCCGCGGCAGCGCCTCGAGAAGGGACATTTCGCCAAAGAACTCGCCGCTCTCGAGGGTCGCCAGCAGCCGTTCTTCGGAGCCGATCCGGCGCAAGATATCGACCTCGCCGCTTTCGACAATGTACATGGCGCGACTCGCGTCTCCTTCCTGGAAAACCACGTCGCCCGCCTTGAATTCGACGAAGTAGCTGTCCCGGCCGGTTGCGCCCCTGTCGTCCGCGTCCTTCATGTTAGAAAGCCTTCAATCCCTCGGATTGCTCGTCTGACGTCTTGTTCGGCTCACCTGAGCAGGCCCTTCAGATCCAACCGGTCGGTCGTGATCGTTCACGCGGCGACCGCGACCTCATGCCGGTGACCCGTCGGCCCTGGTTGTCGGCAAATCCGCCGCGCCGGGAGACCGCAGCGGGCACCGGCCGTTGGAACCAGGGACCCGGACCGACACGGCGCATCGCCTTCGGCCGGGCGAGGAGATTGTCTCATGACGGCTAGCCACAGACCCTTCGTCGACGTCGCCCAGCTCTCTGCCATCGGCGAACGCGTGGCTCGCGCTTCGATGCGGCAGTGGGGAGACGAGGGGCAGGTCCTGCTGATCGGCCGCAGCCCGGCCTTCGAAGCGGCGCTGGACAAGGTCGCCCGCGTTGCCCCGTTCGACGAACCGGTGTTGGTCACGGGCGAGAGCGGTGTCGGCAAGGAGCTTCTGGCGCAGGCTCTCTATCTTCTCTCGCCGCGCAGCGGTCGGCCCTACGTCGTCGTCAACTGCCCGCAGTATCGCGAAGGCAACATGACCGTCAGCGAGCTGTTCGGCCATCGTCGTGGCAGCTTTACCGGCGCGACCAGCGACCGCAAGGGCTGCTTCGAGACCGCGGACGGCGGCGTCGTCTTCCTCGACGAGATCGGCGATCTCCACATGAGCGCGCAGGTCATGCTGCTGCGCGCGCTGGCCGACGGCAGCTTCCAGCCGCTCGGTTCCGATCGTAAGACGCGGGTCAACGTGCGGGTGGTGGCGGCCACCAATCGGTCGCTCGATCAACTGCGCGCCGCGGAAGAGTTCCGTGACGACCTTTTCTTCCGGCTCCGCTATTTCCAGCTCGAGTTGCCGCCGCTGCGCGAGCGGGGCGACGACTGGCGGCTGCTTTTTCAGCACTTCCTCGATCGCCTTGCCTGGCGCCACGGCGTTTTGCGGCGCCTGTCTTCGCGCGCCGAGCAGCGGCTGGCCGACTACTCGTGGCCGGGCAACATCCGCGAGCTGGTGGCGATCGCCACGACCGGCTATGCGATGAGCGCAAGCGAGCGCATCGATGTCGAAGATCTGGAGCCGATGCTCGAGCGGTCAGAAGACACCGCTGCGGCCGAAGGCCAGAACGCGCCGGCCGACGACGCGCCGTTTCTCGACATGGTGCTGCGTGGTCAGGACTTCTGGACTGCCGTCCACGCGCCCTTCCTCGGTCGTGAGCTGAACCGACGCCAGGTTCGCCACGTCGTGCGCTGTGGCCTCGAAGAGACCCGCGGTAGCTACCGCGACCTGCTCGACCTCTTCCACCTCGACGCCGACGACTACCAGCGATTCATGGACTTCCTTCGCCACCATCGACTGAAGCCATGTTGACGCGTCGCCCGACGCGCCGGCTGATGGAGTCGCAGCTCCATCGAGTCGAGCCCCGGCTCGATGCAGGGCAACGTTTCTGTGCCGCATCGTCTCGCGAGGTGGCGCAGAACCCTAGGCACAGGCGGATTTTCTGTGATCTCAGCCTGAGCCGATCAGCTGGCATCGTCGTTGCTCTCTCTGTCAGTGACTGTCAGTGACCGATCGAGTCGAGCTTCGTCGCCATCTGCAACGAAGCGGTTCGTCTCCAACAACCCAGCTAGAGGAGTCCCCTCATGAAGATCGAAAGCCGTGGAGAGCTGCAGGACGTCATCACCAAGAACGCCGCCACCGACGATCAGTACCGCAACAAGCTGCTGGCCGATCCGAAAGAGGTGCTCGAGAAGCATCTCCAGCGCGATCTGCCCGACTGGCTGCAGGTCGAGGTCGTCCAGGAGCAGGCCAACAAGATCTACCTGGTCGCGCCGCACGTTCCGAGCGACGAGCTCTCCGACGACGACCTCGAGATGGTCGCCGGCGGCAAGGGCGAGATGGTCGGCGGAGACGTCGAGTGCCGCAACAACTACGGCGCGTTCAACAGCGTCGTGAATATTCAGACCGAGGTCGGCCTCTTCTGATCGAGCCGCTCCGACGTCCGAACGGCGGGAGGCGACGGCGCCTCCCGCTTTCGTCGTTCGTTTCGAGTCGTCGATTCGAGCGACCGCAGACTGCCTGACATCATCCCGCCATGCCGATTTCCGCCCAGACGCCGACTGCCCGAGCGCGCGAGATCGCCTGGCGCTCTCGCCCCTTGCCTCAGCGACTGCACGAGGCGCAGGCCGGACTCGCGCCGGCCGTCACGACGGAGGACAGCGGGGCGACGGAGGTGGCGAATCGGCTCACCTCGTGGCGCCGGGCTGTGGCCGATGGCGACGTGGCCGCGTTCAACCGGCGCCTGGCTTGGGACAATCTCGACGGTGAGGTTGCGCGGCGCGCCTTGGTCATGGGGCCGGCCCCTGAGGCCTGGCAGCCGCCGCTGTGGGCCGAGATCCTCGATCGCATCCTCACTGACGATGCGGCGACCGCAGACTCATCGACCGCGGACTCGTTGCCAACACCGCGAACGCCGCCGCCGGCCGGCCTGCCTGCCCCCATCGTTCGCTGGGTGGTCCCGTTCCTCGTCGCCATCGATCCGGAGATCGAGGCGTTCCTCGACACGCGGCTGGATCCAGGCTGGATCACCGACGCGGCGTGGGTGGATCTCGCCTCGGCGCTCTGGCTCGATCTAGCGCAGCGTCTTGCTCCCTTCGTCGCGACCGAGGGAAAGCGCCCCCTGGCGGAATTGCTCGGAGAGTTTCCAGGCCTAGCGCGCGCCTGCTGCATCTTGACGCTGTCGTGGCTTCGCCGAAGCCGCGAGTTGGTCGGCCGGCTCGAAGACGATCGAGCGATTCTCGCTGCCTGTCTCGGCTGCGACACACTGCCGCCGCTCGTCGGGGTCGAGGCGCGTCTCGGCGACCCGCACGAAGGCGCGCGTCGCGTCATGCGCTTGCGCTTCG
>JBCBCF010000268.1:0-903 GCA_038530905.1 Acidobacteriota bacterium
CTTCGTGTATCGACCGCAGCTCTTGATGCTCGACCCGAGCGGCGAACGTTCCGGCTGGCTGGCGATCCTGATCGCTTTCGCCCTCGTCGCCCTCGGCACGCTGCCGCTTGCGGCGGCGCTCGCCGGCCACTGGCGTCGCCCGCTGTCGCTGGCGCCGCGCTTCCTGCTGCTGGTGCCGGCGCTGGCTCTCTTCTGGCCTGCCGGCGGCGGCCTGCTCGAGCTGCCGGTGGCGTGGATCAACCTTCTGGGCGTGGCGCTGCTCGGCGTGACGCTCGCGGCGCTCGGGCGACAGCGCGACGCGGCCCCGGCGAAAGCCGGCACCGCGTCGAGAGGCGGCTAAGCGACTCGGCGGCGCGACGCAAAGCCGCCGACCGATCCGCTCGCTCAGTCGGTCGTGAGCGAACCTGCCGGGCAGCGACCCCAGTCGCGCAGCAGGGCGATGACGTCGCGCATGTCGACCTCGCCCGAGCCGTCGATGTCGCCGCGACCTCCCGCGTCGCCGAGAAGCCGCGAGAGCACCCGGAAGTCCCGCAGCCCGACGCGGCCGTCGAGGCTCAGATCGGAACGGCACGGCAGATCCTCACCAGCGATCACGAAGGTCGTCCCCGGAGCCACCTCGAAGAAGCTGAGGCCCGGCGCGGTGGCCACGAGATCCGCTCGACCGTCGCCGTCGATGTCGCCCAACGACGTGGCGTCGCCGCCGAAGTTGAAGAAGTCGACCGTGCTCGTGATGGTGCGCAGGAGCGCTCCGCTGCGGCCTGAGATCACGTAGGTCGCACCGGCGCTCGGTGCTCCATCGCTGTTCGAGAAGGCGCCGATCACCAAGTCCCCGCGGCCGTCGCCGTCGAGATCCTCGACCCCGCGACCGAGGCCGAAGCCTTCACCCGGCGACAGGCCACGAAG
>JBCBCF010000268.1:913-5852 GCA_038530905.1 Acidobacteriota bacterium
GAAACGGCAGGACGAAGCCGATGAGCGAGAAGCGGAACGCGGCAAAGGCTGTCTTCATGATCGGCGATCCGGCGATCGACGCGGCGGTGTAGGCGGCGAGGGCGACCGGCGGCGTCACCATCGACATGAGCCCGAAATAGAAGATGAAGAAATGTGCCGCCAGCGGCACGACGCCGAGGTCGCCGAGCGCCGGCCCGACGAGCGTGGCCAGCAGCAGGTAGCAGACCGCCGACGGCAGGCCCATGCCGAGCACGATCGACGACACCATCAGCAATAGAAGCGCCAGCAGCAGATTGCTTTCGGCGAGCGGCAGCAGGGTGGTGGGCAGTTTCTGACCGACGCCGGTCAGCGTGACGATGCCCAACACGATGCCGACGCAGGCCGACGCGGCGACGAGGGGCATGCCGGCACGGGCGGCGCGTTCGAACGCGGCCGCCGAGCGGCGGAGAGTCGGCCGCGACGCCGGATGCAGCGCGCCGAGCGCGGCGACGACGCCTAGGGCGAGCGTCGCCGACCGGAAGACTGTGTAGTTGGCCAGGAGGAAGCCGACGAGCGTCGCCAGGCCGAGCACGAAGGTCGCACCGGCGAGCCGCGGCGGTACGGCCGACTCCAAAGAGGCTGGGGACGGCTCGGAGGCCTGTGCCTCGACCGTCTCCTCGGTTGGGATGCGTTCCGCCGAGGTGTCGGCGTCGGGGGTTCCGTCGGCGGCCACCGGAGCGCTCGGAACCTCGCGCCGGCCGAGCGCTACCAGGCGCTGGGCGCGGAAGTGCGCGATCAGGAAGAGCGACAGATAGTAGAGAACGGCAGGCACGATCGCCGCGCGCACGATTTCGAGGTAGGTCACCGGCGGCGCCACAATCTCGAGCATCATGTAAGCGCCGGCACCCATGACCGGCGGCACCAGAGCGCCGCCCGAGCTGGCCGCCGATTCGATGCCGGCGGCAGTCGTCGGTCGAAAGCCGCCGGAGCGCATCAGCGGGATGGTGAAGGTGCCGGTGGTCGCGGTGTTGGCCACCGCGCTGCCCGACAGCGAGCCCATCAATCCGCTCGACAGGATCGCCACCTTCGCCGGGCCGCCGGGCGTCGAGCCGAGCAGCCGCCGCGCCGCCTGCAGGATGAACGCCGTTGCGCCCGTCAGCTCCAGGAACACTCCGAAAACGACGAAGAGAAAGACATAGCTGAACATCACCTTGAGCGCTGTGCCGAAAACACCCTGCACCTGCAGGAACGTCTGCGTGACGATGCGCTCCCAGCCGTAGCCGGCGTGCGGGAAGAGGGCGTCCGGCAGCGACGGGCCAACCCGCGCGTAGAGCACGAAGAGGAGGGCGAGGATCGGGAGCGCCAGGCCGACCGTGCGGCGGGATGCTTCGAGCACGAGCAGCAGGCCGACAACGCCGACGGCGATGTCGAGGCCGGTCTCGATGCCGGCGCGCTCACCGAGGGATCGGTCGCCAGGCCACCAGCCGGCGAACGCCGGCTCGGTCATGATCACGACATAGGCGAAGACGCAGAGGCTGGCGAGCGCCAGGCCCAGATCGAGCCCGTCGGACCACGCGCGCCCTTCCCAGCTCTGTCGTGCCGGCCGAACGAGGAAGGCGAGCGCCAGACCGAGGCCGGCGAAGACCGCCAGCTGGCTCAGCGGTTCGAGCTGTGGAAGGTTGACCTCGACGAGGACGAAGAGGCAGAGAAGAACCGAGAGGGGGCGCACCGCCGAGCGGCGCACGGAGTCGAAGCGCATCGGTGGGGTCGCGGCGGGGCTCAGGAGACCGGCGCCGGCGGGGCCACCTCGGCGTCGTCGGCCGCGGTCGCCTCAGCTGACTCTGCCGCAGCCTCCGGCGCCTGGCCTTTCTCCTCGGTCGTTTCTTCGGGCCAGATGCCGATCTCGCGGTAGTAGCGCACGGCCCCCGGATGGAACGGCGTGCCGAGGTCGCGCACGACGCGCTGCGGCTGAATCGCTCGGCCGGCCGGGTGGCGCTCGACCACCGCGTCACGGTTCTCGTAGATCGCCTTGGTGAAGGCGTAGACCTCGTCCTCGGGCACGCGGGCATCGGTGATCACGTGCATCGAGCCGACGTTGAGTCCGTCGTAGGCCGCGTCTTGGCCACGGTAGGTGCCAGCGGGGATCGTCGCCGGTTCGAAGAACGCATAGTCCTCGACCAGCTGCGCCTTGGCACCGGCGTCGAACGGCACGAACACGAGATCCATCGACGTCGAGGCCTGGGTGATCGAGGCCGTCGGCACGGCGCCACCCAGGAAGGCGGCTGCGGCGTTGCCGTCGGCCAGCAGATCGACCGCTCCGGCCTGCGTCGCGTGGCTGACGTCGAGGTCGTCGAGCGTCAGGCCGTGACCTTCGAGCAGCTTGCCGACGAACATGTCGAAGCCGGCGCCGGGCGGACCGATGACCACTCGCTTGCCGCGCAGGTCGGCGATGGAGTTGATGTCTCGCGAGCTCGGCGCCACGAAGAGCGCGACATTGGGCGCCAAAGTCATCACCGCGCGCGTCTCGTACGCGCGATCGAAGCTGCCCTCGCCGCGCACGGCGAACCAGGTGATGGCGGCGTTCGACAGCGCGAAGCTGAGATCACCCGCCGCCAGCCGGCGGATATTCTCCTGCGAGCCCTGTGTTGCCTCGGCGGTGACGCGCCAGCCGTCGATTGCCTGGTCTGCGACGTCGGCGAGTGCCGCGCCGACGACGAAGAACGCCCCGCCGGCCGGCGCCGTGCCAAGGCTCAAAAACCGTCGTTTCGTCGGCTCGCCCTCACCGTCTGTGCCGGCGTCGCCGCAGGCGATCAGCAGAGAGGAAACGACGGCGAGGCAAGCGAGCAGAGCGACGAGGCGTCGGGACATCGAGATCTCCGAAGTGTCGTTGGCGAAGGCGGCTCGAAAGCCGGCGGCAGCGTAGCACGCGGCGCTCTGGCAGTATTCTGAGGTCATGCCGCGGATTCGCGAGATCCCCGAAGACTTCGTCGTCGAAGAGCTGCCGGCCTTCGAGCCGTCGGGCGAGGGGCCGTTCGCCTGGCTGTGGGTCGAGAAGCGGCTCGCCAACACCGACGAGGTGGCGGGCCAGCTGGCGCGCGCTCTCGGCCTTGCCGCCAAGCATGTTGGATGGGCCGGGCGCAAAGATCGCCGCGCCGTCACCCGCCAGTGGTTTTCGGTGCCGGCCGCCGACGCCGACATCGCGCGCCTTGAGTTGGTCGACGCTGAGATTCTGCGCTCGACCCGGCATCACCATCGGCTGCGGCCGGGTGATTTGCGCGGCAATCGATTTGTGCTCCGCGTCCGTGACCTCGACGCGGCGCAGGCGAAGGCTGCAGCGCTCCGGCTCGACGGGGTGCTGGCGCGCGGCTTGCCCAATCGCTTCGGGCCGCAGCGCTACGGCCGCGACGGGCGCAACGCCGAGCGTGGCCTCGCCATCCTGCGCGCCGAGCGGGCCGTGGGTGAGCGGCGCCGAGCGCGGCTGATGCTCTCGGCGCTGCAGAGCGCGGTTTTCGATCGAGTGCTTGCCGCGCGCCTCGACACGCTCGATGCGGTGTGGGATGGCGACGTGGTCGAGGTCCACGCCACGGGCGAGCAGCGCTGGGCCCGCGGCGACGCCGACGACCAGGATCGCGCCGAGCGCTTCGACGTCTCACCGACCGGCCTGATCTTCGGCACCAAGGTCAAGGCGACGCGCGGCCCGATGCGTGAGATCGAAGAGGCCGCCATGCGCGCTGAGGGCCTCGATCCTCGGACGATTGAGCCGCCTCGCGGTCTGCGACTTCCAGGCGCCCGCCGCCCCCTCCGCGTCCGGCCGTCGAACGCGAGTTTGCAGCTTGACCCATCGGGAGCCAGCGCGACGCTCCATGTCGACCTGCCGGCCGGCGTCTACGCGACGACGCTCCTCGCCCAGCTCTTTCCGGACGGCATCGACGAAGGGCCGAGCGGGACGGATTGAGGCCGAGCGTCAGAAGAGATTCGAGAGAATCTCGTAGCCACCGACGACAGAGCCGATCATCGAGCCGAGACCGGGCAGCAGATAGGCGAGAAAGATCTTGAGCAGGCGGTTCGACCACCAGCCGCCCAGACGCGCGAAGTCCTCGCCGACGCGCTGAAATTCGCGAACGGTCGGCGGCGCGCACCACGCCTGCACGAAGGCGGTGACGTAGCTCGTTCCGATGACCGGCGACAGGCTGGTGATCGGCGCCGCGACGATCGCCGCCAGGATTGT
This sequence comes from Acidobacteriota bacterium, assembly GCA_038530905.1. GTDB lineage: Bacteria > Acidobacteriota > Thermoanaerobaculia > Multivoradales > J023 > JAUIJL01. Next base: position 5,121 of record JBCBCF010000268.1, read on the forward strand.
CAGCGGGTGCGCCCAGGCGATCAGCGCGCCGAGGCCGGCCGGGATGCTGTTGGCGAGAATCCAGAAGAGCGCGTTGTCGGTCGCCTCCGCTGCGCCCTGCTGGAGACCGATCGCGACGATGGCTCCAACGATGGCGACCGGGACGCCCCAGCCGACGACCTTCCACGCCGGCGACACCTTGGGCACCACGTCGAGAGCCTCGAGGTCGACCTTGCGCCGCGCCTCGAGGGCCTCGACGATGCCCTGCAGATGGCCGGCACCGACCACCGCGACGATCGACTCGCCGTCGGCGGCTCGGATGCGCTCGGCGAGGTATTCGTCGCGCTCGTCGATCAGCACCCGCTTGAGCGAGGGATGGCGCCGGCCGAGCTCCTGCATCATTTCGGAGAGCACGTCCTGATCGCGCAGCTCGGCCAGATCCTCTTCGCTGACTTCCGGGCTTTCGAAAAGGGTCACGAGCGTCTCGGAAAGCAGCAGAAGACGACGGAAGAACGGCGTCGCAGCGATCGCGCGGCGCAGGGTCACGCGCACATCGCGATCGCACAGCGCGATCGGAATGTCGAGCTGCTCAGCCACCTGCGCTGCCTCGAGCAGCTCGGCGCCCGGCGTCACCCCCAGCTCGGCGCCCAATTTCTTCTGATACGCGGCGAGCATCAGGTTCATCGCCAGCGTCGTCAGCTGTTTGCGGCGGATCACCTCTTTGAGGTCGAGCTCCTCCCACTGCGTCGGCTT
>JBCBCF010000269.1:0-5830 GCA_038530905.1 Acidobacteriota bacterium
CTGGCGATTGGTCTCGCGCAGCAGCTCGATGGCGCCCAGATTCTCACGCCCGCCGTAGCGATTCGGCAGCCACTGCCCGTCCTCGCGGCTGTAGTCGAGGTACAGCATCGAGGCGACGGCATCGGCGCGGAGGCCGTCGATGTGGAATTCGTCGAGCCAGTAGAGGGCGTTGGCGACCAGGAAGTTGCGCACTTCCCAGCGGTCGTAGTTGAAGATCCAGGTGCCCCAATCGGGATGCTCGCCGAGTCGTGGATCGTCGTGCTCGTAGAGCGCCGTGCCGTCGAAACGGCCGAGGCCGTGCGCGTCTTTGACGAAGTGGGCCGGCACCCAGTCGAGCACCACGCCGAGACCCTGCTGATGGCAGGTGTCGACGAAGAAGCGGAAGTCGTCCGGCGAGCCCCAGCGGGCGGTCGGCGCGTAATAGCCAGTGACCTGATAGCCCCACGAGCCATCGAACGGGTGTTCGGCGACCGGCATCAGCTCGAGATGGTCGAAGCCGAGGCGGCGAGCGTGCGCGACCAGCGCCGGCGCCAGCTCGCGATACGTCGGCGCCGCTGGAGCCCGTCGCGCCAGACGCTCGATCATCGTCGGCGTGTCGTCGTCGGCGAGTGGGTCGGTGTCGGGGTGCGTGCCGACCGCGTCGGCGGCGTCCGGCTGGCCGCGCGCCCAGGAGCCGAGGTGCACCTCATAGATCGATAAAGGCTCACGGCGCGGGTCGCGGGTTGCGAGTCGCTCCATCCACTCGCCGTCGTCCCACACATAGCTCGAGCGGAACGTCCGCGAGGCGGTGCCCGGCGGCCGTTCGGCCCAGCGGGCGAGGGGATCGGCCTTGAGGAAGACAGCGTCGTCCGCGCCCACAAGCTCGTATTTGTACAGCTCCCCCGAGCCAAGATGCGGCAGGAATAGCTCCCAGGCGCCGAGCTCGGGTGCTGGCCGCATGGGGAAGCGGCGCCCGTCCCAGGCGCAGAAGTCGCCCACCAGGCTGACCCGACGAGCGTTCGGCGCCCAGACCGCGAACGCGAAGCCATCGATGCCGTCGAGGGTCGTCGGGCGGGCGCCGAGGACGTCCCAAAGCCGCGGATGCTCGCCGCGGGTGAGAAGGCGACGGTCTTCGGCCGACCACGGCGCGGCGAAGCGGTAGGGATCCTCGACCGGCTTGGCGTCGGCTTCGTCCTGGTCGAGCGGCGTCAGGCGCAGGCGATAGCGCGCCGCGGCGACTGTCGGCCCTGGCAGCCAGCCGGCGAAGAGCCCAGGACCGACCTCGCGCATCGTTCGAGTGGCGTCGCCTGCGATCAGCTCGACCCGCCGGGCCTGCGGCTGCAGCGTTCGCACCACGACCCCGCGCGTTCCGTCGACTGTTGCCTCGTGGGGCCCGAGATAAGCGCCGGGATCGCCGTGGCGCGCGCGCGCAAGGGCCTCGCGGTGGCCGGGCTCACCGTCGAGAACGCGATCCAGCGCCGAGGCGCTCATCCTCGGTCTCCCGGGGGCGTTGGTGAGCTCCAGCGCGGTCGCTCGTTGATCTCCGGCCGATGGTCGAGGAGCTCGTGAGGCCGATAGCTCGACTTGTAGCTCATGCTGACGTTCTCCTCGATCCAATGGCCGAGGTAGACGTAGGGCAGGCCACGCTCGCGCGCCAGCTCGATCGCCCCGAGAATCGCCCGCACGCCGAGGCCTCGATCGCGATGCTCAGGGTCGTAGACCGTGTAGACCGCCGAGATGCCCGCCGGCAGCACGTCGACCATCGAGAGAGCGAGCAGGCGGTCGCCGAGCGACAGCCGCAGCTCGTGGCCGAAGTCCTGGCGGCCCTCGAGAAATGTATGGAGATAGGTGCGGGCCGTCATCGGCCGAATCGGCCAGCCGCGTCGGGCCTGCATGTCGGCGTGGTAGCGCTGATAGAGGTCGAGATGCTGGGGACCGAGCGTCGCCTTGCAGAGCGTCAGGTCGAGATCGCGGTTCTTGGCCAGTGTCCTGCGCATCGATCGCGTCGGCTCGAAGGTCTCGACATCGATGCGCAGGCTGCGGCAGGCGCGACAGGCGGAGCACTCGGGGCGAAAAAACGTCATGCCGAATCGTCGCCAGCCGCGCTCGAGGAGGTGCTGATACTCCGTCCGATCGCAGCTCTCCATCAGCCGATAGCGGATCTGTGCCCGCCGGTCCGGCAGGTAGGCACAAGGCTGATCCTGAAGGATTTGCAGAAGTGACATGTCGAGAGCGATCCGAGGCCGGGCCACGCTCGATCTTATCCGCTCGCCCTCAGCCGTCGGGCGTCGGCTTCGGCGGAGGTGCGGACCGAGCCGCCCCCCGCGCCGCGTCGCCGAAGGCCAGCAGAACCAGCGAGCGTGGCGCGCAGCGCCAACCGTCGAGGTGGTCCGAGCCGGCCTCGACGAGATCCGGCCATGGGGTCGCGAACAGCAGCCACCAGGGTCCGTCGCGTCGCTCGGTCGGCAGCGAGAAAGCGACCTCGTCGTGCGAGCCGTTGATCAGCAGCGCCAGTCCGGAGGGGCAGGCCGCCGCCGGCGTCCCTTCTTCGAGCAGCATGGCGAAGGCTGCATGCTTCAGTCGGTGCCAGGCCTCGCCGGCGAGCGGAGCGCCATCGGGGGCCAGCCAGGCCACCGCGTCGGTGCCCGTCTCGTCCGCCGACCGCAGAAAGCCCTCGCCGCGCAGCAGATCGAAGCGCCGGCGCAGCGCCAGCAGGGCGCGCACCTCGGCGAGCCACTCGCGGTCGGTGTTCGCCCAATCGATCCAGGTGCGCTCGTTGTCGTGGCAATAGGCGTTGTCGTTGCCCAGCTGCGTCCGGCCCAACTCGTCGCCCTGCGCCAGCATCGGCACGCCGCGCGCAAAAACTAGGGTGGCGAGTGCGTTGCGCCGCGCGCGCCATCGCGCCGCGCGGATCTCCGGGTCGTCGGTCGGTCCTTCTACGCCCCAGTTGCGCGCGAAGCTTCGCGCCGGGCCGTCGCGATTGTCTTCGCCGTTGGCCTCGTTGTGCTTACGGGCATAGCGCGTCCAGTCGACGAGTGTCGGCCCGTCGTGGCTGATCACGTAGTGGATCGACGCCGTCGGGCCACGCTCGCCGAAGCGGTCCTGACTGCCGGCGAGCCGCGTCGCCAGCTCGGCGCAGACCGTGCCGAGCGCGTCGGTCCTCGCGTCGAGCGTCCAGAAGCGCCGCGCCGTGTCGCGAAACGCGTCGTTCCACTCCCGGAACGGTGCTGCGAACCGCCCGGCGGCGTAGCCGTCGGGGCCGAGGTCCCAAGGCTCGGCGATCAGCTTGAGGTCGCGCAGCCAGGGATCGGCGGCGATCGCCGCCAGCAGCTCGCCGCGGGGATCAAAGCGTCCGTCGGCGCCGCGGCCGAGAGTCGGCGCGAGATCGAAGCGGAAACCGTCGACTCCGTAGGCGGTGGCCCACCAACGCAGGCTGTCGATCACGAGTCGATGCACCAGCGGCCGGGACGCGTCGAGGGTGTTGCCGGTTCCCGTCCAGTCGACGGCGCGCCCGTCGGCGTGCAGCCGGTAGACGTCGCCCCAGCCCAAGCCGCGCAGGCCGAGGGTTTGGCCGTCGAGTCCGCCCTCAGCACTGTGGTTGAACACGACGTCGAGAATCACTTCCAGGCCCGCCGCGTGCAGCCGGCGCACCATCTCGGCCGTTTCCGCCGACTGTCTGCCGTCGCCACCCGTGGCGTAGGCGGCGTGCGGCGCCAGCCAGCCGAACGGCGCATAGCCCCAGGCGTTGCGACCTCCACGGCGCCAGAGGTGCGGCTCGCTGGCGAATTGGAAGATCGGCATCAGCTCGACGGTGGTGACGCCGAGCGAGCGCAGGTGCTCGATCACCGGCTCGCTCGCTAGGCCGAGGTAGGTGCCGCGCAGCGCCGGCTCGAGGTCGGGATGGCGGCGGGTGAGCTGGCGCACGTGCGCTTCGTAGATCACCGTGTCGCGCCACGGCACGCGCGGGCGCTCGACGGGCGGCGCCGAGCCGCGCAGCGCGTGGCGATCGACGACGACGGCGCGCGGCATCGCCGCGCCGCTGTCGACGCCGCGGGCGGTGGCGAGGAGGCTCTCGGATGGATGCGGCTCGCGGTCGACTGCCAGGGCCCACGGATCGATCAACAGCTTGGCGCGGTCGAACGCCAGACCGCGCTCGGGCGCCCAGGCGCCGTCGGCGCGCAGCCCGTAGCGCGTGCCCGGCGGCGCGTCGTCGAGCGTGACCGTCCAGGCGCCGTCGCCTGTTCGGCGAGCGAGCGGCACCTCGCGCTCCGAAGTTCCCTGATCGAGAACCAGCGTCACCGCCTCGGCGTGCGGCGAGCGCACGACGAAAGTCGTCCGCTCGCCGTCCCAGGCTGCGCCGGTGGTCGGCTCGAATGCGTCGAGGCCGCTCGCGTCGGGCGGCCTCGAGCCGGCGCCGGCGGTCGGGGTCGACGTCAGCGGACGCGCACCCGAATCTTGCGACCGAGCGTGTCGAGAATGCCGCGCAGGTGGTCGTAGTCGGGGTGGCGCACCCGCACCCAGGCGTTGGCCATGTAGCCGGCCTCCACCGGCTGCGTGGGCGCGCCGGCTGGCGGCAGGTGATAGTCGATGACGTGGTCGCCGAGCTGCTCGAGCAGATGCAGATTGTCGTAGCCGGCGATGCGCCCGTCGCCCTCCGGACGCAGGTTGATCAGGCCGGCGGCGAACCGCTTGCTCGGCCCGCGCGACACGCGACCGTGGACGATCGCGTGCGCCCACTCGCGGTAGACGTCCATCTCGTGCGCGGCGCAATAGAGGTCCCAAGCGCCGACACCCGGCGGGCGACAGCCGATCTCGGAGAACTTCAGGCCCTTGGGGCCGAAGAACCACTCCATATGGGTCGCCGACGTGCCGATGCCCAGCGCTTCGATGACCCGCCGGCCCATTGCCTTGACCTCGTCGTAACTCGAGGCGTCGAGACGATTGGTGGTCACGAACTGCGGCGAGATCCAGCGCGTCCGCATCGCCTCAAGCACGTTCGGGTAGTAGTGGGTGATGAACTCGAGCGCCACGCGGCCGCCGATCGTGATCGTGTCGTAGAAGCCTTCGTGGCCCTCGATGAACTCCTCCACCGCCACTGAGGCGCCGCGATCCAGGTAGGACTCGCGGATGGCCCGCTCCAGCTCGGCATCGTTCGCCGCCTTCCAGGTGCCGGCGGCGCCGGCAGCGTCGCGAGGCTTGAGGATGACCGGGTACCCGACGCGACGGGTGAAGTCACGCGCCTCCTGCGGCGAGTCCGTGCCGATCGACTGCGCCGTGGCGACGCCCGCCTGGCGCAGCGCGTCCTTCATCGCCGGTTTGTCGCGGCAGAGATGGGCGGTTTCGATCGAGGTTCCCGGAATGCCGCGCGCCTTGCGCACGCGCGCCGCCGCCATGATGTGCGCCTCGACGGTCGCCTCGAGTCGGTCGACCCAGGCCATGCGTTGGACCCTCGCGACAGCATCGCGCAGCGACGGCTCGTGCACCACGCTCGGGACCTGCTCGTAGTGGTGCAGCCAATTCCGCACCTCGCCGGGCAGCGAGTCCTTCGGCACCTCGCCGATGCCGGTGACGGTCGCGCCCACCTCGCGCAGCGCGCGGACGAATTGACGTTGGTTATAAGGAAATGACGGCTCGACGAAGAGGACGTGCATGGGCGCTCGCGCGATCAGATCGGACGTGAGGCCGTTCGGCAGAAAGGCGGCCGACACGGCGGGGACTTAACAGACGACGAAGAACGGCGTATACGATGCTAGCACCGCCTCCGCTTTCGACTTTGTTTTGGAGACCTCGATGCCGCTACGCTTCCGTCCCTTCTCTTCGCTCGCGCCTGTCGCGTCCATTCTTCTCCTCG
>JBCBCF010000270.1:0-5801 GCA_038530905.1 Acidobacteriota bacterium
CGGTCGTAGAGGATCTGCATCTCCGGCGCGCCGGCGCGCAGCGGGGTCTCGACATCGGCCAGCTCGGGCATCGTCGCCATTTCGCTCCGCACCCGCTCGGCCCATCGGCGCAGCTCGACGAGATTCTCTCCCTGGACCTCGACCTCGATCGGCGTGCGGAAGCTGAAGAGGACGGGACGGGTGATGCGCGCATCGACGTCCGGCAGCTCGGCGAAACGACGCCGCAGACGCTCGACGACCGCGTCCTCTTGCCCCGGGTCGCTTGAATCCAGCAGAACCTTGAAGCGCGCCGTGTGCTCACCCTCGTCGCTGCGCTGGGTGTTCGAGGCGTCGTAGCCGATCGTCACCAGCAGCCGGCGGATGCCCTCGACCTCTTGCAGGATCGCCCGCTCGACGGGCGCGAGGACCGCGTCGGTTTCTTCGATCGGCGTGCCCACCGGCAACGCCACCTCGACTGTCAGCTCGCCCTGACGCACCTCGGGCAGAAGCTCGGTCTCGAGCTGCAGACCGAGCCAGACCACCGAGGCGCAGGCGAGAAGCGCCAGCAGCGCGATGGTCCCGGAGCGCCGGAGCGACCAGCGGAGCAGCGGCGGGTAGGCGCTCTCCGCGCCGCCCAGGGCCTTCGAAACGAGAACCAGCGGCCAGTGCGCGAGGCGGCGAGCGATCGGCACCAGGAGTCGCAACAGCAACGCGAGCGCGCCGCCCACGAGCAAAAGGAAGCCGAAGATCAGGCGGCCGACGATTTCGAGCGCCAGCTGGACCATCGTGCGCGCGAGCAGGTAGACCAAGAAGACGATGAACGGCAGGAGGCGCACGACCGGGCCGCGCCGCCACCAGGCGTGGCCGCCGGCCAGGTCGCGCCGCACGAAGCCAGGCGTCGACAGCGTCAACACGCGCGGGCGCGTGCCGGCCTGTCGCAGGTCCAGGCCGCCGCCGCGGCTGGCGAGCATCGGAATGAACGTCACCGCGACCACGACCGAGACGAGCAGCGAGATGACGACCGCCAAGCCGAGGTCACCGAACGCCTGGCCGGCGACGCCTTCCACGAAGACCATCGGGAAGAAGACGGCGATCGAGGTCAGCGTGGAGGCGATGACGGCGCCGCGCACCTCTCCGGTGCCGCGCACTGCGGCCGTTTTTACGTCGTCGCCCTCTTCGCGACAGCGAAAGATCGACTCCAGCACCACGATCGATGAGTCGACCAGCATGCCGATGCCGAGCGCCAGACCGCCGAGCGACATGATGTTGAGCGACACGCCCAGCAAATTGAGCGGCGCGAAGGTGACGAGCAGAGAAATCGGAATCGAGACCGCGATGATCGCGGTGGTCTTGAGATTTCGCAGGAAGAGGAAGAGGACGATGATCGCCAGGAGGCCGCCGAACATGGCGGTCTGCCGCACTTCGCGGATCGAAGACTCGATGAAGATCGACCGGTCGGCGACCACCCGCAGCTCGGCCCCTTCCGCCAGGTAGAGGTCTTCGGCCAGCGGACGATCCTGCTTCGGGCCGCGTTGCGAGCCCGGGCCGAAGCCGCGCTTCTTCTTCTCGCCGCGGATCGCCTCCTCGAGCTCGCGTTCGACCTTCTCGATGTCGAGCTCGCCGATGCGCGCCGTCACCCGGTCCGCCATCGCCACCATGTTGGCGTCGGCTTCTTTGTAGATATCGATCTGGACGCTCTCGGCGCCTTCGGTGCGGGTGGCGATTTCCCGCTCTTTGTGCCCCATCCGGACCTCGGCTACGTCGCGCACGCGAATCTCGCGGTCGTCGCGGCGTGCCAGCACGGTGTCGCGAATCTGCTCGAGGCTCTGGTACTCGTTGAGGGTTCGGACCAGGTACTCGGTGCGGCCCTCCTGGATCGTGCCGCCCGCGACGTTGATGTTCTCTTGGTCGAGGCGGTCGATGACCCGCCGGATCGACAGCTCGCGACGGCGCAGCTCCTCTTCGTCGATCAGCACCTGGATCTCTTCTTCGAGACCGCCGCGAACGCGGACAGCGGCGACCCCCTTCACCGGCTCGAGCGCGCGTTTGACCTGCAGCTCGGCGAGACGGCGTAGGCGTCGAAGGCCGTCCTCGCCCTCGAACGCGGCGCCGCTGCCGGAGAGCGACAGCTCGACCACGGGATCGAGCGACGGGTCGAATCGCAGGATCAGAGGCCGTTCCGTGTCGTCGGGCAGAAAGACCAGGTCGAGCTTCTCGAGGGTGTCCTGGATGGCGTCGGCCATCTCGGTGTCCCACGAGAACTCGAGCACGACATCGCTCAAGCCGGCGCGGCTGACGCTCGAGATGCGCGTCAAGCCACCGACCACGCCGAGGGCGTCCTCGATCGGACGCGAGACGTCGTTCTCGACTTCTTCGGGCGCCGCGCCGGGGTACTCGGTGCGCACCGTCAGCGTCGGATAGGACAGCTCCGGCATCAGCGTGACGGGCAGCCGGCTGTAGGAGAAAAAGCCGAAGACGACCGTGGCGAGCGCCACCATCAGGACGGCGACCGGCCGCTCGGTGAAGAAGCTCCGACGGGGAGCTGCGCCCGCGGCGGCCAATGCGTCGCTCACCGTCTCGTTGCCTACGGGCTCGTCCTCGTTGCCTGCCGGCTCGTCGCCCTCGTGCGCATGCGGTTCGGTGAAGGCCTCGTCGTCGCCCCGCGCCTGGGGGACGACGGCCGGCTGCTCGTCGTCCGCGAGCGGCTCGTCACCCTCGGCGGCGTCGTTCTCCGCAACGGGATCGTCGCTGTCGGCCGCGTCGCCGTCGGCCGCCGCGCCGCGTTCGACCTCGTCGTCGGTCGGCGCCGGCGCGTCGTCGGCCGACGCATCGAGCCGTTCGTCCGCACCGCTCACAGCACCTGCTCCGTCGCCGTGGCCTCTTCACCGGGCCCGGCGAGGCGCACTTCGGCGCCGTCTTTGAGGCCGGCCTGGCCGGCGATGACCACCTGATCACCGGCCGCTAGCACGTCACCGGCCGGCACCACGTGGTCGCGATCCTCAACCGCTGGCCGGATGCGCAGGCGCTCCACGGTCAGGTCGTCGCGCAGCCGGAAGAGCGACACATCGGTGTCGTCGAAGAGCAGGGCACGCTTCGGAACCAGCAGGCTCTCGCTTAGCTGGTCGACCACCAGACCGACCTCGACGTACATCCCCGGCACCATGCCGCCCTCGCTCGGCACGTCGACGGTGACCTTGACCGTGCCAGTGCGCGGATCGACCGTCGGCGCGATCCGCAGGATGTGGCCGGTGGCGGTCGCTTCGGCGCGCGCGGTCGAGCGCAGCCGCGCCTCCTGATCGACCGCCAGTCGCGCCAGATCCTTCTCGGGCACGAAGACGCGGGCCACCAGGCTGTCGAAGTCGACGAGATCGAAGAGATGCTCGCCGACGGTGACGTTGTCTCCGAGATTCACCAGGCGCTGCGTGACCGTGCCGGAGATCGGCGCGCGCACCGTGGTGTAGCCCAGCTCGCGCTTGGCGTCGGAGACCTGCAGCTCGAGCTGATCGACTTCGTAGGTCGCGTCGTTGAACGCTTTCTCGCTGATGAGCTGCTGCCCAAAGAGATTCTTCTGGCGGGCGAATTCGCGCTGCGCCTGCTCGAGCTGGATCTCGAGACGAGCCAGGGCGGAGCGCTGTTCATCGTCCTCGAGGCGCAGCAGCACGTCGCCGCGGCGGACGCGATCGCCCTCCTCGACCATCAGACGGGTGACCAGCCGTGCCGCCTGCGAATGCACCGCGACCGACTCCTCGGCTTCGAGGTAGGCGGAGAAAGTCAGGACCGCCTCCAGCTCGCCGCGCTCGAGGGTGGCGACCTCGATCGGCGCGCGCTCGTTTTCGGCGTCGGCCTCGGGGCCGTTCTCAGCGTCGGCGTCTTGGGCACGTCGGCTGCGCCCGTCGTCGCCGCGGACGCAGGCGATGCCGAGAGCCAGGAGCAGGAGGAGGGAAAAGAACAACGTCGCGGGGTGACGTCGCGTCATGAGAAGAGTCCTCGGTGCCGGTTGCGTCCGGGCTACGTTTCCGCGCGGACGGTCCGGCGATCTCGACGCCGGTTGGGCCGGCGGATTCGTCAGGGAAGGCGACCAGTCGAAAGCGAAGGTCGTCGAATGCGATCGAAGCTTTCTACGCGCACAAGGGGTCGATGTTACCCATGTCCGGTCGAGTGTCCGCCGATGTTTCCCTGGCGCCCTGCCGAGTTCACCGGCTGGATGTCAGCTTGGGAACTGGCTCGGCGACCGGCCGATGTCGACGATCGAACATCCGTCAACGGCGTCGATGCCGAGCGCGCGCGCTTCGAGAATCTGTTCGTTGGTGGCCGATCCCGGGTTGAACCACACCTCAGACGACGGGTGCTTGGCGATGTCGCTCAGCAACCGAGCGGTCACCGGTGGCGGCAGGTAGACGCTGATCCGTTCCGGCGTCCGCTCGAGCTCGTCCAGTGAGGCGATCGCAGGCAGTCCTTCCACGGAGTCGATGCTCGGATGCACCGGCACCACCCGCCACCCGGCCTCGGCGTAGGCGCGTACGCATTTGTTGCCGTATTTGCTGCGATTCGACGAGGCGCCGAGCACGGCGATCGTTTGTTGAGGGGCCTGCGTGGGTTGACGGGCTTCGGTCGGATGCGTCATGCGTTGGGGTCCTCTGTGCGTCGGCTCGCCGCGAGCATGGCGTCGAGGCGTTCGCCGCCGTGGATGCCGAAGTCGAGCGTCCGGATCGGGAAGGGAATGGTCAGCTCGGCGGCGTCGAAGGCAGACTTCACGCGCTCGATCGCCTCCGACATCGCTTCGTAGTAGGCAAGCTGGCCGGTTTCCGCGATCCAGAAGCGCAGGCGGAGATTGATCGAGCTGCCGCCCATCTCGTAGTAGAAGACGTCGACCTGCCGCGAGGTGTCGCGCGACTCGAGTGATTCGGCCACCTCGCGAGCGACGCTCTTGGCCAGCGCGAGATCGTCGCCGTAGGACACGCCGACATCGAGATCGACTCGCCGCGAGCCGCCGCGCGTGAAGTTGACGATCGGATTCTCGAAGATCTCCTTGTTGGGCAGGATCACGACCTGACCGGTGACGCTGCGCAGGTGGGTGCTGCGCATATTGATGTCCTCGACCGTGCCCGTGAAGCCGTTCGTCTCGACGAACTCGCCGACCGCCAGCGGCCGGCGGATCGACATCAAGATGCCTGACATGAAGTTGGCAGCGATGTCCTGGAAGGCGAAGCCGAGCGCCAGGCCGATGACGCCGGCGCCGGCGAGAAGCGATGTCACGACGCCGTCGAGCGTCAAAACTTTCAGGCCGATGAAGACACCGACCGCCAGCACGACCGCGCCGACGATGCTGGTGAAAAGATTCGCTACCGCGCGGTGATCGGAGACACCGGCGAGAGCCCGGCGCGTCAGACCGCGCGCCGCCCGCGACAGCAGCCAGAACACCACCACCACCACCAGCGCAACCACAAGATTCGGCAGAAGCTGGATCAAGGTCTCGAGCCACGACTGCAGCTTGTCGGTCACCAGGTCGATCGCTTCGTTCGCATGTTCGGCTGCCGTGCCGTTCTCCATTCCCGCTCTCCCTCCGCGCGACGGTCGGCGCGGCGTCGGTCCTGTCCGCCTATCGGCGAAGCGCGTTGGCTCGGATCGCAGCTTGGAGTCTAGAACCGTTCCCTGCGAGCGTGAGCATCGGACGAGATCGCCGACGGCCGCTCGTCGCTAGTCGAGGCGTTGGCGCACCGCCTCGCGGCGCGTTCGACCGACCGGCAGCACGGTGTCGTCGTGCAGAACGACCTGCCAGCGGCTTCCCTGCAGCGCTCGGAAGCTGGCGATCTCCGACACCC
>JBCBCF010000271.1:0-5796 GCA_038530905.1 Acidobacteriota bacterium
TCGCCTCGAGCTGCTGGATCAGGTAGGCCGCCGCGCTGCGGGCACCGGGACTGCCGGTCAGCCGCCCTTCCAGCTCTGCCGAGGCGAGGGTTTCGACGTGGTGACGCACGCGGCCTTCGGACGACGTCAGGTCGAACGTGCGCGCGGTGGCGGGTGCGATCGACAGGAGCAGAGCGAGAACGAGAGCGAATGGGGAAGTCATGCGCATCGGGTCACCTCGAGGCCGGGGCGTCCGGCGGGGCGGGGGAAGACGATCGCTTCGAATGCTCGACGCGCGGCGGTGCCGCGGCGAGCGCCTCGAGCGCGCGTTCGTGATTCCAGGTCGCGATGTAAATCTGCGCGCCGTCACCCCCATGGCGAGACGCGGTCCAGGTGAGTTGCTTGCCGTCCGGAGTCGGAACGGGCAGGCCGTCGAAGCCGTCGGTGTAGGTCACCCGCACGGGCTCCTTGAGGCCCTCGACATCGACGATGTAGAGCTCAAAATTCGTGAAGCCAAGCTTGTTGGAGGCGAAAAAGATGTACTCGCCGGAAGGGTGCACATACGGAGCCCAGCTCATGGCGCCGAAGTCGGTCACGCGATGGACGTCCGAGCCGTCGAGTCGCATGGTGAAGACGTCGGCGATGAGACCGCTGTCGTCGAAGCGCCGCCAGATGATGCGCGAGCCGTCGGGAAAGAAGAAGGGCCCGCCGTCGTAGCCGTCCAGATGGGTCAGGCGCCGATCGTCGCTGCCGTCGGCGCGCATGATGTGGATCTCGCCGAAGAACGCCGGATCGATCTCCAACGTCTTGGCCTCTTCCGGCGTCAGCTCGCGATCGTAGGCGCTGCGCATCGACGTGTAGGCGATCCACTGGCCGTCGGGTGAGTAGCTCCCCTCAGCGTCATAACCGCGCGCGTTCGTCAGGCGGGTCAAGGTGCCGGTCGACCGATCCAGCGACCACATCTCCATTTCGGGATCGTAGTCCCACGAGTAGCGGCGTTCCTGCCCGGAGGCGCGAAAGTCGAGCTCTTCTTGCTGCAGCTCCTTCGATCGCGGATCGTGATGCGTCGACGCGTAAAGGATCTTGTTCTCGCTCGGGTGGATGAAGGCGCAGGTGGTCTTGCCGACGCCATTCGACACGCGCTCGACGTCGCCGGTCTCCAGGTCGAGCAGGAAGATCTGGAAGAACGGATTGTCCGGATCGCGCTCGCTCTGGAAGACCATCTGACGGCCGTCAGGCGAGAAATAGCCCTCGCCGGCGCGTCGACCGTCGAAGGTCAGGCGGCGAACGCGATCGAGAAAGTCAGCCTCCGTCAGCTCTTCGGCGGCGCCGCTCGAAACGGCGCCGGTCGCAGTAGCGCCGGCCGAAGTGGCGCCGGCCGAAGTGGCGCCGGTCGAATTGGCGTCAGACGGCGGGGAGATGCAGGCCGAGGCGACACCCGGGCTCAGCAAGAGTGCAGCCAGCGCCGAGACGCCGAGCGCGGCCAGTTGGTGGTGGGATCGGACGAAGGAACGGCTCATGTCAGGGTGTCCTCAGGACGGGTCGTCGAAGCGAGGGTGCGGACGCGGCGAGTTCGGGAACTAACGAAGCCGATCCATGTCGACGTCGAAGAGTCCAGAGTGAATTCGGTCGCGGCAGATCTGTGGATCACGCCCGGTCGAGCGAGCGTCAGGCCGCCGGAGGCCGTTCGAGCGCGCGCCACCCGAGCCAGGCGAGGGCGGCAGCTTGCACCACCTCGGCGAAGCCAGAGAGGAGGTGGAGCGGTGACGGCGGAGGCGTTTCGCCGGCCATGTAGACGCTCACGCGCACGTCGAGCGCCGGCAGGAACCACCAAGACTGAATGCAGACGATCGCCAGAATCATCGCGACGAGCCCCAGGCTCCATCCGTCGAGCCGCCCGGCGCGGCGACGGCGCCACGCGGTGATGATCAACGCCGCGGTCCACAGCCATTCGAGGCGGTCGAAGAGGCCGAAGGTCACCCGTCCGACTTCGAGCGCCACCGGCAGGGTGAGCGTCTCGGCCTGAAACTTCGCAGGCGCGGCGAGGAACGAAACGCCAAGAATCATGCCCAACCAAACCCAAGCGATGAAAGTCATGGTCTGAAGATCACGCTCTCCGCGCCGCCCGAGCCGAGGGCATGTCAACGGCCGTCCCCGATCGGGTGGCCTGGTCTGCTGCCTGAGCATGCCACAGCGGCTTGATGGGCGTCATAGGTTTCTAGCTCGTGGGCCGAGTTGCATTCAGGCGGCTGTCGTCGCAGGCCGTCCCACCGCGCCGACGCCGTCGATCTGCTGCCAGAACGCTTCAGTTTCGCCGGTCGCCCAGCCGTCGATCGAGCCCAGGGCGGCCAAGGCGGCGTCGAGCTCGTCGGCGGAAGCAAAGCGATCGCTCGGTGCCTTCTCCAGGCAGCGCAGCACGATGGCGTCCAGCGCCGCCGGCACGTCGCCGACATGCTGCGATGGGGGAACCGGCGGATCCTGCACGTGGGCCGCGAACATCGCCGGCACCGTGCGACGCGGGAAGACCCGCTGGCCGGTGAGCAGCCAGAACGCCACGCAGCCGAGCGCGTAGAGGTCGCTGCGCGCATCGACCGGCGCGCCTTGGACGACCTCCGGCGGCATGCACGACGGCGTGCCGACCAACAGACCGCCGCGCGCGTCGACGGCCGCATCTGCGACGAGAGCGGCGATGCCGAAATCGAGGACCTTGACGAGATCGAGCCGGCGTCCGTGGCGACAAAGCATGAGGTTGGCCGGCTTGACGTCGCGATGCACCAACCCGCGTTCGTGCGCCTCGGCGAGGGAGTCGCAGGCCTGTCGGAGAATCGCCACGACGCGCGCCGGCGGCTGCGGTCCGAAACGCTTGACGAGCGCCTGCAGATCGATGCCGTCGAGCAGCTCCATGGCGATGAAGACGGTGCCGTCGTCCGTGATGCCGAAATCGTAGAGCTCGATGGTGTTCGCCGAACGCAGCGAGGCGGTGATGCGCGCCTCTCGCGTGAACGTTTGGATGACCGAACTGCTGCGGTCGGGTCCCGCGGCGAGCGTGTCGGGCCGGACGAGCTTGATCGCGGTGGGTCGCGCGAGCAGGTGATGCGTCGCCCGCCAGACCGAACCCATGCCGCCCGCGCCAAGCTCCGAGTCGAGGCGATAGCTGCCCAGCTCGCGGGCGCGCTCGAGGTCGGCGCGCGCTCGTCGGGCGAAGCGAGCGAGGATTTCTGCCATCGCGAAGCCGAGCGACGCGCCGATCGTCAACTCGACGGAGCGGATCGCTCCGAGCGCATCCTCGATCCACAGCACGCCGTGGGCACCGGTCAAGGCGGCTCCCGTCGCGACCAACGAGCCGATGCGGGTCGTTCGAAGAGAACGAAAATCTACCAGCGGCCAGGCGCCGATCAGCATGATGAACGGAGCGAATGGCGTCACGATGCCGTAGAACGATAGCTCGATCAGCACATGCGCAACGCCAAGAAGGCTGGCCAAGGTCACCAGGGCCGAGGTCGCGAGCGCGCCAAGGCGGGCCTCATTGATCCGCGGCCCGGCCAGCATGAGGACCGAGGCGACGAGCATGATCGCCGCCGACGTGCCGGCCAGAAGCAGCGGGCGGGCGAACGGTCCGTCGCGCACCGAGTCCTGCAGGACGACCGAGGCGGCGACCGCGGCGCCGAGAAAGACTGCTCCGCGCCCGACGAGATGCAACCGGCCGCGGAGACGTTCGCCCGCCTGTGGCCGGATCGTCGCCGCGCGGATCGACCGCGGGCTGCCGCTCGGTACGACTCGGCCTCCAGACGACCGTGCGCCCGTCGAGTCGACGCGACCCTCCGCCAGCGGCCCGCCGCGCGATTCGGCCTCGAGGCGCGGAGAACAGAGGGTTTCGAGAGCGTCTTCGTCCGTCGCGTCGAACGGGGTCGGCGGCGCGGCGGTGGACACACGGTCCGATCGGCTCGACGGCATGGTGGCCTGCGGCGCTTTCTCCGGGCCGCTCGGTGGTTCAGCCGAAGACCAAGCCGCCATCGGCGATCAGGTTCTGGCCGGTCACCGCGCGAGCCCACGGGCTGGCGAAGAACAGGACGGCATCGGCGACCTCGGCCGGCGAGGTGACGGTTCGCCGGGGCGTTGCTTCGGCGATCTGATCGAACACTGCCTTCGGCGTCGCCGCGCTGGCGTCGGTCGTCCTCAGGAGCCCGGCGGCGACCATGTTGACGTGGATTCCCTTGGGTCCTAGCTCGACCGCAGACGTGCGGGTGAGCGCCAAGAGCGCGGCTTTGGCAGCCGTGTAGTCATGGTAGGGCACCACCGGATTCTGCACCAGGTTGGTGCCGATGAAGATCACGCGGCCGAAGCCAGCCGCTTCCATTCGGGGGACAGCCGCCTGCAGGAGATGCAGGGCTCCCTCGACCGCCGTCGCGCTTTGCGCACGCAGGGACGACGCCGAGAGCGTCACAAGAGTGTCCCGCGCCTCGCTGTCGAAGAGATAGTCCGCCAGCGCGTTATGGACGACGGTGGTCGGTGCGCCGAGGGTCGACTCGACATGCTCGACCATGGTCTGGACCGCGCCCTGATCGCGCACGTCTGCCTGAACGCAGATCGCGCGCTCGCCAAGCTCCGAGGCTAGGGCCTCGGCTCGATCGCGGCTGCGGAAGTAGTTGATCGCAACGCCCGCACCTTCGCGCGCAAACGCGCGCGCGACCGCGGCGCCGAGACCTCGCCCGGCGCCGCTGATCAGCACGACCTGATCGCCTAGCGGACGCGTCGTCGCAGGGCTCTCGGGCCGGCCGCCGACGTGGTGCTCGGCGCTCAGAGCTGAGCCCACTCGGATGGCAGCAGATTGGCGACGAGACTGAAGCTCCCCTCGCCGTCCGGCGTCAAAACGTAGGCGATGCCTTGGGGCTCGGGATAGATCCCCGTCGCCGCTTCAAAGAGATCGTCGTGCCCCACAAGAATCGTGTTCGCACCGGTCGCAGGCACGTCCGTGAGCAGCGGCGTGACATTCGCCTTCATCTCGGCGACCTGCTCTTCGGTGTAGTCCTCGAACGGCAGGAAGTTGAGCTTGGGGTTCTGCTCGTCGAATCGACCGAACGCCAGCTCGGCGGTCTGCCAGGCGCGGCAATATTGGCTGGTGACGATCCGGCCGATGGGGATCTCCTTCGCCTCAAAGGCCGCGCCGATGTCGCGCGCGTCCTGCATGCCGGCCTCGCTGAGCTTGCGCTGTGTCTCGCAGTCGTCGAGGCTCATGTTCGGATCCGCCTGATCGGCATAGTCCCGCTCGGTCTGAGCGTGTCGAAAGTAGATGACGTGACCACCCGCGCGCAGCGCCGCGAGCAGCTCTTGACCCGAGACCGCATCCTCGAACTCGGCGTTGGCGCGCTCGCCGTCCGTCATCTCCGCGGCTGGCGCGGCCTCGTCGTCCGGCGCTTCGGGCGCTGTCTCGGTCGCCGCCGGTGCGGCGGCTTCCGGCTCGGCCTCCTGCGGAGCGCAGGCGATGAGGAACGCCAGGAACGGCAGACAAACGAACGGCATCAATCGTCGGAGCACTCTCATGAGACAGACCTCTCGGAAGAGAACGGTGAGACCCAGCTGCGGCTGGTCATCGGGTTGTTGACAGTGGACGAATTAGTACCTTTTCAGTACGAATTGTCAAGATGCGCAAGAGCGGCTGGAAGGAGACGCTCAACGGCCTTCGCGTTGTCGTTCGAAGGGAGCGCCTTGACCTCACTCCAAGGGCCTCCCTCCCACCTCGATCTCTTCGCCGTCCTGCCGACGCGCCTCGAGCGCCGGCGAAACTGCCGGCGCTGGGTGGGTCGAGAGGCTCAACTT
>JBCBCF010000272.1:0-5793 GCA_038530905.1 Acidobacteriota bacterium
CGGGTCTCGGTGAAAGGTCGTTCGATTGGCCGCGACGCCGTTCACTCCGGGCCCGAGCGAGCACACGGTGCTCGATGGCCGGCGCGGCTTCTCGGCCGAGGCGCTCGAGGCAGAACCCTTCTTCGTCACCGCCGCTCGCGCAGGACGACGCGTTGTCGTCCTCGGCGCCACTCAATACATTCCGGACCGGCCGATCGCCGACCGGCTGGGCCTGGCGACGGATCGCTATCGGTCATTCTCGGGCTTCGAGGGCGAGGTTGCCGCTGCGCGCGTGCTCGACGCTTCGGTGCTTCGGCCTGCTGGCGGCTGGAGCGATCTCCCTCCACATCACGGCGCGCCACGGGAGCTGATCCTGCGGCTCGGCACGAGCGATGTGTACGGGCTGGTCTTCGACTCCACCGAGGATCCGCAGGACGGCTTCGATCGACTGCTGCTGCGCGTCGGCAGTAAGGACGGCGACGCGCCACAGCAGGCGGTGCTTGCCGCCGAGCCGGCAACCCATTCCGACGCTTCCTCGGCCGATCGATCACGACATTGGTCGCCGCCGTTGATGGTCAGCGATGAAGAGGGGCGTCGCGCGCCGGCCTACTTCCGTCTCTTCGAGCTGGCCGCCGACGGCTCTCGGCTCAGCCTGGCACAGCGGCACGTCGCGACCTTCTACGGCAGACACGAGCCTGCCGAGGCCGACGCCTTCCATGCGGCAGGTGGCGCGTTCTTCGACGCGGCGATCCGCCTCTACGCGCGCGGCGCCCTCGGCACGGCACAAATCGCTTCTCCGCAAGCGATCGGCGACGGCACGGCAGAGGGGCGTCTGCTCGAGATGATCGCGTTCGAGATGGATCGCACGATCGACGGCAGCCGCTTCGCGTGGCAAACCTGGCGGCCGGACCTGCTCTTTCTCTATCTACCGACGACCGACAGCGCCGGCCATCTCTTCACCCAGGTGATCGACCCGACCAGCCCGTTCTCGACGCCGGAGCGCCGAGCGGCGTTGTGGCCGGTCTACGCCGCCATCGTCGAACAGGCCGATCGCTGGCTCGGAACGGTTCTCGACCTCGCCGCCGAGGAGCCGGAACAACCGCCCGTCGTGGCGGTGGTCTCCGATCACGGGATGACGTGGTCGGGTCGCGACGTCTTCCCGAACGTCATCCTCGAGCAGGCCGGCCTTCTCGCGCGCGCCGAGGACGGCACGATCGATCTCGAGCGAACGTCGATCCTGGCCGCCGAGAGCGGCTTCTTCTTGCGCGTCAACGACGCCCGGTGGCGCGGCGGCATCGTGACCACCGAGGCCGAGCGTGAACGGGCTCTGACCGCCGCCACCGCGGCGCTCCTCGCCGCGCGCGATCCCGAGCGAGGCGACGCGCTCTTCCAGGGCGTCACCCGCTCCGACGAGCTGCCTGCTCTCGGACTGCGCGACCGCGCCGTCGGCGAATCGACGACCGGGGAGCTCGTCACCGGCGACCTCTACCTGCACCCGGCGCCCGGCACCTATCCGCAGCGCCGCCTGGCGTCCGCAGCGGTCGCTCCGAGCCTGTCGCCGTGGGGCGACGGACATCATGGGTATCCACCGGAGAATCGCGACATGCAGGCGATCTTCGTCCTCGGCGGCCCTGGCGTGCGCAGCGGTGTTGAAACGCCGCCGGTGCGGCAGATCGACATCATCCCGACGCTCGCTCACCTGCTCGAGCTGCCGCCGCCTGCCGACGCCTGCGGCAGGGTGCTCTTCGAGGCACTCGAGCCGTCAGACAACCGCCGATGACGACGCGACGCCCGCTGGTCGCATCGCTCGCGGCGGTCGCAATCGTCTGCGCGCTCGCCGCGACGCAGCCGCTCGCTGCTCAGGAGCCATCGCCCACCGGGACAGCGTTTGGCGAGGCGATGCGCCAGGGCCAGGCGGCGCTCGTCGCCGGCGATGCCGGCACAGCCGCCGAGCGCTTCACCGCCGCCGCGGCGCTCGATCCCTCATCGGCGGCCGCCCACCTGGGGCTGGCTGAAGCGGAGCGGCTTCGCGGTGCTCTCTACGAAGCACTCGCCGCTGCCCGTCGCGCCCAGCAGGCCGCCCCGGAGCCGATCGAGCCATCGATCGCCGTCGCCAGTCTGCAGGTCGAGCTCGGCGCCGTGCGGGACGCTCTCGAGACTCTCGAGGCGATCCGTTCCCGCGCTCCCGACGACGCCCGCGCCTATCTCCTCTCGGCGCTTGTGCTCCGCGACGCCGAACAGCTCGAGGCCGCGACCGAGTTGCTGCACCAGGCAGAGGCGCGCGGCGTCGGCGGCGCGCCCCTCGCGAGCGAGCTCGGACTCCTGCTGCTGGCGGGAGGCAAGGCCGCAGACGCCGAAGCGGTGGCGGCTCGCCATCTGAGCGTCGATGGCGATGCCGGCGGCCCGAATCTGGTCATGGGCTTGGCGCTCGCCGCTCAGCCGGCACGCCGCGCCGAGGCGACGCCCTATCTAGAGAAGGCGCTGGCCGGCGGCGCTCCGGATCCGGGCCGGATCCATCTCGAGTTGGGCGCGCTCGCCTTCGACGGCTGCAGCGAAGCCGCCATCGGGCACTTCCGTACGGCACGCGAGCTACGACCCGACCTCGCGCAGGCCCACTATCGACTGGGTTCGGCGCTGGCCGCCTGCGGCCGGACCGACGAGGCGGCAACCCACCTCACGCGCTTCCGCGAGATGGCGGGGGATGCCGACGCCCGCGACCACGCCGCACGGGCCGCCGGCGCCGACCTCAACGTCGTGCGCACGCTGGCGGCGAACGGGCGGCCGCTCGCAGCCCTCGAATCCCTCGCCGAGATCGAGAGCCGCTCGCCGGACGACGCACGCGTAGCGCGCCTGCGCGCTCGACTCGAGCTGGCGCTGCAGCGCGACGCCGACGCCCTCGCCAGCGCTCGCCGAGCCGATGCGCTGCTGCCGGGTCAGGTTGAGAGCCTGCTGCTGGTCGGCCTCGCCGCGTCGCGGGTGGGCGAGCTCGTCGACGCGGCCTCGGCTCTCGAGCGCGCGCTTGCGGTCGACCCGCGACGCGCCGACGTCCATGCTCTCCTCGCCGCCGTCGAGGCCGATCGCGGCCGCTTCGAGCCGGCGGCCGAGCATTTTCAGACCGCGCTTCGGCTCGGCGCCGAAGGCCCTGAGCTGCGTCTGGCGTACGCCCGCGTGCTGGAGCGCCTCGGCCGTTCGGACGACGCGCGCCGGCAGCTCGAGCTGCGAGCGGTCCTCGGCGGTCCATGAGGCGCGCCGGCCCCGCGCTCGGGCTGATCTGGGTGCTGCTGCCGACGCCGGCGCGCGCCGAGGCGCCATGGTTCATCGACCGCGCCGGTGCGCTCGGGATCGACTTTGAGCACCGCGCTTTCGCCGAGGGCTACAAGTACATGCCCGAGAACATGGGCGCCGGGGTCGCCGTGCTCGATGTCGACGACGACGGCGACCTCGACCTCGTGTTCGTGCAGGGAGGCCCGGTCGCCACACCGCTCCCCAACGACCGGCGCGGCGAGGCACTGCATCAGCTCTTCCTGCAGCAGGCGGATGGAAGATTTCGCGGCTCGGACCTCGTGGCGGCACGCGGCGAGGAAGCAAAACAGCCGGCGTCGGGAATGGGGGTGACGTTCGGAGACGTCGACGGCGACGGGGATCTCGACCTCTACGTCAGCCGATACGGCGGCGACCAGCTTCTGCTCGCGCGCGGTGATGGAACTTACGACGACGCCACGTCATCGGCGGGCCTCGGCAAGCGCTCGTGGTCGACCGGCGCCACCTTCTTCGACGCGGACGCCGACGGCGACCTCGACCTCTATGTCGCCAGCTACGTCGATTTCGCTCTCGACAACCACAAATTCTGCGGCGACGCCGCGCGGGACCTGAGGTCCTACTGCCATCCAGACGTCTACGACGCTTTGCCCGACGCCCTCTTCCTGAACGACGGCGAGGGGCGATTCGTCGAGAGTTCGCGCAGCCGCGGCGTGCTGCCTTCGCCTGACGGCAAGGGACTCGGTGTGATCGCCGCCGACTTCGACGACGATGGCCACCAAGACCTCTTCGTCGCCAACGACTCGACGGCCAACTTCCTCTACCTCGGCGACGGTGGCGGGCGGTTCGAGGAGTCGGCGCTCCTGGCCGGCCTGGCCCTGTCCGGCACGGGCGCCGCCGAGGCGTCGATGGGAATCGCCCGAGGCGATTTCGACGGCGACGGGCGGCTCGATCTCCTGCTGACGCACCTCGATCAAGAGACGAACACCCTCTACCGACCCATCGATGCCGGCCTCTTCCTCGATGCCACAGATGCCGCCGGTCTCGGCCCGCCGAGCCTGCCGTGGGTCGGTTTCGGTGCCGTGGCGCTCGACGCCGATCTCGACGGCGACCTCGACCTGGCGATCGCCAACGGCCATATCCTCGACAACATCGCCCTCTTCGCTCCCGAGCGGCGCCATCGCCAGCCGGTTCAGCTCTTCGAAAACCGTGGCGGCCGCTTCGTCGAGAAGCCCGAGGCCTTCGGCGGCCTCAATCTCGTCGGCCGCGGCCTGGCGGCCGGCGATCTGGACCGCGACGGCGATGACGATCTGGTGCTGACGCAGAACGACGGCCCGGCCCTCGTCCTGCTCAACACCCGTGGCGATCGCGCACGCGCCGCCGGCGCGCGATCGCTGACCGTGACGCTCCAGGGCACAGCGAGCAATCCGCAGGGCTTCGGCAGCCGCCTCGAGCTGAAGGTGGGCGACGACCACCACGTGCGGGAGCTCCTCGCCGGTTCGAGCTACCTCTCACAGAGCGCTCCGGAAGTGATTTTCGGCCTGCCGCCCGGAGCCGAGGTGGGAGAGCTGGTCGTTCGCTGGCCGTCGGGGCAGGTCGACCGCCGCAAGATCTCGGCGCAGGACATCGCCTCGCCTCGTCCGCTGCGTGTCGTCGAGTCGGCGCTGCTGGGCGAACCGGCCGACGGCGCGCCGACTCGCCGTCGCTGAGCCGTTCGCGTCGAATCCGACACCGCGACGACGCGGCCTCGAGCCCTCACGCACTCCCGCGGCGCGGAGACTCTCGATTCGAAAGACTCGCCGCCTCAATCTCCGGGGCCCGGCGAGCTGGGGCCCAACGAACCAGGGCCCAGCGAACCAGGGCCCAAAGAAAAAGCCTCCCGCAAGCGGGAGGCTCTCTCACACTCTCAGCCGCAAGCGGCCAAGAGCTCGCTCACTGCGCGATCAGCGCAGCGAGATGCGGGTACCGATCTGGATCGAGCGCGGCTCGGTGACCAGGTTGTCCGGGATGCCGAAGTCGTTGTCCGCCGGGTCGCGCTGGCCGAAGTTGACCGAGAACGAGTTCTCGTCGAAGA
This sequence comes from Acidobacteriota bacterium, assembly GCA_038530905.1. Classification (GTDB taxonomy): domain Bacteria; phylum Acidobacteriota; class Thermoanaerobaculia; order Multivoradales; family J023; genus JAUIJL01. The sequence continues at coordinate 5,312 of JBCBCF010000272.1, forward strand.
CGTTGAACACCTCGGCGAAGACGTCGAAGCGCCAGTCGCCGAAGGTGAAGAACTTCGAGAAACGCAGGTCGAGGCGGGTGATGTCCTCGTTGCGGAACTCGTTCCGCTCCGTCAGACGGCCGTCGATGACGGCACGCACGTCCGGGCAGTTGAAGACCGGGCAGTAGGCGTCTTCCAGATCGGGGCTGATCGCCGTGTACGGCGTGCCGTCCCGATACTCGAAGGTACCCGAGAGCTGGATCTCCCACGGCAGCTCGACGAGGCCCGAGATCACGATCCGATTCTCGACGTCACGATCGGAAAGACCGAAGTCGTAGTTCGGGTCGTCCGGATTCGACAGCGTCACGCCCGTGGCCGAACGCTCGTTCGAATCGTTGTCCTCGTCCTCCGAGTAGGTGTAGTGCGCCTGGAGCTGGAAGCCGTCAGAGAAGCGCCGCTCGATCTTGAAGGTCGCCGACTTGTACTCCGACTCGCCGATCGAC
>JBCBCF010000273.1:0-5657 GCA_038530905.1 Acidobacteriota bacterium
ACGGCCTGTCGTCGCTCGATGCGTTTCTGCCGCTCGGCATGCAGCGACCGCTGACCGTCACCGGCTGGCTCCGGCCATGGTGGAGCGCGCTGGCGGCGACACCGGTGGTCGGCCATCAGCCGGTCCTGGCCGGCAGCCGACGCGCCTGGGCGATCTGGGAGCTGGCCGGCCGCGGCAGTGAAGAGGCGCTGGTGATCAATTGGTGGAGCACCTTCCCGGTGTGGCGGCCTCAGGCCGGTCTGGTCCTCGCCCATGGCGGCCATCAGCTCCTTGCCGACGGCACCGACGGCGCGGTGGTGCCCGAGTCGCAGGTGCCGAGTCTGCGCGCCTTGGCCGGGGCAACGCGACCACCGGACGCTTTGCTGCGGGGGCTCGACGACGCCCTCGGTGCCGCCCGCGCCGAGCGGGTGGTCACGGCGGCGCTGGCGCCGGATCTCTTCTATCAGCGCGTTTTCGTCGACGGTCTTGAGAACTCACCGCGCGTCGCGGCCCTTTACCTTCCTGGCCTCGACATCGCCACCGGTCTGGAACCTCTGCCGGCGGGCATCTCCGGTCTGCTGGTGCGCCAGACGCTCGAGTCGGTCGATCGACTGCTCGCCGAGCCGGAACTGCAGGCGTTCGACACGATCCTCCTGGCGATCGATCGCGGGCGGCGCAGCGGTGACTCGACGGTCGCAGGGCGGGTGCTCCTCTGGCGTCGAGACGGTGCCTGCCAGGTCGGCGCGGAGGCGGCGGGCGAGCCGCTGACGCCCGCGCAGCTCGGCGCCGCTGCCGCTCGTGCCGTCGGCTTGCCGCAGAGCGCCGAGCTGCCGGCGCCGCCGACGTGTCGGTGGCCGGGGGCCGGACTCTCGCTCGACACGTTCGGATCCCGGCCGGTCGAAGACACCAGCCGCGATCGATCGAGCGAGGAATACCTCGAGCAGCTGCAGTCTCTCGGTTATCTCTAGCGCTCGGCAACCGTCCGCGGCCCGCTGCGTCACCGTCGAATCGCAAGCCGGCCCGTCAGGCCGCCGTGATAGGAATCAATCGATTGCCGTTCGCGGATGTTCATCGTGTCGAATCAGCTCGCCCCTAACGCGACACCGCGGGATCTTCCGGCGCTGCTCGAGGCCATTTCACCTCCCAAGCGCGCGATCTATTCCCTTGTCCGCAGCCTCATCGACGAGCTCGAGCGCGTGGCACCATGGGATCGGCTCTACTACCCGCCAGCCGAGCACGCCGAGTTCCTCGCCATGGTCGCGGCTCTGTTCGAGACGATCGAGTCGATCCCGGATCGTGTGGAGGCGGTGGTTGCGGAGATCAAGGTCGGCGCCGCCGGAGACCCGGCGATCGAGGCGCTGGCGGGGGAGATGGCGTTCTTCTTCCGCGGCATCCACACGAGCGTCGACCAAGATCTCCAGCAGCTGGCGGGGGGCCTCGATCGTTTGCGCCGCGGCGAGGCGCTGCACGCTGACAATCGAGCCTTCGCTTGCGAGGTCGCTGCCGATCTCAAAGGCAAATACTCCAGCTCGGCGATGGGCGCCGCGTCTGCCCTGGTGGCCGAAGGGCGATGGCATGGTGTGGCGATCGAGCCGATCCTCTTTCCTGAGAAGGCTGAGGAGTTCGAGCGCAACGATCGGCTGGTGGCGACGCTGCGCGAAGTCACGACGACGATCGGCAACCTGATCGACGACGTGCCGTTGGCCTCTTTGGTCAGCACCTGGCGACAGGGGCACAAGGTCGATCAATACGCCTTGACGCCGCTCTACGGCCTGCTCGGAACGCTCGGCAAGTTGATGCAGGAGACCTCGCGCCGCGCGCTCTATTCCGGTGACTATCACCAGATTCGCCAGCGCGAAGGCCAACTCTCGGCCCGCGTCAATCGCCTCGCGACGCTGCACAATGCGTCATGGGGCATGGCCCTACCGGGCGCCCCAGACGACCCGGCGGCGCTCTTTCCGCAGATCGTGCGCACCGCGACGGAGCTGGCGGCGGTGCTCGATGTCGATCTCCTGCGCCAGATCCTCGATTCCTCGGTGGTTGATCGCATCCTGCAGGTGGTGACGCTCGAGAAAGCGACGCAGCCGCGTGGCCGCGGACGCTTCGGTCCAACGCCGACGCCGGAACCCCTGCCGACCTCGCGCAGCCTGGTGCCGGAAGACTTTCATTCGCTGATCCCGCTGCTCTACGACGAAGATCTGTCGACCTTCCTCGAGCTCTTGCTCGGGTCCGTCTGCAAGCGCGCCTCGCTGTCGATGCGCGGGCGGGACGACACCGAGACGGCGCTCCCGGCGATCGACGTCGTGCGCGCCATCGCTCTGCTCGAGTCGGGAGCCGACGCCGACGCGACCCACCCGGCCGGCCTGCCTCCGTCGCCGTCGGACGCCTGGAGCGCCCCGGTGGATGGCGACGCGACCCTCCCGGTGCTCGACGTCGCGATGTTCGACGAGCTGGACGCGATCGAACCGCTGAAGAGCCCCGCGACAGCGGTCAGCTCGACTGCGCCTCCGACAGCGACCGTCGACCGCAACGGGGCGCATCTCGAGCTGCTCGAAGAGCTGCGCACGCGCCTCGACCATTTCCTGGATCGCGCGCCGTCGCGCAACCAATTTGAGCTGATCCAGCGCCTGCTGCGCCAACGGCGGGTCGTGCCGATGACCATGGTGCAGTCGATGCACCCGTTCCTCTTCGAGATCGTCGGTCGGCTTGTGCCTCAGCTCGAAGCCGACGGCTATGCCGACGACGTCTTTCCTCGCCATGCCGCCCGCCTGGTCGAGATCTGCCGCTCGCTCACCCGACCGCAGCCGACGCAGGTCGAGCTGCGCGAGGAGTTCCCGCCGCAGATGGAGGAGCTGCTCAACGTACTCGAGGGGCTCAAGCTCGGCGTCGACGCCTGGATCCACCGCGTGCGGGGGCCCGGCTGAGCCGTTTCACGGGGCGGCAGCCGACTGGAGGCGCCGGCGCGACAAAGATCTGCGCCACCTGTGGGCGGACCTTCGCTTGGCGGCGCAAATGGCAAAGGAACTGGGAAGCGGTGCGATATTGCAGCGAACGGTGTCGCCGGACCCGCCCGGGTCCGCTCGATGCGCAGCTGGAAGCAACGATTCTCGAGCTGCTCGACGCCCGCGCCAGCGGCGCCACGATCTGCCCGTCGGAAGCGGCCCGCGCCGTCGCTCCGGACGACTGGCGAGAGTTGATGGAGCGCACTCGCCAGGCGGCCCGTCGGCTGGTCGCCCGCGGCCGTCTCGAAATCACGCAGCGAGGACGCGTCGTCGATCCGTCGACCGCAAAAGGCCCGATCCGCCTGCGTCTTTGCGGGACGTCCGACCGCTAGCCCAAGCGGTCGACCGCCGGCCGCGGCACCTCGTTCGCCTCGGCGCCGACGGCGAAGACGTTCTTGCCTCGGCTGCGACGGCTCTGGCTGTGTTGGTGCAGCTCGGCGGCCTGGTCGAGCGGCTCGAGACGATCGATCACGGAACGCACGGCACCCCGCTCGGCTAGGTCGGCAAGCTCTGCGAGGTCGTCGGCTCGGGAGCGCACGACCACCAGACGCGATCGATGCCCAAACGGCCAGAGCGAAGTCTTCAGGTGATCCCGGAGGGCACCGGGCGAAGGAACGGTGGTGATGAACCGACCTCCGGAGGCGAGGGCCGGACGCAGCTCACGTAGGGAGCCTCCGCCGTGCGCGTCGAAGATCACATCGATCGGACCCAGGCGGTCGATCCAGTCGGTCCGGCGGTAGTCGAGCACGCGGTCGGCACCAAGGGACGCGACCAGCTCATGGTTGCGCTCCGAGGCGACGCCGACGACGCTCGCCGCGCCAAGCGCGCGGGCGATCTGCACGCCGAACGTTCCAACCCCGCCGGACGCGCCGACAACCGCGACGCGCTCACCGGGACGCAGGCCGCCGAGATCGCGCAGCGCTTGCAGCGCTGTCAGGCCGGCCAGCGGCATCGCGGCCGCTTCGGCGAAAGACACTCCTCGCGGCATCCGCGCCACGACCTCGGCCGGAACCGCGATGCGTTCGGCGTAACCGCCGAAGCCGCGCAGCGACGGCTGCATGGCGAAGACGGGCGTTCCGGCGGTGAGCTCCGGGCGTGAGTCGCTGGTCTCCAGGATGCGACCGGCGACATCGCTGCCGAGGACGAAGGGGAGCTGCGGCAGCAGCCGCCGAGCGACGTAGCGGCCGCCGCGGATCAAGCCGTCGCGAAAATTGATCGACGCCGCCTGGACCGCGATCACAACGTCCTGAGGCCGCCGCTGCGGCGCCGGCCAGTCGCCGTCGCGCAACGCCTCGACGCCGCCAAAGCGTTCGATGCCGACAGCGCGCATGGTCGGTCCGGACAAAGCGCTCGCCTGGGTCTCCATCACCGAATGGTCCTCCTCGACAGGTCGGCTCAGCCGAACGCGCGGGCGAGCGTCAGTCCGCCCCAGGCCGCGATCAGTCCGCCGACGACGCTCGTCGCGAGGTAGAGGAGCGCGGCCTCGACGTTTCGCTGCAGGAGGTCGAGAGCTTCGACCCCAAACGTTGAGAAGGTCGTGAACGCGCCCAAGAAGCCGGCGCCGAGAACGAGCCGAAGCTCCGGCGCGGCGCGTTCGGCCGCACCGCCTAGCAGGCCGAGCGCGAAGCAGCCAAGCAGGTTGACGACGAGCGTGCCGATCGGCCAGGCGGGGTCGACCGACCACAAGCGCGCGCCGATCGTCCGCTGCGTCCAGCCGGCGAGCGCGACCCGCGCCACGGCCCCGAGCCCGCCACCGAGGGCAATCGCCAGCCAGCTGCCGGCCGAGCCTGGAAAGGTCAGTTGACCGGCTCCTCGTCGTCAGGTCGCGCCTCGGAGTGCGGTTGCTGATCGCTCCGACGAGCGAGATCGCCAGCCAGCCCCTTCGTCCCGCCCTCGTCCAGGGTCTCGCGAACCTTCGTCACCAGATCCTCGATCGAGAAGGGCTTCTGAACCAGTCGGGCGGCGACCGTCGGCTCGTCCCAGCCGAGCACCTCGTCGGTGTAGCCGGACATGAAGAGCACCTTCGTCGCGGGGTGGCGCTGCACGTAGCGTTCGGCGACCTCCGGGCCATTGATCCCGGGCATGATGACGTCGGTCAGCACCAGATCCACCGGCTCTTCGAACGTGTCGAGCAGCTTCAAGGCCTCGCGGCCGTCCGCCGCGGCGGTCACGCGGTAGCCGTGACTGCGCAAGAACTCGACGGCCAGCGACCGCACGCCCGGCTCGTCTTCGACCACCAGGACCATCTCGTCACCGCGCGGCAGGTGGGAGGTGGTCGGGCGCGGAGCGGCGGAGTCTGGAAGCTCGGCCGCCTGCGGCAGCAGCACGCGGAACAGCGACCCTTGGTCCGGGGCGCTCTCGACGTCGATCGTGCCGCCGGTCTGCTGCACGATCGCGTACACCGTCGCAAGGCCGAGGCCAGTGCCCTGATCCTTGCCCTTGGTGGTGAAGAAGGGGTCGAAGACCTGCCGACGGATCTGCTCGCTCATACCGACCCCGTCGTCGGAAACTTCGAGCACGACGTAGTCGCCGGCGGGATGCGGTGGCTCAGCTCGCTCGAGCGTCTGCCGATGGGTGGCGATCCTCAGCCGCCCACCGCGGGGCATGGCGTCGCGGGCGTTGATCGCTAGATTGAGGATCACCTGCTCGATCTGGCCGGGATCGGCCTGGACTCGA
>JBCBCF010000274.1:0-5653 GCA_038530905.1 Acidobacteriota bacterium
GTTCTCCAACGTCTGCAACGGCTGCTTCAAGACGATCTACACCCTGGCGATCCAGCGCGCTCACGCGCTGGGCGTGCCGGTGGTGGTGACCGGCCTGTCCCGCGGCCAGATGTTCGAGACCAGGCTGACGGAAGAGATGTTTCGCGGCGGCCGGATCCGCCCCGACGAGGTCGACAAGGCCGTGCTGGCCTCTCGCAAGGCCTACCATCGCGCGGTCGACGAGGTGTCGCGATCTCTCGATGTGAGCCTCTTTCAGAGTGACGAGGTCTGGAACGCGGTTCAGGTCGTCGACTTCTATCGCTACTGCGACGTCTCGATGGACGAGCTCTATGACTATCTGCGCAAAACAGTCCCGTGGGTGCGCCCCGAAGACACCGGTCGCTCGACCAACTGCCTGATCAACGACGCCGGCATCTTCGTCCATCAGGCGGAGCGCGGGTTTCACAACTACGCTCTGCCCTACAGCTGGGACGTGCGGATGGGGCACAAGACGCGGGAGGAGGCTCTCGCCGAGCTGGACGACGAGATCGACGAACCCGACGTCCGTCGCATCCTCAACGAGGTCGGATACGAGCCTCGGAGCGCCGACGAGGACCGCGTTTCGCTGGTGGCCTTCTATCGCCCGGACCGTGCGGGCGCCGGGGCAGCCCAGGAGATCGACCCCGACGCCATCCGCCGCCAGCTCGCCGAGCGCCTTCCGGCGCCACTCGTTCCTCGCCAGATCCTGCGGGTCGACGAGATCCCATGGACCGCCCACGGCAAGGCTGACATCGAAGCCTTGCTCGCCGCAGTCGCGACCGGAACGCGTCCGACCGATCGGCCCTTCCAGCCGGCCGAGGGCCCCGTCGAAGAGTTCCTCGCGGATCTCTGGCGCGACGAGCTGGCGGTCGAACGGGTCAGTGCCGACGACCACTTCTTCGAGCTCGGAGGGACGTCGCTTCTCGCGATGCGGGTCATGCTGCACCTCTGCGAGGAGTTCGACATCGACGTCCCCCTCGAGGCCGCGTTTTCGCATCCGACGCTGCGGGGTCTGTCGCGGGTCGTGGAAGATCGAATCCTGGCCGACGTCGAGGGAGCCTGAGGGCGAGCGAGCCTCAGGGTTCCCGCGCGGCCAAGGGCTTCGAGGTGAGCAGCGCTCGCCGCGCCACCGCCAAACGTCGCCGCGCGCTCAGCTCTCGAAACGTCGCGATCTTCGAGTTCGTCGTTTGATATAACGCCAGACGTCGCGCCCGCTCCCGGGCCGATCGGAACTCCCAGTGAACGACGCTCATGGTCGGTCGAAAGGCCACTTTCGCGTCAGGACGCCGCGCCGCCAGGCGGTGGACCAGCTCCGTATCGCCCGCTCGTCGCCACTCCTCGAAGAGCCCGATCTCTTCGAAGACCGACGCCCGGACCGCCATGTTGTTGCAATAGGCGAAGTGGTAGGCGCTCGGCAGGCCGAGGACATAGCGGGTCTTATGGTTCTCGTAGGCTCCCAGGCAGCGAAGCACCCAGGACGCGCCCGGTGGGTAGCTGACCGTTCCGAGGAGCACCGCAACGGAGGGGTCGGCGGCGAAGCCGCTCCGGATCGCTGAAAGCCAGCCCGGGGCGACGGCGCAGTCCGCATCGGTCATCGCGATGAGCGGGGCGCGTGCGATGCGCAGAGCAGCGTTGCGCGCGGCGTAGGCGCCTGGCCGCTCCTCGCGCAGCAGCGTCACCTCTCGATAGCGCTCGACCCGGCGTGCGGACCCGTCGGGCGAGGCATTGTCGACGAAGAGGAATTCGACCGACTCACCCAGCGCGTCGCGGGCGCGCAACAGCGACTCGATGCAGCGTTCGACATGTGCCTCACTCTTGAAAAACGGGACCACGACCGAGAGCGCTGGTGTCTCAATCGGCGCACTCATGGCAGAACCCGCCGACAGAGGTCGCGATAGAGATCATGCTGCAACGTGGCGTCGACGCGTCGGCGTTGTTCCGGAGTCAGCACCTGCTTCGACGTCGCCGACGGCCGGATCCCGCGCTCGCTCCCGCCCTTCCAGGCTGCCTCGCTGGGCGAGACGACGCGCCCGAGCGAGTCGCCGTAGCAATCCAGGACGCCGGCCTGCCAAGAGAGGTCGAGGGCGTCGAAGAGCCGGCGCGTGGCGCGCTCTGGGTGCGCCGTAAGGTCTTCGTAGACGACGAAATGATCGCCCGGAGAGCCGATTCGGGCGCGAGACACCGCCACCTCGCGATTCCACCGGCGGACGCACTCGTCGACATCGTAGGCACGCTGCCAATGCTTCGATGCCTTGTGGAGCGACGCCACCGTCTCGAGGCCGCCGCGCACCACATGGACGAAGCGGAGATCCGGCCCGTCCTGAGCCACACGCTCGAGAAACGGCAGAGAGCGCAGGTGCGCCGGCGTCTTCTCGACCCAGATGGGGCGATTTTGACGGCGCGCGAGCTCGTCGAAGACGCCCAGAAGGCGGCGCGCCACGGCGTCGCCCTGCAAAGGACGAACGAGCGGCAGGCGCCGCCACCCGGGCAAGAGGTCATCGAGCTGCTGAGCCGGTCGATCGCCACTGCGCAGCGCCTCGTTCGTTTCCAGGAAGTCCCGGACCGCAGCGTCGGGATCGCCGACCAAGATCGCCCGCGACGGCAGTCCGGGCACCGGGCGATACAGACGGTCGAAGAAGTGGCTTTCGGTCCACGAGGCCACCTCGTCGTGCGCCGCCAGCAGACTCTGGACCAGGGTGGTGCCGGATCGCGGGACGCCGACGACGAAGATCCGGCGGCGGATGGACGGCGTCATGGCCGACGCGCCACGACGGTGAAGAACGGCCGCAGGCTTGGCGCCAGGCGCTCGACCAGCCCGACAACGCCGCGCCCATGGCCGCCCCGGTACACAAGGCGCTCGACTCGGAACCCCACGTCGCCGAGAACGTCGCACACCTCCCGCGCCGTGTACTCACGCACGTGCCCCATGTGGCCCAGCGTCTCGAGCTTTCTCCACTGCGTGAAGACGCCGCCCGAGACGGCGTGGGCGCGGTGGTGGACGAGAAGATTCTTGAGACCGCGGAGGGATCGCAGGTTCGGTGTCGAAAGCAGCAGCGTGCCGCCCGGGCGCAGGACCCGCAGCACCTCGCGCAGCGTGAAGATCAGATCGATGCGCAGATGCTCGAAGAGCTCGTTGAAAAGGATGACGTCGAAGCTTGCCTCGGCGAAAGGGACCAGCTCCGTCTCAACATCGCAGCGCACGACATTCAGGCCCAGCTCATCGATCGACGAGGCGAAGCGCTCCGGCGCCACGTCGAGAGCCACCGCATCGTAGCCACTCTCGGCGAGCGCGGTCGTCATGAGCAGAGGAACGGCGCCGTACTCCAGCACCTTCGCTGTTGGCTCGGCGTGCCTCTCCACCAAATGCAGATCCATCGCCAATCGGCGCCGGTGATTCCGCGCATAGGCCGCGCACCACGCCCGCAGCTCGGCGTCGTCTGGCCGGATGCGGCGAGCGGCCTCGTCGAGGAGATGCAGACACCGCTCGGATGGCCGGCGAGGCTCGACTGTCGACGGGATCCGGCTCACGTCGCGCCCCGCAGATGGTCGAGAATCACCCGCTTCGCAGCCGCCACCGCCTCCGCATCCCGATGGGGATCGGGCGTCGGGACGACCTCGAGATCGCGGAAAATCGGGCGCCAGGTGGCAGCGGTGTCGGTCCCGGGTGTCTCTGCGTTGTCCTCGGCGTTGAAGATCGTCGTCGGCGTCGCGACCGCCATCGGGCGGTAGCTTCGGTGCAGGCGGAACCGCTCCACGCGGACGTCTGCGTGCAGGATCCGATGGTGGACCGCCGGGCTCACCGAAACGCCGAGGCGCCGCTGGAGCTGCCCCAGGCGGGCGAGGGCGTGGCGGGCGGGCTTCACTTTGAGCCAGCGCCCGATCGATCGGTACGGACGGAGCGTGCGAGGGTCGTGGTCGCGAACCCAGATGCGCAACGCCTGCCGAGACGTCAGCTCGCGCGTCGGCTGGCGCAGCGGCCGCAGCTGAAGGCGCAGCGGCCCGGCATCCGCGAAGTCGAGGGGCATCGGCGTGATCAGGTAGAGACGACGGACGGCGAGTCCGCACTCTTCCATCGCCCGCACCATCTCCACCGCCATAGAGCCACCGAAGGAATAGCCGGCCACGAGGAAGCCACCGTCCGGCGACTCCGGAAACCTGCGTTTCACCTCCCGCACCAGCTCGTCCGCCAGATGCCGCATCGACGGCCAGCGCCCCAGATTGCCCTCCTGCCGCAGGCTGACGCCGCGCAGGCCGTAGACAGGGCGCTCGCCGCGGAATCGCTCGGCGAAGGTGCTTGAGAAGAAGTGGGGAACGCAGAAGAGAAACGGCGCGCCGTCGCCCGACGGCTGGATGGGAAACAGGTGCTCGTAGGGCGCTTCAACGTCCCCACCCAGAGTGAGGCGCCGGGCCAGGCGGCGGACGGTGGGATGCTGAAAAACATCGGCCGCGCTCAGCCGGCCACCGATGTCGCGCTCGATCGCCAGCGTCATCTCTGCCACCTGTAGAGAATGGCCTCCCATCTCGAAGAAGTTGTCATCGAGACCGACGTCATCCATGCCGAGCAGTCCCTGCCAAAGGGAGAGGAGGGAAAGCTCCAGCGTGCTCGGCACCTCTCGGACACCGTGCCCCTTCGCAGGCTCCGAAGTCTCAGGCAGCGAGATGGCCTGCAGCCTGCCGCGATCCAGCTTGCCATTCGGTAGCAAAGGCAGCGCGTCGAGGGCGATGACGCGACTTGGCACCATGTGGGGCGGCAGCTTCGATTCGAGGTGGCTTCGCCAGCCGCGCGCCTCGCCCTCGACGAAGGCAACGAGGCGCTCGGTGCTCGGCGGTTGGTCCGGTTGGGGCCTGCGCACGATCACGGCAGCTCGCTTGGCGCCCGCCTCCACGAGAGCTGATTCGATCTCGCCGGGCTCGATGCGGAAGCCCCGCAGCTTGACCTGCTCGTCCTCCCGCCCCAAGAAGAGAAGCCGACCGTCGTCGGTCCACGCCATGCGGTCGCCAGTCCGGTAGCGGCGAACGCCGTCCGGGCCGACGCCAAAACGCGCCGCGGTGAGATCAGCGCGTCCTCGGTAGCCGGCTGTCACCGTCTCGCCCGCGATCCAGGCCTGGCCGGGCACGCCAACCGGCACCGCCCGCCCGGCAGCGTCTTCCAGATCGATCCGCACGCCGGGAATCGGTCGGCCGATGGAGACCGGCTCGGAGTCGCCGAGGCGCTCGACATCGCCGGCCCTCAGCTCGTGCAACGTCGCCCACACAGTCGCCTCAGTCGGTCCGTACTCGTTGAACAGCCGAACGTCGGGCAGGCGCTCGAAATGCTCGCGCACCAGCGACCAGGAGCAGGCCTCACCGGCCACGATGACCGCCTCGAGACCGCCCGGCGCGTCGAGTCCCGCGGCAGTTCGCGGCGGCAGGGCGCGCAGGATCTGAGCATAGAGCGACGGGACGCAGAGCAGCGTCGTCACTCGGTCGCGTTCGATGATGCTGGCCAGCTCGCGCGGATCGCGAGCCGCGTCGTCCGTCGGCAGCACGAGGGCATCACCGACCGCTTGACACCAGAAGAGCCCGGCCACCGAGCTGTCGAAGGCGAGGCTCGGCAGCAGCAAGAAACGCCCGGGGCGAACCCCGAGATCGCCGT
>JBCBCF010000275.1:0-5603 GCA_038530905.1 Acidobacteriota bacterium
TCGAGGCGCTCGAGCAGACCATGACCGAAGGTCACGTCCGACACGAAGCCGCTGCGATCAAGAGTCGGGTACCACGCCGCGACCAAGAGAAGAGCCGGCGCTGCCGCCAGCGCGCGCAGCGCGAGCACCCGCGGCGCCAGTCGTCGGCGCACGGCATCGACCGCCGCCCAGGCAAGCGCCGCCGCGAGCCAGAAGACGTGCGCTGAGTAGAGACCGAGCGCCAGCACCATCAGCATCGCGGCCTGTCGCCAAGAGCCTCGTGCCTCCCCCGCTCGCTGCTCGGGCCTGGCCTCGGTCTCCCGATCGAGGGCCAGCATCCAGGCGACGAAGAGCGGAAAGCCAAGCTGAAAGGTCAGCAAGCCCCAATAGGTCGCGTGGTTCCATACCAGAGTGGACGCCAGAGCCGCCGCGGTGAGCGAGCGTCCGCGCGCCGCCGCCAGAGCGTGCAGCGCCACCGTCCACGCGACGACAATCGTCGTCGCCACCACCTTCGCCGCCCACAATCCACCGCCCACCAGCCAGCCGAGAGCGATCGGCAGGTAGGCCAGCTTGTTCGGATGCCACCACTGCACCTCAAAGCGCGCGTCGCCCGCGAGCGTCTGCTCCAGCAGATGCATCTGCGCCACCTGCTGCGGCAAATCGGTCAGCGGCGGATACGTCACCGCAACGATCGGCGCCGCCAAGAGCGCCGAGACGCCGACGGCCTGCAGCCCCCAGCGACCGGACGTCGGGGGGACGCTCGGCGATCTCATTGCCCCCTCTCCGAGTCGTCGACGGCCGGCGCAACGACCCGCAGCAGGGTCCACCGATCCCGCGGCTCGACGATCTCGAGGGCCGGATCGGCTTCGACTTGGGCTGGCGGTCCTCCCGCCTGCTGCCACAGCACGTAGTCGAAGGACACCAAGTCCGAGCGCCGCAGGCGCTCCGGGAACCAATCGAGATTCGGCGTCCACGGGTGCGCCACCGGTAGTCGGCGGTAGACGACCAGGCTCGACGCCGCCTCGGCGAAGCTGCGCGACAGCTCGCTGCCGTGGAGCACTTGGGACCAAGCGTCGAGGTGAAGATAAGGCTTACCGCGCAGGCGCGGGCTCGTTCGCTCGAAGTCGAGCCCGAGCACGCGGCTGCCGGCCGGAATGCCCGCCAGAGCCGTGTTGAACCCGGCCAGCTCCTCCCGGGCACCGTCTCGCCAGGTCACGGTCGTCGTCATCGCGAAGAGCGCGACCGCGCCGAGCGCTGCGACCCGCGCCGCGGAGGCGAACCAGATCGGGCGCCGATCGGACCAAGCCAGCGTCGGCACCGCGAGCAGAAGGAGGGCTGCGGCCGGCGGCAGCCAGCGCGAAGCGAAACAAATCGTCGCCTGAGCGACGTCGGGCAGAAAGAAGGCTGCTGAGGCGAGCAGCGCCGCCGCGGCGACGAGGCCACCATCGAACCGACAGGCCGGCCCGAGCGGCGTCACCGCCCGGTCGCGGCGCCACCACCGCCCGACGCTTCCGCCGACGACCAAGAGAAGCACCGCCGCAGCGAGTGGCTCGAGCGCGCCGCGCAGGCCGCCATACAACGTCTCCACCAGCGCAGCCGGCTCGAGACGCTCGAGCACGCTACGGCCGAAGACGGTCTGGGACACGAAGCCACCGTCGGTGAGCGACGGGTACCAGACGGCGATCCCGAGCAGCGGGCCGGCCAGTGCCGCGCTGCGCTCGAGCCACTCCGTGCGGTCGACGCGACGCAGGACGCCCTCGACCACGGCGAGGCCGATCGCCGCGCCGAGCCACAGCACGTGGGCGAAGTAGAGGCCAGACGCGACCACGATCCGCGCCAGCAGCCGGCGACGGCCCGGACGCTCGACCGCGTCGTCCAGCAGAATGACCCAGGCCACGAAGAGCGGAAAGCCGAGCTGGAAGGTGAGGAAGCCCCAATACATCGCGTGGTTCCACACCAGGGTCGCGGCCAGTGCGGCGAGGGTGAGGGAGCGGCCGCGCGCCGCCGCGAGAGCGTGCAGCGCCACCGTCCACGCGACGACGATCGTCGTCGCCACCACCTTCGCCGCCCACAATCCACCACCCAACAGCCAGCCGAGTGCGATCGGTAGATAGGCCAGCTTGTTCGGATGCCACCACTGCACCCGGAAGCGCTCGTCACCCGCGAGCGTGCGCTCTAGCAGATGCATCTGCGCCACCTGCTGCGGCAAATCGGTCAGCGGCGGATACGTCACCGCAACAATCGGCGCCGCCAAGAGCGCCGAGACGCCAACGGCCTGCAGCCACCAGCGGCGGTGCGTGGTCGGCACGCTCGGCACCTGGCCGGCTGCCGACGAGACGGCCGCGCCCGAGCCGTCTCCGTCGCCCGAGGTCATGGCGGCAAGGGTAACCCAAGCTAAGATCCACGCCGTGAAGACCCTGGCCCTCTACAACCTGAAAGGCGGCGTCGGCAAGACGGCCGGCACGGTCAATCTTGGCCACCTGGCAGCCGAGTCGGGTCTGCGGACGCTGATCTGGGACCTCGACCCGCAGGGCGCGGCGACGTTCTATTTCCGCATCCGGCCGAAGATCCGCGGCGGCCGCAAGGAGCTGCTGACGGACGGAGCTCACCTCGGCACCCAGATCCGCGGCACCGACTACGAGCGCCTCGACCTGATCCCTGCCGATTTCTCGCTCCGCAAGCTCGACGTCGCACTCGGCGGGCAGAAAGCCCCAGAAAAGGTTCTGCGGCGCCTGCTCGACGCCTTGCGGGCCGAGTACGATGTTCTCTTTCTCGACTGCCCGCCATCGATTTCGACCACGTCCGAGGCGATCTTCAGGGTCGCCGACGCGCTGCTCGTGCCGCTCATTCCGACCACGCTGTCGCTGCGCACGCTCCATCAGCTGCTGCGGCATCTCGACAAGAAAGGCCCGAGCGACCTGCCCGTCTGGCCCTTCTTCAGCATGGTCGATCGGCGCAAGCGCCTGCACCGCGAGATCCTGATGCAGGCGGCAGACGACGACGGCTACCTGAAGAGCGCCATCCCCTACGCCAGCGACGTCGAGCGTATGGGCGTCGAGCGTCGACCGGTCGCGACCTTCGCACCGCTCAGCCCGGCGACCGGCGCTTACCACGCCTTGTGGAACGAGGTCGCGGCCCGCGCCGGCCTCGCCTGAACAAACACGAGAGGCCGCGATGGGCACCGAGATCGAGCGGAAATTCTTGTTGCGTACGCCACCGGAGGGCGTGGAACACACGCCCGAGAACGACTGGCGGCTGGCCTGCCGGGCGGCCGGCGTTGCAGGCGTTCCCTTTCGACAGGGGTATCTGTCGACCGACCCGGAGCGCAACGTCCGAGTGCGTCTGGAGGGCGAGCGGGCGAAACTGACCATCAAGGGTCGCGCCGAGGGGATCGCGCGCCGCGAGTTCGAATTCGAGATCCCGCGCGCTGACGCCGACGGGCTCTTCGACCTCTGTCACCGCCCCCTGATCGAAAAGACGCGCTACACGCTACCCATCAACGGGGAGCACGTCTGGGAGATCGACGACTTTCACGGCGACAACGTCGGCCTGGTGGTCGCCGAGATCGAGTTGGCGCACGAGGACGAGGCCTTCGCTTGCCCGGCCTGGCTGGGCGAGGAGGTGTCGCACGATCGGCGCTATCTGAACTCGAATTTGGTCGAGGCACCGTACGCAAGCTGGCCGGAGCATCGCCCCGGAGCGTCGCCCGAGCGATGACGCGCGGGCGTTTCGTCACTTTCGAGGGCCTGGACGGCTCTGGGAAGAGCACGCATCTCCTCCGCGCCGCCGACTGGCTGCGGGCGCGTCGGGCCGAGGTCGAGACGACGCAAGAGCCGGGCGGCACCAACCTCGGCCGAGCGATCCGCCAGCTGGTCCTCGATCCGCGGGAAGCGGCCCCCGATCCGCGTGTCGAGGCGCTCTTGATGTTCGCCGACCGTCGTCACCACCTCGTCGAACGCATCGAGCCGGTACTTGCGCGGGGTGCGCACGTGTTGTGCGATCGGTTCACCGACTCGTCCGTGGCGTACCAGGGTGGTGGCCGCCGACTCGGCGCCGACTGGATCTTGGCCCTCGACCGCCTGGCCACCGACGGGCGACGCCCGGACGCGACGCTGCTCTTCGATCTGCCGGCCGAGGCTGCCCGCGCGCGGGGCGCGCGCTCCGGCCGCAAGCGCGGCGAGGGACCGGACCGGATCGACGCCGAAAGCCTCGACTTCTACACGCGCGTGCGCGATGCCTTCCTCACCGCGGCGGCGGAGGAGCCCGAGCGCTTCCACGTCATCGACTCCGCGGGCGCCCCGGAGACCACCTGGATTCAGGTCGAGATCGTCCTCAAGCAACTGTTTCCCGAGGAGGCCTCGGCATGACGGTCGGCGCCGACCGGCCCGGTGGCCTCGAAGCCGCCTGTGGTTCAGCGCGCTCCGGCCGCCTCTACCCCTCGACCATCGTCTACGGCGGCGACGACGAGCGGCGACGACGCGCCGCGATGGAGCTGGCGCGCTCCCTGCTGTGCGACCGGCCACCGGCCGAGCGCGGCTGCGACCCGAGCGACGACGACGTCTGCCGACACTGCCGACGCCTGCGCTGGCCCGAGCGGGGTGCCGAACACTTTCATCCCGACCTGCACGTGTTGGAGCGCGATCTCAAAACGTCGACCTCGATCGACGCCACAAAGGCGTTCCTGCGCGGCGCCTGGGAAGCGCCGTATGAGGCCCAAGGGCAGGTCTTCGTGGTCGCCGAAGCGCATTCGCTCGGCGCCGGAGCCGCGGACTCGCTGCTCAAGATGCTCGAGGAACCGCCGGAGCGCTCGCCGCGACACTTCATTCTGCTGGCGCCGTCCCGGCTCGACCTGTCCGCCACCCTCCGCAGTCGATCCCTGAGCGTCTTCTTGAGCGCGACCGCGCAACACGAACCGGAGCGGGTGGACGCCCTAGCGCGGGCGCTCGGGCCACCGCTCGACGGCTTCTTCGCCAGCGGCTCGACCTTCCACCTGCTCGCCGCCGCCTCCGTGCTCGAAGCCGGCGCCGACGGCTGGGACGATGCGCGAGCGCGACGGCCTTGGGAGCTGGCAGCCGCTGCTGTCCTCGGCTATCTGCACGCGCGCCGCGGCCTGGACCGGCCGCCCGGAGACGAAGCTTCGGCGGCACTCGGTGACGCTCAACGGCGCGCACTCCTCGCTCTGGCCGAGGCCCTCCTCGACGCGCCGCGCCTGCGTCTGCGGGCGATCGCACCGGCGCGCATCCTCGAGGGTCTCTTGGTGCGCCACCTTCTCCAGGCGACCAACTGAGGATCCCGAGATCATGAGCGGTTCCCCCTTCGATCCCAACGACTTTCGCGCCGCCATGCACCGGGCCGCCGATCTCGTGGCCGACTACGTCGAGAGCGTCGGATCGCGGCCGGTGCGCCCGGAGATCGAGCCGGGAGACGTCCTGGCGCAGCTTCCGATCGCGGCGCCTGAAGATCCCGAGCCTTTGTCCGCACTGCTCGACGACTACGTCCGGCTTGTCGAGCCAAACGTGACGCATTGGAACCACCCCGGCTTCCTGGCCTATTTCTCGTCGAACGGCTCGGAGCCTGGCATTGTCGCCGAGCTGCTGACCGCCGGCCTGTCGGTCAACGCCATG
>JBCBCF010000276.1:0-5548 GCA_038530905.1 Acidobacteriota bacterium
CGACGTCGGCTGCACGATGTCCTCCAGATGCACCTCTTTCTCGGTCAGCGCGTCGACGATCGCGCTGGCCAAGGTCGAGGCAAAGCTGATCGGAGAGCTCGACAGCCACTATCGCCTGAAGGATGAGATCGACCGGGTGCACGACGACTACGACTACGTTGTCATCGACACGCCGCCGACCCTCGGCATCATCACGGTCAACGCACTCGTCGCCGCGACGCACGTGCTGATCCCGATCCAGTCGAGCTATTTTGCCCTCGAGGGCACCGACGATCTGCTCGAGACCGTCGACAAGATCAAAGTGCGGGCGAACCCGGATCTGCAGATTCTCGGCGCCGTCATCACGCTCTACGACAAGCGGACGATCCTGGCGCGCGACATCAAAGAGCAGATCCAAGAGGTCTTCGGCGACCGGCTCTTCGAAACCAAGATCTCGAAAAGCGTGCGCCTTGAAGAAAGCCCGGCCTACAAGGAATCGATCTTCACCTTCGCACCGCAGTCGAGCGGAGCGTACGAGTACTACGCCCTGTCGGAAGAGATTCTCAGTCGTGTCTAGCAGCTCGTCGTCGAAGAAGCGGGGCCTGCCGAAGCGGGTCAAGATGCGTCACAGCAGTCATTTCGTCGAGGAGCTCGCACAGCGCGACCACACGCCGGTGGGCCGCTTCGTGCCGATCGCCTCGGTGACGCCGGATCCGAATCAGCCGCGGACCACGATGGGCAGTCTCGAAGAGCTGGCCGCGTCGATTCGCGCGAAGGGCGTTCTCGAACCGATCCTGGTTCGGCCGATGCCCGACGGCCTCAGTCTGGCAGGCGACCTTCTGATCATCAGCGGCGAGCGGCGATATCGCGCCTCGCTCGAGGCCGGGCTCGAAGAGATCCCGGTCATCGAGATGGACGTCGGGGAGGACGAGGCGCTCGAAATTGCGCTGATCGAGAACCTCCAGCGCAAAGACCTAACGCCATTCGAAGAGGCCGAGGGCTACAAAGCGCTCTCCGATCGCTTCGACTACACCCATGAGCAGATCTCGACGGCGGTCGGGAAGTCCCGCACCGTCATCACCGAGAGCCTCCAGCTGCTGCAGATCCCGCCGCGGGTCCGCGAAGCAGCGCAGGCCCTCGGCGTGCGCACGAAGTCGATCCTGCTCGAGCTGCTGAAGGCAGACGACGCGGACGAGATGATCCGCATGCTCGAAGAGGTCAGCCAGCACGGGCTGTCGCGCGACGATCTACGCAAGCGCACGCGGGCTCCGAAGGACGGCGCGGCGCCACGACGCAAGCCCTTCGTGTTCAGCTTTAGGCCGCAGGACAAGAGCTTCGCGCTGTCGCTGAAGTTCCGCCAGTCGAGCGTGTCGAAGGATGAGCTGATCTCGACTCTCGAAGGCATCCTGTCCGAACTTCGCTCATCGTCCGACGCCTGAAAAGCGACAAAGCGCACCGCAATCGGAGAGCCGAGCTTCGAGGAGCGATTTGACAGGCGCTTCCCGGGTTTCTACGGATCTGAGTTGACATAATATATCTTATCGGACGTTGAATTCGAGGCGAGGCAACCTCGGCAGGATCTTCCATCGATCCTCTTCAGCCGATCGTCATTTCCCTCTCCGGCTCAGGGTTCGATAGTCTTCGAACAAACCTGGATCAACGGCTCCGCGACGGAGCGCTGAGGTGCGATGAGACGTCTTCTTTCCCTGGGCGGCCTGGTGCTCTTGGCCGCGTGCACCGTCGGACCGGACTACCAGCCGCCGGTCGTCGACTCCATTCCTGACGAGTTCCGCTACGCGCCCGCCGCGACGGCATCGGTGGTCGCAGAGGTTCGGGATCGCTGGTGGTCGATCTTCGACGATGCGCTGCTGGACTCGATTCTTCTCGAGGTGCGATCGGCGAACCGCGAGCTGCAGGCCGCGGTGGCGCGCCTCGACGCGACGCGCGCGGCGATCGGGCTGGCGCGCGCCGACGGGCTGCCGGCGGTGTCTCTGGAGCCGTCGGTGATCCGCCAGAGCCTGTCCGAGAACGCTCAGACCTTCGGCGGCTCGGGCGACGACAATCTGGACGCATTCGCGCCGGATCTCGACTTCACGACCTACGCGCTGCCGGTTCAGGCATCGTGGGAGATCGACGTCGTCGGCCGCGTGCGGCGCAGCGTCGAGGCAGCCGTGGCGGACGTCGAGGCCGCGGAGGCCGATGTCGCCGACCTGCTCCTACTTCTTGAAGCGGACGCTGCCGAGCTCTACTTCTCGATTCGCGCATTCGATCTCGAGATCGAGCTGCTCGAGGCCACCGCCGAAGCGCGCAAGGAAGGTCTGGAACTGGTCGAAACGCGATTCGAGCTGGGCGTCGTCGACGAGT
Organism: Acidobacteriota bacterium; assembly: GCA_038530905.1. Taxonomy (GTDB): domain Bacteria; phylum Acidobacteriota; class Thermoanaerobaculia; order Multivoradales; family J023; genus JAUIJL01. The sequence goes on from JBCBCF010000276.1 coordinate 2,344, forward strand.
TGGACGTGGCGCAGGCGCGCACGCAGCTGGCCACCGCCGAAGCGGCGGCGCTCGGCGTGCGGCGACAGCGCATTGCGGCCGAGACCGCGCTGGCGGCGCTGGCCGGCAAGACGGCGACCCGCTTCGTCGTCGCTCCTCTACCGCTCGAGGGCGAACCGCCGTCGGTGCCTGCCGGCCTGCCGAGCGAGCTGTTGCGGGCGCGGCCCGATGTGCGATCGGCCGAGCGATCGATCGCGTCGGCCAACGCGCGGGTCGGGATCGCGGAGGCCGCCTTCTACCCCAGCGTGACGCTGGTCGGCTCGGGCGGCTTCAGCGCGCTCGACGAGAGCCGTTGGATCGAGAGTGACTCCGTGTTCTGGTCGATCGGCCCGCAGGTCTATCTGCCCATCTTCCAGGGCGGCCGACTGGATGCCGATCTCGAAGCCGCGCAGGCGCGCTACGAGGCGTCGTTGCTCGACTACCAGGCCGTGGTGCTGCGCTCGTTCGCCGAGGTCGAGAACCGCCTCGCTGCCAGCGAGCTGATCGAGGCGCAGCTTCTCGTTCAGGGCGAGGCGGTGAACGCCGCCGATCGCGCGCTCGAGCTGGCCAACATCAAATACCGCGGCGGCATCAGCGACTACCTGACGGTCCTCGATTCCGAGCGCACGAAGCTCGACGTCGAGCGTCAGCAGGCGCAGCTCCGCGGCCAGGCTTATATCAATACCGTGCGGCTCGTCCGCGCGCTCGGGGGACGCTGGTGATGACGATGTCGAGAGCACGAGACCGCGGGTTTGGGACGTCCGCGCTGCACCTGCTCGGGATCGGAGCACTCGCGGCGGCAATCGCCGCCTGCGGAGGAGAAGCAGCGCCGCCGCAGGCTCCCCCGCCACCCGAGGTTCTGGTGGTGCAGCCCGAGCAGCGAGAAATCATCGAATGGGACGAATACACGGGGCGCCTCGCGGCGATCGACTCGGTTGAGATGCGGGCGCGGGTCAGCGGCTATCTCGATTCGATTCACTTCAAGGACGGCGATCTGGTCGAGCAAGGGCAGCTGCTCTTCGTGATCGATCCGCGGCCGTTCGAGGCCGAGCTGCGCGAAGCGCGAGCGGACCTGAGCGCCCGGAACGCTGCGGTCGAGCTGGCCGAGAGCAACTTCGAGCGCGGCCGTCGATTGGTCGAGCAGAACGCGCTGCCTCGCGAGCAATTCGAGATCCGCCGCAACGAGGCGCGCGAGGCGGAAGTCGCCGTCGAGGCGGCCGAGGCGCGCGTCGAGGCGGCCGAGCTGCAGGTGGAGTTCACGCGCATCCGGGCTCCGATCAGCGGCCGCATCAGCGACTATTTCGTATCGCGCGGCAACTACGTGAGCGGCGGCTCGGCGCAGGGCACTCTGCTGACCACCATCGTTTCGATCGATCCGATCTATTGCGAGTTTGAGGTCTCCGAGCGCGACTTCCTCAAATACGCCCGCCTCGCTCGGTCGGGTCAGCGCGTGAGCTCGCGCGATCGGCCCAACGTCGTCTACCTCCAGCTCGCCGACGAAGACGGCTTCCCGCACGAAGGGCAGATGCACTTCGTCGACAATCGGCTGGATGCAGCCTCGGCGACGATGCGCGGGCAGGCGATCTTCGACAACCCGGAGGGCTATCTGACGCCGGGTCTCTTCGGCCGCGTCCGGCTCCAGGGGAGCGAGCGCTACGAGGCGATTCTGATCCCCGATCGAGCGATCGGGACCGATCAGTCCGAGCGCTTCGTGATGACGATCGGCGCCGACGGCACGGCACAGCGGACGACCGTCGAGCTGGGACCGTTGGTCGACGGCCTCCGCGTTGTGCGCTCCGGCCTGGCGCCGGACGACCGGCTGATCGCCGAGGGGTTGATGCGGGTCCTCCCGGGCGCGCCGGTCGCACCGACCGAGGTGACCATCGCCGAGCTCTTGTCGGATGGCGCGACCGGCGCGCCGGCTGGTGAGGCGCCGCCCGCGAACGCCGACGACGACTCGGCCGAAGGCGACGCCGCGTCGTGAGCCTCCCCCACTTCTTCATCGACCGGCCGATCTTCGCCACCGTCATGTCGACGGCGATCGTGCTGGTCGGCGCGCTGGCCTACGGCACGCTCCCGGTGGCGCAATTCCCGGACGTCGCCCCGCCGACGGTCGTCGTCGCCGCGTCGTACCCGGGCGCCTCCCCCGACGTCATCGCCCGGACCGTCTCGACGCCGCTCGAGCAGCAGATCAACGGCGTCGAGGGCATGATCTACATGTCCTCACAGAGCACGAACGACGGCGCGATGACGATCACCGTCTCCTTCGAGCTCGGCACCGATCTCGACACGGCTCAGGTCCAGGTGCAGAACCGCGTGGCGACCGCTTTGCCGGCGCTGCCGGAAGACGTGCGTCGCATCGGTGTCGTGACGCAGAAGCAGTCTCCTGACCTTCTGCTGGTCGGCCATCTGGTCTCGCCGGACCACCGCTACAACCGCCTCTACATCTCGAATTACGCCTTCCTGCAGGTGCGCGACGCGCTGGCGCGCATCGAAGGCGTCGGCGACGTGGCCATCTTCGGCGCGCGCGAGTACAGCATGCGCGTGTGGCTGGATCCGCAGCGTCTGGCGGCGCTCGACCTCACGTCGTCGGACGTGCTCGCCGCGCTGCGCGAGCAGAATCTGCAGGTCGCCGCGGGCGTCATCGGCCAGCAGCCGGCGCCGACCGACAGCGCGTTTCAGCTGTCGGTAGGCGCGCAGGGACGGCTCGAGGAGCCGGAAGAGTTCGGCCGCATCGTCGTGCGCACCACCGAAGACGGGTCGGTGGTGCGCGTCGAGGACGTGGCGCGCGTCGAGTTGGGCGCGCTCGACTACTCGCTCAACAGCTACCTCGACGGCGAAGAGGCGGTCGCCATCGCCGTGCGTCAGCGCCCCGGATCAAACGCCCTGGCGACGGCGCGGGCGGTCGAGGCGGAGCTCGGGCGCCTCGCCGAGAGCTTCCCGCCCGGTCTCGAGCACCGGATCGTCTACAACCCGACGACCTTCATCCAGCAGTCGATCGACGAGGTGATTCGCACCATCTTCGAGGCGGTGATCCTGGTCGTCATCGTCGTGCTTGTCTTCCTGCAGTCGTTCCGCGCGACGTTCATCCCGCTGGCCGCCATCCCGGTGTCTTTGATCGGCACCTTCGCGGTGATGGCCGGCTTCGGGTTCTCGCTCAACAATCTGACGCTCTTCGGTTTGGTGC
>JBCBCF010000277.1:0-5519 GCA_038530905.1 Acidobacteriota bacterium
CGCCACCACCAAGACCACAATATCGGTCACCTTGGCGCCGCGGGCGCGCATCATGGTGAAGGCCTCGTGGCCCGGCGTGTCGAGGAAGACGACCCTGCGGTCGGCCAGATCGACATGGTAGGCACCGATGTGCTGCGTGATGCCGCCCGCCTCGCCCTCGGCGACGTTGGTCTTGCGAATGGCGTCGAGCAGCGTCGTCTTGCCGTGGTCGACGTGACCCATCACGGTGACCACCGGAGCTCGCGGTTCTTTCTCGGCGCCGCCGTCGTCCAGCTCGGTCTCGTGCTGCAGCTGGACTTCTTCCTCGAACGACACCTCCATCGCCTCGACCCCGTGGTCTTCGGCCAGCTTCTTGGCCGTCTCGGCGTCGAGCGTGTGGTTGATCGTCGCGATGACGCCGTAGGAGAAGAGCGTCTTGATCAGATCCTTGGTCTTGACGCCCAGCTTTTCGGCGAACTCGCGCACCGTCATGCCTTCGGCGACGGTGATCGGCTCCGTCGGCCGCTCGTCCTTGAACTGAAGCTGACCCGGCGTCTGCGGCACCGTGTCCTGACGCTTCTGAGCCCGGCGCTTGCCGCGGCCGGTCGAGACCGTCTTCTGCTCGACCGGCTCCGACGGTCGCGACGGCGCGCGCCCTCGTCCGCGCCCCCGACCGCGACCGCCCGGCGGACGCGGGGCCACGCTGGCCGCTCGACGGCGACGAGACGGCGCCGAGATGTCAGGGATCGTCTTGCGTTCCGCGGTGCCGCGCTGAATCAGCTTGGCGCGGAACTCGGTTTTGCGGCGGCGCAAGGGTTCCTTCTTGTCATCCGTCTTGGCGGCCGCCTCGCCTTCCTTCTTTGGCGCGGCGGTTGCGTCGCCAGCGGGCTTGGCATCGGCCGGTTTGGCCGCGGCGTCGGCCGGTTTCGCCTTCGCTGCCGGCGGGTCGGCCGGTGGGCTCCCAGCCTTCGCCTTCTCGGCCGCGGCGTCGGGAGCTTCCTTCGGCTTCGGAGTCTCGGCAGTCGCGGCGTCGGGCGCATCGGTGACCTTCGCCTTTTCCGCCTCCTTGGCCTTCGCCTTCTCGGCCGCGGTGTCGGTCAGCTTGGCTTGGGGCTGAGGACGCGGTGCCTCAGCTTCCGGCTTGGCCGGCTTCGCTGCCGGCTTGGCGCCGACTTCGAGCTCGCGAATCTTCGGCTCGACGCGCTGGATCATCGAGCGCCGCTGAGGTCGGAGATTGCTCGGCCGCTGGCGCGGGCGCCCCGGCGCGCGCGCTTCGACGATCTCCTCGCCATCGTCGCGCACGATCACCTCACGCGGCTGCGGCAGGCGCTTGCCCTGCAAAATCGCCTGGATGATCTCGCTGTCGATCGCCGGATCGTCGCCTTCGAAGCGCACGCCGATCGAGCGCAGCTTGAACATCAGATCTTGCTCCGGCAGCTTGAGCCGGCGCGCGAGATCTTTCAATCGAATCTTTCCCATGTTTCTCCGTCAGTGGACCTGCGCGAATCGATCGGCGCGTGCGGTGTGCGGCGCGTTCGGTCGTCGTCTCGAGATGGTCGTCTTCAAAAGGTCGTTTGGATTCTTGATGCGTTCAATCGAGAAGCTGGTGCACGTGGCGCCGCCAGGATCAGGCGTCGGTCTCCGACTCCTCCGACGTCACCGCCACCTCGTCGTCGCCGACATAGCCTTCCTCGCCGGGGAAGGCGACATCCGGCACTTCGCGCTCGCGCTCCGCTTCGCTCTCTTCGAGAGCCTTCGATAGGGCGGCCATGAAATCGTCGTTCGACAGTGCGTCGGGCTCGTCTTCCTCACCCTCGATCGCCTCGTCCTCTTCGCTCTCGGCAACCGCCGGCTCGCCCTGGAGCTGCTCCTGGGCCCAGGCGATCAGCGCCTCGGCAGTCTTCGGTCCGACGTTCTCGATCTCGGCCAAGCGGTCGACTTCGACCGTCACGAGGTCACCGTAGGTCAAGACGCCGATCGCTTCGATCGCGTCCGCCGTCTTGAGACCGACGCTCGGTGCGGCCTCCCAGTCGATCGGATCGTTCTCCGCCGCCGCCGCGGCTTCGCCGAATGACAGGTCGCTGTCGGCCATGGCGCTCTGCAGCATCTTGGCGAGTGCGTCAGCCACCTCGTCCTTCACGTCGGTCTCACTCTTGATGTCGATCTTAGAGTTGATCAACTCAGCAGCGAGACGCACGTTCTGACCGCGCTTGCCGATCGCCAGCGACAGCTGCTCGTCCTCGACGATCACGTCGAGGTGCGGCACGTCGGAGTGATGGGTCACCGACACGCGGGTGATCTTGGCCGGCGCCAGAGCGCTCTGCGCGAAGGTCACGAGATCGTCGGAGTGCTCGATGATGTCGATCTTTTCGCCCCGCAGCTCGCGAATGATCGACTGCACGCGTGAGCCCTTCATGCCGACGCAGGCGCCGACCGGATCGACGTCGCGCTCGCGGCTGGCCACCGCCACCTTCGCTCGCTCGCCGGGGGCTCGTACGGCGGTCTTGACCACGACGGTGCCGTCGTAGATCTCCGGCACTTCCATCTCGAAGAGCTTGACGAGCAGGCGCGGATCGGTTCGCGAGAGGACGATCTGAGCGCCCTTCGGCTGCGTATGCACGTCGACGATGACCGCGCGGATGCGCTCGCCTTGGTTGTAGCGCTCATGCCGCGACTGCTCGCTCTTCGGCACGACAGCTTCGACTCGACCGAGATCGACGATGACGTCGCCGCGCTCGAAGCGCTTGACGGTGCCGTTCAGGATCTCGCCGACGCGCCCGATGTACTCGTTGTAGACCTTCTCGCGCTCGGCCTCGCGAATGCGCTGGTAGAGCACTTGCTTGGCCGATTGCGCGGCGATCCGGCCCAGTCCGTCGGTCGAGACCGGGGTCAGGATCTCGTCGCCGATCTGGGCGTCCTGGCGGTGCTCGCGCGCCTCCTCGAGATCCCATTCCGAGAACGGATCCTCGACCTCGTCGACGACGGTCCGCACGGTGAAGGCCTCGAACTTCCGATCGTCGGGGTCGAGGCGGGCACGCACCGGCTCTTTGATCCGGTGCTGTTTCTTGACCGCCGAAGCCATCGCATCCTCAAGCGCCGAGATCCAGCGTTCGGTGTCGATGCTCTTCTCACGGGAAACTTGCTGCAGAACCTGCAGGAGATCGATGTCTGGAGTCTTCTTCTTCGCCTTGGCCATGAACTGCGTCCTGGATCGTTCGGGTCGTCGGCTGCTTCGGTGGCTCGCGGTTGGCGAGAGGGCACCGGGCGCCGGGATGGGGCAAGAGGTCGGGTCGAGCGGAGGTCCCTAGAAACGTCGGGTGTCGATTCAGAGCTCGACTTCGAGGCGCGCCTTCTGGATGGTGTCGAGCGGCACGATCAGTTGTTGCGCCGCATCGCTGTCTCCCGCGCGCTGGGCCGAGGTTGGATCGTCGGGCTGAATCGTGACGCGCGCACCGTCGGCATCGTCGTCGAACGCGATCAGACGCCCGACGATGGTCTCCTTGCGGCCGTCGCCGTCGACGCGGGTGACTCGCGTCAGATGACCGACGAATCGTCGATAGTCGCGCGGGCCATAGAGTTCGCGGTCGAGACCGGGAGAGCTGACTTCGAGGACGTAGCGGTTGCGGCCGAAATCGTGGGCGTCGAGCAGCGCCGAAAGTTCACGTGAGACGTCGCTGCAGTGGTCGATCGTGACGCCGCCTTCGTCTTCAGCCCGATCGAGGAAGACGCGCAGAGTCCGCTGATCGAATTCCAAATGCAGCAGCTCGCAGCCGACGCTCTCGGCGACGGCCTCGATCTCGCTGCGCAATGTCGAATCGATGGCGGCTGGGCTCATTCCTTGAATTCAGTCTCGCGGAGTCCGGTGGTTCGGTCGCCGGTCGTCCGCTGCTCGCGCCGTGGCCTTCGGCCGGCATCTCCCGGGCCAAACGGCGCGGGATCGGGTCGTGGGAGGTCACGGTCGCATCTCGGATTCGTCGCCGCATCTAGATCGCCGGATCCAGGTCGGCTCCTCGTCGGGGCCAGGCTTTCGTCGCGGGCTCTCGGCGTTCACCGGAGAGGGAGTCGGCCAAAGATTTCGCCCAATGAAAAAGGGCGGGTCGAACACCCACCCTCTCCCAGACGAGAAAGCTGGTGCGGCGGATGATAGAGCAAAGCGGGCCGCAGAGCAAGCGCTCGGGCCCCGGCTTAGCGAGCAGAACGCGACCTGGCCGAGGCGTTCATCGCTCGCTTCGTCGCAGCGCTTCAGTGCGCTCGCTTCGTCGCAGCGCCTCAGTGCGCTCGCTTCGTCGCAGCGCTTCAGTGCGCTCGCTTCGTCGCAGTGCTTCAGTGCGCTTGCTTCGTCGCAGCGCTTCAGTGCGCTTGCTTCGTCGCAGCGCCGCAAGGTTCTCGCCGCGATGGTGTTCGATCTTGAGCATCGTCGACGGTGTCGGTCCGCGCTCAGCGCAGTGATGCAGCAGCTCACGAAGCGCCGCGACGTCCCACACGTGAAAATGAATGCTGTAGCGATCCCTCTCGAGCCGGGCCGCGCGCGCGTGTGCATCGGGGCCGGTGCGGCCCTCCACGTGGTGGACCCACTCGCGATAGTGCGCGGATCGCGATCCTTCGGGACCCTCGGAGGCGTCCCGAAGCAGATGGTCGAGCGCGGTGATCGGCCGCCCGCGATCGAAGCTGTGCCGCGCGTCCGGAACGGCGAGGATGACAACGCCGTCGGTCCGCACGACCCGGAGCCAGTGCCCGATCGCGCCGATCGGATCCTCGCAATGCTCGAGGACGTGGCTTGCGATCACAAAGTCCTGCGACGCGGACTCCACCGTTCGCAGGCGCTCGCCGTCGTCGATGCGGTCGACCGGCACGAGCGGCAAGGCCGCCAGTTCTGGATAGTGGTGGCGCAGCTCGGGCGTGCTCAGGCGGTCGACGTAGGAGACCGACACGCCGTTCGGAACAGGAAACGGCGCGTGGAGGGCACCGATCTCGAGGCCCTGTCCGTGAAGAAGACCGCGAGTGAATCGCCGGCGCCTCGCGGCCAACCGGGCCGCTCCCAGCATGGAGCGCAGGCGGGTGAGAGAACGAATCACGAGGGCGCGGGGAACCGCGGCGTCGAGGTCAGCACGTCTCGGGCCGAGGGAGCGCGGCAGCCGCCGGTCGCTCGCGAGATTCGATCAGAGGAGCCTGATGAGACTCTTTGGCGCCAGCAGTCGGTAGCTCTCATCGACCCAGCGTCGCAGACGATCTAAGTCAGGGCGGTCGGCTGCGGCGAAGCGAATCGTCGTCCAGCCGTTGCTGCCCAAGTCCACGCCTTCGTCGAGGCCACCCGCCTCCCCGAGCGACGGGCCGAGCTTCAGCATCACCTTACAGCTGCCGTCCTCCTTCTCGCCGACGAAGAGGAAGTTCTTCTTTCGCACTTTGAACGCGCGATTCACGCATGACGAGCCTTCGGTGGTCTCCGGGAACGTCAACGCATGATCCCGGAGTGCCGACGCGATCGGATCAGTGAAGTGGTCGGTCAAGGTTTCCCTCTTGGAGAGTGGGACGCCGCCATC
>JBCBCF010000278.1:0-5513 GCA_038530905.1 Acidobacteriota bacterium
CGCTGGCCGGTCCCGAGATCGCCCGGTCACAGGCTGAGGTCGTCGCGGCGGCCGAGGCGTTCGAGCGCGGCGACGGCCGTCGCGGCCTGGAGCTCCATCGCGCCGCGCTGCGCGCCGAACCGGCGGCGGTGTGGCCGCGGGTGGCGTTGGCCATCGCGTCGCTCGAGCTCGATCGCGCCGAGGACGTCGAGGCGCTGCTGGGCCCTGTCGATGACGATCTGACGCCGGGTCGCCTCCGCGCGGTTGTCTGGAGTGTGCGTCTCGAGGCTCTGCGCGCTCGCTCACGGGCAGACGACGGCACGCGCCTCGCCGAGGGGCTCCTGGCCCAGGCTGTCGCACCGATCGAGCGGCGGGTTGTTGCGGCCGAGGCCGCTTGGCATCGCGCCGACCTCGGCATCGAGCTGGATCGCGCCGAGGTGTCGTTGGCGACGGCGCGCGGCGGTGGCGGAGACTCGGTCCGAGACGATGTCAACTGGCTGGTCGACGTTGCCGAAGGCCGACTCCGGCGTCGCCAGGGGCGCCTCGAGGAGGCCGCCGGCGCGTTCGCCCGGGCGGCCGCCGCTCGGCCGAGTGAGCAGGTCTGGCTGCAGCTCGCCGAAGCACGGCTGGCGGCGGACGACGGAGACGGCGCGCTCGTGGCGATGCGGCGCGTGCGGGCGATCGACGAGAGCGACGGCCCGTCGACCCGGCGGGTGGCTTATGCGCTGCGCGAAGGCGCCCGGCGCCTGCACGACCCTGCGGCCTTCCTCGATTACTGAGGGCAGTCAACCGCTGAGGCCGATCGCCCCGCGAACGTCGCCGGCGGGTCGGGTCGCCTCCATCGCGAGGTGATCCATGCAAACGCTATGATCCCGACCGCGTTCCCCGCCGCCGATCGCCTTGTCTCGACTCGACCACCTGCCGCCTTCTTTCCGACCCGCGAGGATCTCCCATGCGCTGGAGCCAGTTTTATCTCTTCACCACCCGCGAGGTGCCGAGCGACGCAGAGGTCGTCAGTCATCGCCTGATGGTGCGCTCGGGAATGATCAAGAAAGTGGCCTCGGGCGTCTACTCGATGCTGCCGTTGGGCTGGCGCAGCGTGCGCAAGCTCGAGGCGATCGTGCGCCGCGAGCTGGAGGAGGCCGGTGCGATCGAGCTGTCGATGCCGACGATCCAGCCGGCCGAGCTCTGGCTCGAATCAGGGCGCTGGCAGGCTTACGGTAAGGAGCTTCTGCGCGTCGAGGATCGGCACGGTCGCGAGTTCTGCTACGCGCCGACGGCCGAAGAGGTGATCACCGACATGGTGCGTCACGACGTCCGCAGCTACAAGCAGCTGCCGTTCAATCTCTTCCAGATCCAGACCAAGTTCCGCGACGAGATCCGGCCGCGGTTCGGCCTGATGCGCGGACGTGAGTTCCTGATGAAGGATGCCTACTCTTTCCACGCCGAGGGTGCGTCGCTCGACGCGACCTACGAGGCGATGCGCGCGGCCTACGAGCGGATCTTCGCCGCCTGTGGTCTCGAATTCGCTGTTGTCGAGGCCGACACCGGAAATATCGGCGGCTCGGACTCGCATGAGTTCATGGTGCTCGCGCGGACCGGCGAGAGCGAGATCGTGTCGGCCGACGACGGCTACGCCGCCAACACCGAGAAAGCGGTGATCGGCGCGTTGGCGGCGCCCGCGCCCGGCGCTCCTCAGGCGATGGAGACGGTGGCGACGCCGGATTGTGCGTCGATTCCAGACGTCGCGACGTTCCTCGGCGTCGAGCCTCAGCAACTCCTCAAGACCTTGGTCTACACCAGCGAGACGGAAGAGCTGGTGGCCGTCGCGATCCGCGGTGACCGCGACGTCAACGAGATCAAGCTGCAGAATCTGCTGGACGTTCAACATCTCTCGCTCGCCGACGCGGACGTCGTCGCGCGCGAAACGGGTGCACCCATCGGCTTCATCGGTCCGGTCGGGCTGCGCGGTGCCCGCCTCCTCGTCGACCATTCGGCGAAAGACCTCGCTCACTTCGTGTGCGGCGCCAACGAGGCCGACGCGCATCTCGTCGGCGTCAACTGGGGTCGCGACGTCGAGCTGGGTGAAACGGTCGACGTTCTGCTCGCCGACGAAGGGGATCCGAGCCCTCGCTCGGGCGCTCCCATGCGCAAGACCCGCGGCATCGAGACCGGCCATATTTTCAAGCTCGGCACCAAATACTCCGAAGCCCTCGGCTGCCGATTCCTCGACCGCAACGGCAAAGAGCAGCCGATGATCATGGGCTGCTACGGCCTCGGCATCGGGCGGACGATCGCCGCCGCGATCGAGCAGAATCACGACGACGATGGCATTGTCTGGCCGACGCCGCTCGCACCGTTCGAGCTGTTGCTGGTCGCTCTGAATCCTCAGGACGACGAGGTGGTGCGCATTGCGAACGATCTTTACGCGCGCTTCAAATCAGCGGGTGTCGATGTTCTCTTCGACGATCGTCGCGAGCGCCCGGGCGTCAAGTTTAAGGATGCTGATTTGATCGGAGTTCCGGTCCGATTGGTGGTCGGGAAAAAAGGGCTCGGAGACGGCAAGCTGGAGCTTTCTCTGCGCGCCGACCGCGAGAAACACCTGATCGATGTCGACGCTGCGCTCGAGCGCACGATGACTGCTCTGCGCGCCTGAGCCCGAGAGTTCAAGGATCAGAGACTTTTTCGAGCGATAGAGAATCCCTGTCAGGTCTCGTTAGGAGATGCAGCGTGAAGATCAGATGAAGGCTGATCTCGCTTGCTGTGAGGATGATCTCCGCGATCTCAGCGCGATTCATCTGTTGGTGCCAGGCTGAGTCTGGTCAATCTCGCCGCGCTTCGCTTCCTCTCTTTGTTCGATTCGCCTGCGCCAGCTCTCGTCGCGGCCCGGCAAGGAGCCCGACGAGAGGGCTTTCAGAAGAGTTATGGCAGGCTTTTCCTCTGCTCGACATATTCTCTCGCTTCGATTCAGCGATTGAGCCATCTTCCCGCATCTTGGTGAGATCCTTTACCCGACGCCTCGTCGGAGTATAGGGTTTGCCTCACCAGCCGAGGGCGTTCGCTCTGACTTCATCGAGGGCGATCGATCCTGGGGAGATCTCGGCTCGGCGATGCGGCTTCCGCTCGTCCGGTGATCCCCTGGTGCTCCGCGGAGTCTAGATCCAGCTTGTTCTGGCGAGGCGTCGTGCCTCGAGGCTCTGTGCAGTCGCAGATTCAATATTGCTTCGAACGGCGCCCTGCGGCGCCCTGGGATCCGTACGCCAATGTCGATTTTCCCGCTCGATCCAATTCGTTTCTCTTTTCATTCGACCTCTGCCGTCCCGATGGCTCGATCGCGGAGATCGGCTTGGATTTTGTTTTGCGTGCTTTGGCTGGCGTTTTGCGGAGCGCTGACGGCAGCTGATCTGACCTCGGCGCAGCTGCATGTCGCAGGGACGCATCTCGCCGTCTCGCCGGTCGCGCAAACCGTCCCGTTCGACACGCCGACCGAGGTCGAAACCGAGATGGTTGGATTCGATGTCGCCGGCGGAACTCTGCCGGCGTCGCTGCGCGTGGTCGGCGAGTTCTCGGGTCCCGAGATCGACGGCACCTTGCGCTTGGAGACCGTTCCCGGCGAACCGTTCCGCATCCCGGCTCTGCGACAGAAAGGTGTCTACGAGCTCGGCGATCTTCGACTGCTCGACGGCGATGAGCTTCTGGCGTACGCCGAGCCACGCGCGGTCTCGATCACCGCGACCCAGATCCTTGTCACCCGCGTCTCGACGCGCGCGCTCACCCTCGACGAGATTCGCTCGCACGGCATCGTTCTCGGGGACGACAGCTTTCAAGCCTTCAACCTGACCGTTGGCTTCGGCTTCGATGGGGAAACGATCGACTACGAAGTGCCGATCGCTTACGACATCGCGGGCGGCGGCGCCCGCAGCTTCCGGCATGCCAATGTGCTGCCGTCGCCCCCCGTCGCGAAGCTGCCGCCGCGCTTTCGGCCGCCGCAGCTGGTGCCGTTCGAGATCTTCCTCGAGCAGCCAGAGAGCGAAGAGGAGTCGAAGATCCCTCGCGGCGGCTGTGACATGGGTGCGGAATGCCGCGCACCGAGGCCGGCGCCGCCGATGGTGGGCGTCGTCCTCTTCCCGAACGAGATCGGTCTTCTGCATCAGTTCTTTTCGGTCGTTCTGATGGTGCAGAACGGCGCGCCAGCCGGTGACGTCCTCGAGATTCACGATCTCACCGCTCGCATCTCCCTGCCGTCCGGCCTGCGCCAGGCCGAGACGGAGCCTCCAACGCCGCTCGGAGTCCCGGTTCCCATGCACGTACCGGGCGCCGACGGCGAGCTCGGAACTGCCGACGACCTGACCATCCTGGTCGCTCAGGCGACCGCCGATGCCGAGTTCCTGGTCGAGGGACTGAGCGAAGGCACGCATGTCGTCGATTTCGAGATGGAGGGCCTGCTGCACGGTCTTCCCGGCGGCGTGCAGCGCCTGGCCGGCAGCGCCCGCGGTTCGGTGATCGTGCGCGATCCGACCCTGTCCGTGACCATCAACCACCCGGACGTCGTGCGCTCCGACGAGGAGTACGACGCGTACTTCACGATCGCCAACCTCGGCAACGGCCCGGTCAACGGGCTGAGCTTCGCGATGCGTCAGGCGGGGCTCTCGGGTGTCGAGCTGGCGGCCGGAGAGAGCGCCACCCGCACCGTCAGCCAGCTGCTGCCGGGCGATTCGGCGACGGTGTCCTTCCGCATGAAGGCGCTGCGGACCGGCAAGCTGGCCGCCGCCACCGCGACGGCGGGCAGTCAGATCCAGCCGACGTTCGAGTTCGACATGGGCGTGTCAGACGGCGTGCCCTTGTCGCCGGACTCTCTGCTGCTGCCGGCACTCACCGCCCAGCTCGACGCCGATCTCCTGCAGTCGGCGGTTGGCCTGCTCGGCCTGGGACATTCACTGGCCAACGCTCCGATCCAGGTTCCGGGAGGGCTCTCACGGATTCCGCGCGATGTCGTGCTGAACCGCGCGTACCTGCTGGCGCAGGCGGCGCGCCACGTCCACCTGGGCGAGGCCTCGTTCGAGGCGCTCGCCGTGCTGGCGGCCGAGTGGGCCGGTGGCCGCGACGGCGATTGGGGTTGGGACGGCGTCCGGCGCGATACAACGCGGGGGCGCGACATGTCGCAGCGCTTCGGCGAGGCGTTTCAGCTGGAAGAGTCGTCGGCGCCGACCGCCTTCGAGCGATTCGCTCGCGCCACGCACTTTCTGCGCCCGACGGTTGCCTCGGTTGACGGCGCCGGTTTCGAGCTGGAGATCGAAAGCCGGCTCAACGGCAGGCGTTCGTCCGGCTGGGGCGCCCTCGCCGCGCGCGACGTGCCGTTCGCCGAGGTCGTGCCGCTCGACGACGCGACGCTGGCGTTTGTCACCCGCGCCGAGGCGACCGGCTATCGCCTCGTTGCCCGTCGCGTCGCGGCGAGCGCCGGCTCGGCGCGTTTGCGCGTCGCGGTTCCGGGTGTCGGCGACGCCGACGCCATGCCGAGTGTCGACGAGACGGTG
>JBCBCF010000279.1:0-5493 GCA_038530905.1 Acidobacteriota bacterium
CGGCGACCGCCAGAAGCACCGCCGGAGCATAGAGCTCGGCGCGGTCGAGGCGGCCGTCGCTCACCCAGCCGACGGCGCCGCCGCGCGTCTTGAGGCCCCGCTCGCCGGTCACGCGGTCGATCGCATGGCCGAGCTCCAGGCCCTCCGTCACCAGCGCCGCCGCCGAGGCGGGTACCTCGAAGGTTGCTGTGCGACTTTCGCCCGAGCGCCCGTTCTCGTCGATCGCGACGATCCAGCCGAACGCCATGAGGCTCGCCGGGCCTGGCGCGTCCTCGTGATCTGGCCAGGAGGCGAGACCGCCCTCGAGACCGAGCCACACCTCGGCGTTGGGTCGCGCGGCCTGGGCGCGCGCGGCCCTGTGTCGCGCGCCGCGCAGGGTCTCGGCGTCCGACATCGGTTGGTCGGAGACGCCGGAGGGCACAGCGACGCCGACGATCACGCGGTGCGGATCGGGAACCCAGCGATCGAGGCCCCGGCGGACGGCCTCGATTTTGGCTGGATTGCGTGAGCCAACGATGACGCGCCGCGAGCGAGAGCCGGCTTGGCCGATGCTCACGACGCAGGCCTCCAGGTCATCTCTGATAGGATCGAAGAAGCCTTTTGTTTCGATCCGTCGTCCGAGACTTTTGCGGCCCTCTGATCGTTCCCCTGGTTGACGCTCCACGAAACGCCTCTTCGCATCGGGACACCCAGGATCATGTCTGCCACGTCACCGACCTCGGAACCTACGACCGCGCGGTCTGAGATCACGCCCTCTGCCCAGGAGGTCACTCGGGCCAACCCACCGCCGGTTCTCGCCGTCGGCCTGTCGGACCACGAGCTCCGTGCCGTCTCCCGGCCGCTCAGCGCCCTCGCCCTCGACATCGATCGCCTGCCGAGCGCCACCGCCGCGCTGGAGCTGATTGCGCCGATCCCGGTGCAGCTTCTGCTTGTGCGTTGCCCGCTTGACGACATGGCGGTCGAGGACTTCTTGACGGTGGTTCGTCGAAGCGATGCCGCGAGCCGGTTCTGCTCGATCATTTTGCTCTCCGAGGCGTTTGATCTCGAACGCGCGCGTGCCCTGATCGATCGCGGCGCCAATCGCGTCGTGCACCTGCATCGCGCGGAGATCGATTTGTTTGCCGCCGTCGCAGATCTGCTGCGCGTGGCGCCGCGCAAGGACTCTCGGTTCTTGGCGCAGCTGCAGTCCGGCCGTGGACGTCATATGGATTATGTGGTCGGCGAGGTGCTCAACAGCTCCGCCACCGGCGCGCTGGTCGAAAGCCCGCGCAAGCTTCAGTGTGGTGCTCAGGTGCGTTTCCACTTCAGTCTGCCGGGTCGCGCCGGATCGGTGGTGGGCGTTGGGGAAGTGGTGCGCCACACGCGGCCAGCGCGCGAGCAAGTCGACGGGATGGGCCTGCGGTTCTTGTCGTTCCAAGGCGACTCGCGCGGCAAGTTCCTCGGGTTCTTGAACGGCCATGGCCCGCGCGGCAAGCTGGCCGGCTCGTCGATCGGCTCCTGAAGCTGACTCTCGGCCGGCGAGCTTTGGACTCAGCCGGCCGCTTCCGCCTCGTCCGAGTGCGCGTCGTCGAGGATCCGCTCGGCCAGGTTCCGTCGCAGCTCGATCAGCGTCTCGATCTCGCCGAATGTCCCGATCGCCTGCTGCACGGCCCTCCAGGCGCGGAGTGGCTCGCCGTCGACCCGGAGCTTCTCGATCTGACCGACCGCTAGCAGTAGATTCGGGGGCTCGCCGTCGACGTTGAGCGGCTGGCTGTTCGGATGCTCTTGGGAGACCGCCTCGTCGAGCAAGAGGGAAAAGTGGAAGACCGCCGTGTCGTTGGGCGATAGATCGCGCGCATGCTCGGCGAGCAATCGAGCCTTGATGAAGTCCTGCTGTTCCCCGGCCTCCTGCGCCGAACGGAGCAGCTCGCGGGTAGTCGTCGCGCGGCGCGCGTCGAATCGTTCACGGAGCGGCGCAGCAGCGTCGTCGCCGAAGCGTTCGGCGTAGCGTTCAAGCCGTCGCGCGGCGAGATCGAAGGCGCCGGCCTCGAGCTCGCGGTCGTACTGCTCAAGCTCGTGCAGGCGCTCGGCCTCGGCCTGGCGTAGCTGCTGCTCGGCCTCCTCAGCCTTCTGGCGCGCCCGCGCGAGCTGTTTGCGGACCCAGCGGTTGTCAGGGTCGACCTCCAGAACCTGCTCCAGGAAGCTTGCCGCGGTCGAGAAGCGCTCGGTGTCGAAGGCGCGCCCGGCCTCCGTGACCAACGCCTCGACCCGCTCGGCCCGAAGCTCCTCGAGACGATGACGTTCGGTGGCGAACGGTTCGGCAGCGCCGGCGCGGGCGACCGCACGATCGAGGGCAGCCTCCGCTTCTTCCAGACGCTCTGCGTCCAGAAGCTCGGCGATCCGTGTCCGCACCTCGTCCACCTGGCGCGCCTTCTCGTGCGCGCGAATGTCGCGATGGAGCTGCAGGATGGCCTGCCCCAGCTGTTCTCGGAGCGCCGCATCGTCGGGCGCCAGCGCTTGTGCTTCCTGGAGTGACTCGAGGGCCGCTGTATAGCGACCGTCGGCGGCGCGACGGCGGGATTCTTCGAGATGCCGCTCGATGGCCTCGGCCAGTGACGGGCCGGCCGCGTCGGCGACCGGGGTCGACGGGGGTGTTGGGTTCCGCGCGGGAGCTGGGGTCGGCGGCGGGGCCGGCGTCGCGTTCGACGGTTCGGGAACCGACCCCTCGATGGGTGCCTGTGGGATCGGGACCGGTGGCGTCGCAGGTGCCGGCGCCACCACCAGATGTTGCGGCAGAGGTGTCGTCTCGCGGCCGAAGTTGCGGTCGAGCCGTCTCTGGGTCGAGCCGGCCGGCGGCTGCACCTGTTGATTCGGCGCCGGGCTGGCGTCGATCAGCCCGCGCGCCTCGTGCGACAGGACGTCGTCGTCGATCTCCTCGTTCTGCCGCTGAATCCCACGGATCGCCCGCTGCCACTCGTCCGCCGACTGCCAGCGGTCGTCCGGCTTCTTGGCCAGGGCGCGCGACAGCATGTCTCGAACCGCCGGCGGGATGCGCCCCTCGGGATCAGAGACCGAAAAGGGGATCGGCTCCTGGAACAGGTGAGCCGCAATCAGCTGCGAGGTCGACTCGGACTCGATCGGATAGACGCCGGTGATCAGCTCATAGAGCACCAGCCCGAACGTGTAGAGGTCGCTGCGGGCGTCGACGGTGCCGCCGCTGGCGCCGAAATGCTCCGGCGAGGCGTAGCGGAACTTACCCAGGAAGGATCCGGAGACGGTGAGATTCTGCTGCGAGTCGACACGCTTGGCGATGCCGAGGTCGATGAGCTTCACCAACGGCTGCTCGTCGACATCGAGCGTCAACATCAGGTTGTCGGGCGAGACGTCGCGATGGACGTAGCCGTGGCGATGCAGGAAGCCGAGGGCTCGCAGACTTTGGCGGGCGAGCTCGAGCGCCAGGGGCAAGGACGGCGGTGCCTGCGTCTCGATCAGTCGCTGCAGGTCGACGCCGCGGATGAACTCCATGACGATCAGGCCGGAGCCAGACTCGTCAACGCCGAAGTCGAAAATCTGGACGACGTTCGGATGTCGCAGGCGGATGGCCGCCTTCGCCTCACGGGTGAAGCGGGCGCGCAGCTCCTCGTCGCCGTCGTGTTGCGCTTTGAGCGTCTTGACGACCCGGATCTCGTCCAGCAAGCGATGGCGCACCCGATAAATGGCGCCCATGCCTCCCTCGCGGATCTTGGCGACGATTTCGTACTTGCCTTCGATGCCGGCGAGCGGCGCGAGCATGATTGGCGCTCCGACGGAGGGATGACAGGATGCGGGATTCATGAGTCTAACGCAGCCGAGCGAGGACGACGCCGCCCGGTTGGCCACCGCGGCACCGCCCGAGGCACGGCGCTGGCCGGCATCGCGGCGGCGTGGCGGGGTGTACCGTCAGCAACGCTCCGCGGCGTCGAAAGTCTCGCGCGCCGCGGTGATCGGCTTGATCCTGCTTGCACTCGCAGCGCTCGTCTTCGGTCTTCTGCAGTTCCGACCCGAGACCGCCGCGCCACCGAGTTTCGAGGGCCGCGTGGCGATCGGTCCGTTCGCCGTCGGGGATCGCGACGACACGTGGATGCGCTGGGGCCTGCCGGCGCTGATCGACGAACAGCTGCGCGCCACGGCGTCGGTCGATGTCGTGGCGAGCGACCGCTTGCGCGACGTTCTGTCGCGCAGGATGCCGATCGAACCAAAGGACGTGCAGAAGCTGGCGGCCGGCCTCGGCGCGCGCGTGCATGTCGATGCGACGCTCCGTCGGGACGAAGGGGCGGTGGTGGCCGATGTGATCTTCCGCGATCTCGTGGGAGACCGATCGGCCGAGCGTTCCTACCGCGGCGAGCGTCCGCTGCAGGTCGCCGAGGCGCTGGCGCAGGCGATCGGCGACGCGGTCGGCGGCGGTGTTCGCACGCCGACTCAGGCGAGGGTGTTCTCCGGCGATCCGTTTGTCGATCGCATGTACGCGGCAGGCGTCGCACGACTCCTCGGGGAGGGGTCGTCGGCCGATCGTTGGGCGACGGCGCGGCCCTATCTCGAGATCGCCGCACAGGAATCGCCGCGCTTTCTCCAGGCGCGCGCGCGCCTGGCCGAGGCGTCGTGGCAGGCGGGTGATGCGGCGCGGGCGCGCGCGCTGGTCCTCGACCTGACGCAGGCGGCCCAGGCGCGTGCGTCGCTCGATCTCCAGGGGCGCGGCTTCGAGCTTCTCGCTCGGCTCGACGCCGCCGACGGCGACGAGATCTCCGCTGAGCAGTCGCTGCGCCAGGCCGATCGTCTCTATGGCCTGCGCGCAGATCGCGCGGCGCGCGCGCGCGTCGCCGAGACGTCGGCGCGTCTAGCGCGCGCCAACGGGCGGTCAGACGACGCCGAGGAAGCACTGCTGGCGGCGGCGGAGCTCTACGCGTCGGTGGGCGACCGACTCGCGCGTCTCGACGTGCTCCTCGATCTCGGCAGCGCGCGGATGGTCGACGGCCAGCTGGAGGACGCGACTGAGGTTCTCGAAGAGGCCCTGACGGTTGCTGACGGGCTTGAGGACGCGCGGGCGCGCGGGCGCGCGGCGGCGAGTCTGGCCGAGGTCGCTCTGCGGCGCGGCGACACCGATCGAGCCGCCGAGCTGTGGCAGCGTGCTCTCGACCTGTCGAGCGTGGAGGAACCGGCGCGGCGGTTGCGTCTGACCGGTCGCCTGGCGCCGCTCGAGGAGCAGCGCGGCGCGCTGGCCGTCGCCGAGACGCTCTACGGCGATCAGCTCGAGTTGGCGGCGGCTCTGGGTGACCGGCGCGCCGAGGCCGAGGCGTCGCTCGCCCTCGCCCGGCTGGCCCTGCGTCAGGGCTATCCGTCGCAGGCGCGCAAGCTCTTAGATCGCACCTTGACCCTCGACACCTACCTTGACGACCGAGTCGAGCTGCAAAAGATCATCGCCTGGATGGCGTACGAGCGGGGCAATTGGGCGAGGGCGAGCGACGCCTCGGCCTCGGC
>JBCBCF010000280.1:0-5463 GCA_038530905.1 Acidobacteriota bacterium
CCGAGTCAAGGATGGATCTCCGCACTCGTGTCGGCCAACGGTCGCTTCAGCGTCGGTCTGCCGGCGGTTCCGCTCCAGAGCACCTGCGACGGAACCTCGCCGGTCTCACCCTTCTGACGCGCCCGCCGGGTTGGCTGGCGTGACGCCGGGAAAGTGCCTGGCACCGCTTCCGATGATGCGCGGGAAGGTGCCTGGCACCGCTTCCGATGATGCGCGGGAAAGTGCCTGGCACCGTTGAGCGTGGCAGACTCTCAGTCTCGCGATGCTGGTTGTTCTCGACCTCCTCGGTACGTTTGTTTTCGCGATGTCCGGCGGCTTCGAGGCGGTTCGCCATCGTCTCGACTGGCTGGGCGTCGCGGTGCTGGCGGTGCTGACCGGCGTCGGCGGAGGTCTCGTGCGCGACGTGTTGCTCGGCGATCTGCCGCCGGCCTCGTTGCGTGACGAGCGCTACCTCGTCGCCTGCCTGCTTGGTGCGGCGGTCGCTGTGGCGGCGGCACCTCGCCTCGCCCGCGGCTGGAATCGCGTGATGCTGGCAGATGCCGCGGGCCTTGGCCTCTTCGCAGCCCTCGGTGCAGCAAAAGGGCTGGCGCACGGCCTGGGGCCGCTGGGCGTGATCCTCGCGGGGAGCCTGACCGCGGTCGGTGGCGGCGTGATCCGAGACGTCTTGGTGGGCAAGCTGCCGGCGGTGCTGCACAAGGACTTCTATGCCACCGCGGCCATCCTCGGCTGCGGCGTGCTGCTCGCACTTCACCGGCTCGGCGCGACGCCAGCGATCCAGCTGGTGGCTGCCGCGGCGACGACCTCGATCCTGCGCCTGGTGGCCATGGAGAGGCGTGCGCAGCTCCCGCGCGCGGGCCTGCGCGACGGCGGTCCGTCGGCCGACTAGCCGCGCGCGCGATGTGATCGGCGCCGTGATCGAGGTGAGCTCGGCGCCAGCACCTTGAGGCGCGAGGTCGACAGGCGCAAGGGCATCGGCAGATCCGCAGGGAGGACGTCGCCGTCGATTTGCAGGCCGTAGGCACACGGCCCTAGCAGCTCGACCTCGCGCACGCGGTGAATCTCGACGTCGTCCCGTCGCCCGTGTCGGCCCCATCCGACGTCGATTGCGAAGTGCAGCGTCCGCCAGCGGGAGCGGCCCCGGAAGAGGACGAGATCGAGCCGGCCGTCGAGCGAATCGGCATCCGGAGCCATGCGGAACGGGCCGCCGAAGTAGGGGATATTCGACAGCGAGAAGAATCCGACGCGCTCGGTCCGGCCGTCGAAGCGCACCCGGATCTCGGGATAGTCGTAGCTCCACCAGCGCCGAAGACCGGTCAATCCGACGCCCACCACGCCGAGTCGGCGCTTGAGGAAACCGTCGGCGTGGGCCATGACCATGGCGTCGAGGCCGCAGGAGACCATCATCAAGAACGGCCAGCCGCCGGCCAGGCCGACGTCGATCTCACGCACTTCGGCGGTGGCGAAGGCGAGCGCCGCGGCCGTTGGTCGGCGAGGGAGGCCCAGCTCGTAGCACAGGACGTTGGCGGTGCCGGCCGGCAGGGCGCCGAGAGCGACGTCGGTGTCGAGCAGGCCAGCCGCCGTCTCGCGCAGCGTGCCGTCACCGCCGAGTGCAAAGGCGACGTCGACCCCCTCGGCGACAGCCTCGCGGGCCAGCCGGGTGGCGTCGCCCGGGCCGGCGGTGCGGCGGGGCTCGACGATGAATCCTGACCGCTCGAGCCGCCGCGCCAGGCGGGCGACGAGGCGGTCTCCGACCTGCCCGCCGGCGGCTGGGTTGTAAATCAGAACTGAGGTGCGCGGCATTCGGTCGAATCAGAAGAGCGGACCGGGCACAGCTCCTGGGGGCCGACGCTGGATCGGGACGCCGAGATGGCGGTAGGCGCGTTCGGTCGCGACGCGCCCGCGTGGCGTGCGCTGCAAGAACCCTTCCTGGATCAGGAACGGCTCGTAGAGATCTTCGAGCGTGCCTCGATCCTCACCCACCGCGGCGGCGAGGGCGGAAAGGCCGGCCGGCCCGCCCGCATAGTGCTCGATCAAGGTGCCGAGGATCCGCCGGTCGACCTCGTCGAAGCCCAGGGCGTCGACCTCGAGCAGATCGAGGGCGCTGCAGGCTGTGTCGCGGTCGATCCGCCCGTCGCCTTCGACCTGGGCGAAGTCGCGCGCCCGCCGCAGCAGGCGGTTGGCGATGCGCGGCGTCCCGCGACTGCGGCGCGCCAGCTCCTCGGCGCCGCCCGCGTCGAGCTCGACGTCGAGCAGGCGCGCGGAGCGCCCAAGGATCCGGCTCAGGTGCTCCGAGGTGTAGAAATCCAGCCGATGAACGATGCCAAAGCGGGCGTGGAGCGGTTTGGTGAGCAGTCCTGCGCGAGTCGTGGCGCCGATCAGCGTGAACCGTGGCAGAGGGATCTCCATCGTGCGCGCCGCCGGTCCTTGGCCGATCACCAGATCCAGCTTGAAGTCCTCGACCGCTGGGTACAGCGTTTCCTCGACCGTCGGCCCAAGGCGATGAATCTCGTCGACGAAGAGGATCTCCCCTGGCTCGAGGTTGGTGAGAATCGCCGCGAGATCGCCGGCCTTCTCGAGCACCGGCCCGGATGTGGTGCGCAGATGCGTGCCCATCTCCTCGGCCAGGATGTGCGCCAGCGTCGTCTTGCCGAGGCCTGGCGGACCGAAGAGGAGCACGTGATCGAGTGACTCGCCGCGCTCGCGGGCGGCCTGAATCGCGACCCGCAAATTCTCGACGACGCGCTCCTGACCGACGTAGTCATCGAGCCGCCGCGGCCGCAGCGCCGGCTCAAGGGCCGGCTCGTCCGCTTGGGCGTCGCCGCCCACAAGGCGGGCGTCGAACGGATCGTCGAAGCTCATCGGCTGAGATCCTACCGTGTGCCGCCGCCACGCTTTCGCGGTCCCGCGGCCCTGTCGGGCACCTCCGGCCGGAAGCGGCCGGCGCCGCTCAGCGGCGGGACAGCTCGCGGAGAGCTCGACGCAGGCGCTCGGCGAAGAGGACGTCCTCGCCCGCTGGCTGGCGTCCGGCGGCGCGCTCGGCGGCGGCGCGGGCATAGCCGAGTCCGACGAGAGCCTCGACCAGATCGTCGCCGCTGGCCGGCGGTGCGGGTGTCAGGGCGCTCGGACGGTCAGCGACGAGGTCTCGCGCCCGTTCGCGCAGCTCCAGGACCAGACGTTCGGCGGTTTTCTTGCCGACGCCGGGGATTGCGCGCAGGCGTGGCAGGTCGGAGCCGGCGAGCGCGGCGAGCAGGTCGTCGCCGGGAATGCCCGAAAGGATATTGAGCGCCAGCTTCGGACCCACCCCGGCGACGCCGACCAGCGCCAGGAAGAGGGTTTTCTCGCTCGATTCGGCGAAGCCGAAGAGCTGGATCGCGTCCTCGCGCACGTGCGTGTGCACGGAGAGATCGATCACGCGCTCGGGTTCGCGGGCCGTCGCGGCCTCGATGACCGCGAAGGTGGCCACCGAGACGAGAAGCTCGTACCCGACCCCGCCAACGTCGAGCACCAGGCGTCCCGGTGCGGCCTCGAGCACCCGGCCGCGCAGGCGCCCGATCATCAGCCGGCGGCGGACGGCGCGGTCGGCAAGAGCTCCTCGGAGATGCTGGCGGCGAATGTTGGCTCGAGGTCGCGACGGCGCAGCTCGAGTAGGGATCGGCGGAGGTTGGCGAGGCGCTCGTCCGTGGTGCGCTGGCGGATCTCGTCGGCACGCTCGGCGAACTCCTCATCCGTCGCGCGCTGGCGGTTGACGACCTCGAAGAGCACCGCGCCATCGGCGACCGCCACCGGCTCGCCGACCTCTGCGGCGTCGAGCGCGAGGGCGGCGTCGATCACCGCCGGCTCGCGGCCGAGGCCCGCGATCGACCCGCTGCGATTGAACTCGGCGCTCTCCTGAACGGCGAGGTCGAGGGAGGCGGCGACCGCGTCGAACGACTCACCGCCCACAACTCGCGTCCGCGCGTCGGCCAGGCGCTCGCGCGCGACGTCTTTCGCCTTCTCGGTCTCGACGGCGGTTCGCACGCGATCCTCAACCTCCGAGAGCTCGGGGATGCGTGGCTGGCGCACGTCGGTGAGATGCAACACGGCCCAGCCCCGCGGAATCTTCACCGGCGCGGACACGTCGCCGCGCTCCATGCCGAATGCCGCGTCGAGGAAGCCCTGGGCGCGGCCGACACCGGCGACCGCGTCGCCCCGGCCGAACGCCTCGGTGGTGGTCAGCGTCACGGCCTCGTCGGTCGCCGCGGCCTCGAGTGCGGCCGCATCGACGGTCTCGAGGCTGCGAAGCTGCTGCGCCAGCTCCTGTGCGCGCGCTTCGGCGATCTCGTCGACCCGCTCGCTGAGCAGACGGGCGCGAATCGCCAGCTGAACATCCTCGAAAGGCTGTAGGCCGGCCGGCTGCTTGCTCTCGACCTTGATCAGGTGGACGCCGAAATTCGACTCGGCGATGACGAGCTCGCCGATCTCGGCACCAAAGGCGGCTTCCTCGAACGGCTTCACCATGGCGCCGCGACCGAAGTTGCCCAGGTCGCCGCCGCGCTGCGCGCTGCCTTCGTCTTCGGACGCATCGCGGGCGACCGCCGCGAAGCTTTCGCCGCCATCGATGCGAGCCCGGATCTCTTGAATGCGTTCGCGCGCTGCGGCGACCGCGGCCTCGTCCCCGGCGGCCGCTTGAATCAGGATGTGGCGGGCGCGGACCTGCTCGTCGCGCTCGTAGTCGTCCCGATTGGCGTCGTAGTAGGTGCGCAGCTCGTCCTCGGAAATCTCGACCGTCTGGCGCAGGGTCGGCGTGTCGATGAGCAGGTAGTCGACGACACGCTGCTCGGGCAGCTCGAACTCGGCCGAGCGGTCGGCGTACCAGGTCGCCAGCTCGGGATCCGCCACCTCGACCTCGCCGACAAGCTCCGTCGCCGGGAGCTTGACGAAGCGGATCGTGGCGCGTTCGGTCTCGTCGTCGTAGGCCCGACGAACTTCGGCGTCGGAGACGTAGGCAGTCTGGCGCAGCAGGTCGTCGAGCTTCTCGATCAGCACCTGCTGACGAACGCCCTCGAGAAAGTCCGCCTCGCTCACTCGCGCCCGCCGCAGCCCCTCGGCGAGGCGCTCGCGGCCGAGGAAGTTGCCGTTCGCGTCGGCCAGCGCCGGATCCTCGACAATCGCCCGCTGAACCTCCTCGTCGGTCGCCACCAGCCCGACCCGCTCGGCCTCGAGCAGCAGGATTCGGTTGTCGATCAGCTGCTCGAGCGCCTGGCGACGGATGCCGAATTGCTCGACCATGTCGTTCGACCAGCGCTCGCCGAACATTTGCTGGTAGTAGCGCTCGAGATTCTCCGAGGCGCGGCGGAACTCGGCGAAGCTGATCTTTTCCGAGCCGACGACCGCAGCCGCTTCTGAGTCGGAGGGCAGGCCGCCCGGCCCACCGAATCCGTCGAAGCTCGGAATCAGCACCACGATGAAGGCGACCACGATCGG
>JBCBCF010000281.1:0-5439 GCA_038530905.1 Acidobacteriota bacterium
GAGCCACCATGATTCTTCGATGCCTTGGATCGATTCCGCCCGTCGCGATCGTCGCGCCGGGCTCCCTTTTTTTCTGCTTGGTCGGATGTTCGGGCCTTGTCGCGGCACCGTCGGCGCTGGCGTCGGCCTCTGCGGCCGTCGAGAGCACGACCGCCGCAGCCGAGCACGCAGGCGCAGCCGTCGAGGTCGCTCTCCCCGAGCTGCCCGTAGGCCTGGCCAGCTTCGGCGCCGCGGCGCTCGGCGAGCGTCTGTACGTCTACGGTGGCCACGCCGGGAAGGTGCATTCGCACTCGATCGACGATCTCTCGAATGGGTTCTTTCGCCTCGATCGCAGTCAGCCAGACTCTGAGTGGGAACGGTTGGGCGACATCGAGCCGCTGCAGGGCTTGGCGCTCGTCGCCTGGGGCGACGAGGTCTGTCGGGTCGGCGGCCTGTCGGCGCGCAACCGCCGGGACGAGACCGAGGATCTGCATTCGGTCTCGACCGTCGCCTGCTGGTCCGACGCCCGCGGTTCGTGGCGGGATCTTCCCAACCTGCCGGAGGGACGGTCGTCGCATGATGCGGTCGTCGTCGAAGATCGGCTCTATGTCGGCGGCGGCTGGCAGCTCGGCGGCGAGGTCGCCGAGCGGCGGTGGCATGACACCCTCGCGATTCTCGACGACAAGGCCGGCACTGCGTCGTGGCGCGAGGTCGAACAGCCGTTCCAGCGCCGTGCTCTGGCGATGGCGGCGGCCGGCAGTCGCGTCTTCGTGATCGGTGGCATCACCGACAGTGCTCCGAGCGATCGCGTGGATATCTTCGATCTCGAGACAGGGAGCTGGTCTCGGGCGCCCGACGTGCCGCCGACCGAGGGCGGCCTCCATGCTTTCGGCGCCGCTGCCCTCGGCATGGATGAAGCGGTGCTCTTGTCGACGGCGGACGGACGGTTCTATCGTCTCCCGTCTGTCGGCGATGCCGGAGACGCCGTTTGGCGAACCGTGGCAACCGAGGTTTCCGTCCCTCGCTTCTTCCACCGGATGCTGCACGTCGCCGATGAAGTGCTTCTGATCGCGGGCGCGACCAGCGACGGCCATTCGCAGACCGTCGCGTCGCTTCCTGCGGTGGCGGTCGCCGCCTCGGCCGAGGTCGGCCCGGCACCGGTCCGCCGGGAGCTGCCGAGCGATGTTTGGCCGGAGTTCCGCGGCGGCAGCGCCGGGCGCACGGCCGCCAAGGATCTTCCTCTGACCTGGTCGAGTTCCGACGGTGCGGAAGAGAACATCGCATGGACCGTGGCGCTCGAAGGTTTCGGCCAGTCGGCGCCGGTGGTTTGGAAAGACACCGTGTTCGTGACATCGGCCGCCGGAGAGACCAAGAACACGTTGATTCTGGCGGCCTATGCGCTCGACGACGGTGCACTCCGCTGGCAGCGCAAGTTCGCGACCAGTCTGCCGATCGAAGCGTCGGACATGGTCAGCAACTCGGCCCCGACCCCGGTCGTCGACGGCGAGCGGATCGTGGCTCTGTGGGAGAGCGGCGATCTGATCGCGGTCGATCACGACGGCGAAGATTTGTGGCGCCGCTCGCTGTCTCGAGAGCTGGCCAAGCCCGAGGGCAACCACGGCTGGGCGAGCTCGCCGACCGGCGTCGCCGGTGCGGTGATCGTCCAGCTGTCCCATGAGGGTCCGTCGTACATGCTAGCGATCGACCGGGCGACAGGGGACACGCGCTGGCTCACCGATCGCGCGCCGAAGGTCTCGTGGACGACGCCTCTGCGGGTCGACGCCGACGGCCGAGAGATTGTCGTCGCGAGCATCTCAGGCCAGACGGAGGCCATTGACGCTCGCTTTGGCGAAGTGCTCTGGAGCTTCTCCGACATCGAGGGCAACAACGTGCCCTCTGCGGTGGCGGTGCCCGATCCCGACGGCGACGGTCATCTTGTGGTGCTGCCGAGCCGCAAGGCCGGCAACGTTCTGGCTCTTCGGCCGGCCGACGGCCGTCTCGGAGCCGACGCCATCGCCTGGCGCGCCGAGGGCGTCACGTCCAGCTTCGCTTCGCCGATTCATCACGGCGACTGCGTGGTCATGGTGAATCGACCGGGCGTGGCGAGCTGTGTCGACGTCGCCACCGGTGCCGAGCGTTGGCAGCACCGAACCGAGGCGGGCGCCACCTGGGCGTCGCCTATCGCGACGGACGATCGGCTCTACCTCTTCGGCAAGGACGGCATCACCTCGGTGCTCGAGCTCGACGGCGACGAGGTTCGCGAGATCGCGACCAACCCGCTCGAAATCGACGGGACCGTGTACGGCTCGGCGGCGGTGGATGGCGCGATCCTCCTCCGCACCGGCGACGGGCTGTGGCGAGTCGGCGGCGGTGCGACGGTCGCATCGACCGGCGAGGCTGGCGCGGACAGCGGGGAGCAAACGACCCGCTGACGCTGCAGACCGCTCAGTCGTCGAAGAGCATCCGCAGGTGCGGGATGCCTGCCTCGACGAACGGCGTTCCAACGGCGCGGAAGCCGAAGGCGGCGTAGAACCCGCGCAGGTGCGCCTGCGCGTGAAGCAGGAAGCGTCCATGTCCGGCGCCGCGGGCCGTGTCGAGCGCCGACTGCACCAGCTGTCGGCCGAGACCGCGGCCGCGGAAGGCTTCCAGCACGGCAAAGCGCTCGAGCTTGGCCACGGCCTGGTTGCCCACGCCCGTGACGCGCCAGCGCGCCGTCGCGGCCGGCCGGCCGTCGACGCGGAGGAGAAGATGGTGCGCCTCGGCGTCTTGGCGGTCGAACTCCTCATCGGGCGGACACTCCTGGCCGACCACGAAGACCTCGTGTCGGATCGCGACGCAGTCGCTCCAGCCGGGGTCGCCGTGCTCGACCGTCTCGATGCTGATGCCCATGCGTCGATTGTCTCGCGCGGCGACCGGTTCTGCACCTGCCGTCTGAGAGCATGACGGCATGAGGACCCCGACGCCATGATGCCAAGCGGTCGATCTCTCGATCGCGTTCGGCACGGGCTCGCAAGGAGCGTGGTCGCTCTGCTGGTCGCGAGCGGTCTCGCCTCTTGCGCCGAGCCGGCCTCCGAGGCGAGGCGCTGGCGGGATCTGGCGCCGCCCGCCGTCGAACGATTCGACATCGACTCGGTGGTCGAGGTGCAGGAGGTCCGAAGCTGGACGTTTGCCGAGACCGAAAGCTGGCGCATTGGCGGACTCGATCGCGATGCTGGCGCCGAGTCCAAGGGGCTGTCCGGTGTCGCAACGCGCGCGCACCTCACCCTTCGGCTTCGCGATCTCGAGCTGGCGGCCTCGCGAGTGGACCGCCTGGTCCTTCAGTTGGCGTCGGCTGAGCCTCAGCGCTCGGCGACGCTGCATTGGGCGTCGGACGGCCAGACATTCGGCCGTCCGCGCGATCTGCGCCAGTCAAGCGATCGTGACGGGACGATCGTCTTCGATCTTCGTGATGTCGAGAGCTGGCGGGGCTCGATCAAGAAGCTGCGTCTCGTGCTGCCAGCCACGGTCGGCGACCCGTTCGAGATCGTTGACCTGAGGGCGCTCTCGCTGCAGCCGCGTGCCGAGCGTCTCGAGCGTCTGGCGATGCCGCGTCGGGTCGACATCGGCCGCGATGAGCGCGATGCCGTCATCCTCGCTCCGGGGGACCAGGAGACGTTCGCGTTTCGCCCGGGTGTCGCCGGCCGTCTGCGCTTCGCCATCTCGTCGCTGGCGGCAGCGGGAGCGTCGAGGCCATCGGTGACGCTGACGCTGAGCGACGCGGATGGCCGCACTCGATGGCGCGAGGAGATCGAGGCTGAGCCTGGCTGGCGGCCGCTCGAGATCGACCTGGCGACCGATCTCGACCAGCCTCCTCAGGCCGCCCGTCGACTGTGGTCCCTGCAGGTCCGCACGTCGAGCGCCTCGGAGCGAAGCGCTCTCGCCGATTGGATCGCCATCGAGACGCCGGGCCTTTCGGAATTGACCGCGCCGTCGGCTGTGCGGACCGCTCCCGACGTGCTGCTGATCTCGATCGACACCCTTCGCGCCGATCGACTCTCGCTCTACGGTCACACGGTGCCGACGACGCCGCATCTCGATCGCTGGGCTGCCGGCCGCGCGGTGACCTTCGAAACGGTCGTGGCGCCGGCGCCCTGGACCTTGCCGTCCCACGCTTCGATGTTCACCGGCCTCGATGTCGATCAGCATCGTGTGCAGTGGCGCGAGCCGGCGCCGACGTCGCTCGACACGCTGGCCGAGGCGCTGCGTGCTGCCGGCTATCGCACGATCGCATCGACTGGCGGCGCCTACCTGCATCCGCGCTTCGGACTCGGTCAGGGCTTCCAGCGGCTCCGCTATCGGGCCGGGCTGCGCGATTTGGATCTGCCGACGCTCGAGCGTCAGGTCGAGGAGCTGCTCGCCGATCTCGATGCCGCTCCCGGGCCGACGTTCGCGTTCCTGCACACCTATGCCGTCCACGGCCCGCGCGCGGCCGTGCCGCAGGCCTATGGTCGTCTTTTCGAAGGTCCAACGCCTGCCGCCATCTGGAAGTCGAGCCCCCTGGCTCGAACGCCAGATGAGGGCATGGCGATTCGACGCCATTACGAGCTGCGCGGCGACGGTCGACCCCTCGAGCCGAGCGACCTCGACGAGCTGAAGGCGATCTACGACAGCCGAGTGGCAGCCGTCGACACGGCCCTCGGCGGCCTCTTCGACGCGCTCGAGGCGCGCGGCCGGCTCGATGAGATGCTGGTCATCGTCACCTCGGACCATGGGGAGGCTTTGGGGGAGAGCTTCGCTGGCGTCTTCGGTCTCGCCAACCACACGCATCTCGAGCCCGCCGTTCTCGACGTGCCCCTGGTCGTACAGCTGCCGCGCGCTCACGATCCGGCGCCGGCGGCGCGCGGCCGACGGGTTGCGCGCCAGGTTCGGACGGTCGACCTGGCGCCGACGATCCTCGAGATTGCCGGCGCTGCTTCGAGCGGCCAACTCGACGGTTCCTCGCTGCTGCCGCTCGTCGCCGACCGGGCGGCGGCCCATCCGCGTGCCGCCTGGAGCGCAGCGCCTTACCACGCCACCGGCGTGCGCCTGCAGATCGACGGACGGGGTTCGGTGACGTTTCGTCCGACCCTGGTGCATCCCGCTCACGGGCGGAGCTCCCTCGTCGCATCCACCGATCCGTCGGTCGAGGTTGAGCCGCTCGGTGAGCAGCTGGTCGGCGAGATCGTCGAACGACTCGAGGCGCGATCGCGTGGCGTCGCGGTGTCCCTCGGCCTCGTCCGGGCGGCAGGGCCGCGGCGATTGGCGCTTCGGGGCGTCGACGTGGAGCGGCTCAAGACCTGGCGGAGTCCTCAGGCGGTCGTCGCCTGGAGCGAGGTCGAAGGCTGCCCAATTCTGAGCGTCGAGCCCGGCGAGGAGGTCGAGATGTTCTTGCTCGACGTGCGGACTGGAGTCTTGACGATCGAAGATCTGTCGACCGGCACC
>JBCBCF010000282.1:0-5379 GCA_038530905.1 Acidobacteriota bacterium
GCGCACGAAGAACGACCAGCCGTGACGATCGAAGGCTGCAGCGTTGCCGCGGCCGTGCGAAACGCCGCGCGGTGTATGTGTTCGCCGGTCGAGCTCCCGAAGCGCGCGCGCTCGCCGAGCTACTCGACGATCACGGCTTCGCGGTCCGGCGCCTGCGCGAGAAGCTGACGCTTCCGGCCCTCCGGCTCGACGTCCCGCGCTGGGGTGAGCGTCGATTCGCCGCCGGCGATTGGGTCGTCGAGTCATCCGGCCGCGCGACACCTCTGCTCGAGACACTGATCGAGCACAAAACGCCTCTCGACAGCGCGGTTCAGCCTCCCCAGGGACTGGAGCAGGAGATCGAGCACTACGACATCACCGCTTGGTCGCTTCCGCTGGCCTTCGGAGTCGACGCCTGGCGGCTCGATCTGGCGAACGGCACAGATCGGCTGGCCAACGCGCCGGTCGAGCTGGCCTGGCGTCAGGTCTCACCGTGCGCTCCGATCGAGCTCGACCCATCGGGCGGCAGCCGCGGGCCGGGGTGGGTTCTGCCGCCCCGCGGCGTCGCTGGCTATCGCTCGGCGCTCCAGCTCCTCCATCGCGGAGTGCGGCTGCGGCGGGTGACCGGCACCGACGGTGGCGCGGCCGAACGCGGCGCGTTCCTGGTCCCGCGACGCCGACAGAACGGCGAGCTCGCCGAACTCCTGATCGATGTGGCGCGCACGGACGAGATCTGCCTCGAGCGCCTGGAGTCGTCGTGGCCGACCGAGGGCACCGGCCTCGGCAGCGAGCGCGTGCGGCCGTTGCGCCTCGCCCGCATCGGCGTCGCTGCCGGCGTCGGCGTCGATCCGGTCGCTCACGGACATCTGTGGTCGCTGCTTGACGCGCATCTCGACGCGCGCCCAAGTCGGCGGCTGCTCGCCGGCCTCGATCGACGCCGGCTGGCCGATCTCGACGTCTTCGTGCTGCCCGACGGCGCCACAGGCAACGCGCTCGATTTCGAAGACGCTCAGGTGCTGGAGGACTGGACGCGCGCCGGCGGCACTCTCATCGGCCTCGGGCGCGCCGCCGACTGGCTCCGTCGACAAGGGCTGCTGAGCGTCGAGCTGCGCGGCGCCGACCCGGTCCTCGAGCCTGCCGAGAACACCGAGCGGCCGGCAGCGCGGCCGGCGATCGCAACGCCGTCAGCCGACGACGCGTTCGCGATCACCGCCGTCGGGTTCGAGGATTCTGAGCCGCCTCTCGACCTGCCCACGTTCGTCGCGCCCCCGATCGATCCACCGCTGCCCGCGGGGGCAGGCGTCGAAGACGAGTTCGAGCTGGAGCCGAGCCCTGATCTTCTTCTGCCGGGAGTCGTCGTCGCAGCGCGCGTCGCGACCGACCACCCACTGGCCGCCGGCATGCCCAAGCAGGCGAGCGTCCTGCTGACCGGCGGTCCGCTCTTCGAGCCAGCCTCCGAACCGGGCCTAGACCTGCTGACAGTCCGCGCGATCGAGCCGGTGCTCGCTGGGCTGGTCCCTGATGGACGAGACGACCTGCTGGCCGGCGCGGTGCTCGCCACCGAGCGACCGCTGGGCGACGGACGCATCGTCGCGTTCACCTATGATCCCGCGTTTCGCCTTTTCTGGCGGGCGACCATGCCGCTCTTTCTCGAGGCGGCGGTGTTTCGCGACATTCGGCCTTGACGCAACGACGGCGACTCCTGCGAGCCGCCGTCGGGAAAAGCGCGCCGCAGCTGGTGGCGTTCAGTCGGCGTCGCGGGAGCGAGCGCGCTCGAAGGCCGCGGCCAACGTGCTCATGCCGCTGGACGCTTTGGGCTCGTCGCGCTGGGCCTTGACGTACTCGCGATAGTCCTGCTGATTGCCCTCGGCCGTCGACTGCTCGGTGCCGAGCGAAATCCGCTTGCGATCCTTGTCGATCGCCAGCACCTTGACCTTGACCTCGCGACCGGCCTGATACTGCCGCTTCGGATTTCCCGAGCCGGCCAGCATCGAGAAGGGCAGGAGCCCCGTCAGACCTGGCTCCAGCTCGATGAACGCACCGAAGTCGGCGACGCGCTCCACGCGGCCCTCAACGACATCGCCTTCCGGATAGCGCTCGGCGACGCCCTTCCAGGGATTGCCGGTGGCCACCGGACGCAGCGAAAGCGACAGTCGCTGCCGACGGCGATCGACTTCCTGCACCCAGCCCTGCACCTCGGCGCCGTCGGCGAAGGCCTCGTCCTCGAGCTTCTTGCCGATCGGCAGGCGAGACGTGTGGACGAGACCCTCGAGGCCCGGCTCGACCTCGATGAAGGCACCGAACTCGGCCCGACGCGCGATCTTGCCCGTGAACTCGCTGCCGGGCGGGAAGCGCTCCGCGACGCCCTTCCAAGGATCGGGCTCGAGGCGCTTCATCGACAGGGAGATCCGCTTCCCGCCTTTCTCGATCTTCAGGACCTTGACCTCGACCTCCTGGCCGACGTTCAACACGTCCTTCGCGTGCTCGACCCGCTGGCGGCTGATTTCGGAGACGTGCACAAGACCCTCTACACCACCGCCGAGGTTGACGAAGGCACCGAAGTCGGTGATCGAGCTGACGCGTCCCTTCAGGATCGCGTCTTTTTCCAGCTCGGATCGAATGCGCGCCGTTTCCTCGGCGCGCTGCTTGCGGAGGGCCGCTGCGCGAGAGACCACGACCCGGCGGCCATCGCCTTGGATCTCGAGGATATGGAACGAGAAGCTCTGGTCGACATAACGCTTCGGGCTGCGTGGGTTGCCGAGCTCGATCTGGGACAGCGGGCAGAACGCCGCCACCTTGCCGATCGCGACGTGGTACCCGCCCTTATTCCAGCCGATGATCTTGCCCTGCACTTCGACCTTGGCGGTCATCGCTTCGCGCAGGCGGGCGATCTCGGCAGCGTGCTCCGCATCGGCGGCCGCTTTGTTCTCCGCCGCCGCATCTTGCGCCTGCGCATCGCTCGCCGGCGCGCCGTCGGTCGCCTCCACCGTCGCGCCATCGGCCGTCTCGGGCGCGACCGCTGGAGCCGCGTCACCGGCCGAAGGAGCCACCACGTCGACGGTTGCCTCGGCGGTCGCCGCTTCGACCACGGCTTCAGCGGCCTCGGGCGACTCTGCCTCACCAGCCCCGGGCGACTCTGCCTCAGTCGCAGCTTCAGTCGCCGCGGCGGCTTCGTCCACCACGTCCTCAGGGGCTTCTGCGACCGCTTCGTCCGCTGCGGCCGCGGCTTCGGTCGCCTCTTCCACCACGCCAGCAGGTGCCTCAGCAACGACCTCGTCCACCGAAGCAACGGCCTCGTCCACCGCAGCGACGGCCTCGGCCACTTCGTCCACCACGTCCTCGGAGGCTTCTGCGACCGCATCTTCCGCTACGGCCGCGGCTTCGGTCGCCTCCATCACCACGTCGGCAGACGCTGCTTCAGCTGCGTCGCTGGCGGTCGCTGCGGCCTCGGTTCCGTCCTCGACCGTCTCCGTCACCGCCGCCACAGCCTCGGCGGACGCTGTTTCAGCTATCTCGGTCAGCTCAGCAGCGCCCTCGGCAGCCGCTGACTCGACCGCCTCGTCCGCGGCGGTGACGGCTTCGGTCGCTTTCTCGACCGTCTCTTCAATCGCTGTCGCCGCCTCGACGACTTCGGCCTGGACCGCCTCGGTCACCTCTTCAGCCGCAGTCTCCACCTCTTCAGCCGCAGTCTCAGCCACTTCGGCTGTCTCTTCGGCCGGAGGTGCGGTCGCCTCGTCCGCACCGGCGACCTCGGCCGGCTCGTCAGCAAGGGCTTCGGATGACGACGGAGCCTCCTCAGCGCCTGGTGCGGGCGCGTCTGCTTCGGTCGGATCGGAGGGCGCCGGCGACGACGCGGCCGCGGCAGAGGCAGCCGCGTTCTCGGCGGTCGGGGACGCGTCGTCAGCGACGTCGGGCGTCGTGGTCTCGGATGGCTCGGACATGCCTGATCTCCGGCGAGTCGGGGAGGATTCGATGAGTTGCGACCGATCGGGACGTCGACGCGTTCTGCCGCCAGGCACTGCCTCCTGCCGGCGCGGCGTCGCGATCGACGCGGGCGGGCGGAGGGGGGCGGAAAGTGCGACGGGCGTGCAAGTGGGCGCACGCTTTCTGGGCGGTCGAGTATAGACCAAGCAGCGGCCGGGGGAAACGCGCCGGCTCTTCGAAATCAACTGTCGAAACCTCGCAGAAACGCAGCGATTTTCCGCGGCCGGGCTGGCGGATCGAGGATAATGGCCCATGGCCCCGTCTCCTTCTGCCTCGTTTCTCGCGCGCCTGCGGTTTTTCCTCGTCGTCGTGCTGCCGGCGGCCATCCTCATGGCACTCGAGATGGTCTCGAGCCGGCTGCTGGCTCCACACTTCGGCAACAGCGTTTACGTCTGGGGCTCGATCATCGGAGTCTTCCTGGCGGCGATGTCGCTCGGCTACGCCTGGGGCGGCCGGCTGGCCGACCGCCGACCGACGCTGCATACCTTGGGACTGCTGCTGCTCGGATCGGCGGCGCTCCAGGCGCTGGTGTTGACATTCGGCGAAGGCTGGACGGCAGCGCTGGGCCGCTGGACCTCAGCGTCGCCGAGCGGCACCCTGATCGCCTGCGGCCTTCTCTTCGCGCCGCCGACCGTCTTGCTGTCGACCGTCTCTCCCTTCGTCGTGCGGCTCGCCGCAAAGCAGATCGAGCTGCTCGGCGACACGGCCGGACGATTGTTCGCGATGTCGACCGCCGGCAGCCTCGCCGGCACGCTCGGCGCGACCTTCGTCCTGATCCCGACGCTGCCGCTCGACGCCATCTTCCGCTTGCTCATGGCGGCGACGGTGGTCTCGTCGATGCTGGCCCTCAGCGCCGCACCGCGCCGCTCCGGCCCCGCGTTCGCCATCGCCGCCGCGCTCGGGCTCTACGCCCTCGTGCCGCGCGTCGCGCCGCTCGACGATTTCGTGCGCGAGCGGCGCCAAACCGCGTATCAGCAGCTCGAGGTCCACGCCACCGGGACCGTGCGCGCGCTCTACAGCAACGGCGTGCCGCAGTCGATGGACGACCTCGCCACCGGCCGCTCCCTGCTGCCGCCGGTCAACGGCCTGGCGCTCGCCGCCGCGCTCGTGCCGACGCCCGAACGGGCGCTGATCATCGGGATGGGATCCGGCAGCCTGCACTCACTTGAGCGCGCCGTCGAGGGCCTACAGGTCGACCTGGTCGATGTCGACCCGGGCGTCGTCGATCTAGCACGCGAGCACTTTGCGCTGGCGGCCGACGCGCGCACGTTTGCCGACGACGGCCGGCGCTTCCTCGGCCGACGGCCAGACGACCGCTGGGACATCATCGTGGTCGACACCTACATCGGCTCCTCTCTGCCGTTCCACCTGTCGACGCAGGAGTTCTTCCAAGAGATCCGTCGCCACCAGACGCCG
>JBCBCF010000283.1:0-5352 GCA_038530905.1 Acidobacteriota bacterium
GCGAACCGACATCTTCATCTGGCATCGCTACACCATTCCGTCCTATCTCGCGGCGGCGATGCTCGCCGGCATCGGGCTGCAGGCGATCCTCGATCGCTGGACTGCGGCCGATCGACGCCGCTGGATCGCGCTCGGTGTCGCCGCGGCCCTGCCGCTGGTCCTCCTGGTCGACGGCTGGGCGGCCTTCGATCGCAGCCGCTACCG
The DNA here is from genome assembly GCA_038530905.1 of Acidobacteriota bacterium. Lineage (GTDB taxonomy): Bacteria > Acidobacteriota > Thermoanaerobaculia > Multivoradales > J023 > JAUIJL01. The sequence goes on from JBCBCF010000283.1 coordinate 205, forward strand.
ACTGGCCGAGGAGTTCAGCCGTCGGGTGCTCGACTCCCTGCCACCTGGCGCCCATCTCGCCGCATCGGACGACAACGTGCTCTTCGTCCTGATCTATCTGCATCTGGTCGAGGGAGTGCGCCCCGATGTCCAACTGATCCTGCAGGGTGTCGGTGACGCCGACCTGCCGACTCTGCGCTTCGATCCGGACGACAACCCGCTCTTTTTCACGCACCATCCCAACTGGAACCATCCACTCATCGCCGCTGAGCCGATCGGGCTGACGTTCCGGACGGTCCGGCGGAACGCTTCGCCGCAGCGACTGCCTCAGCTGCCGACAGCGCTCGACGGTGAGTTCGATTCCGCGGTCCCGAAGGACTACCTGACCCGCAATCTGCTCGGCCACTTTCGCTCCATGCTCGGCATGACCTTCGAGCGACGCGACTGGCCGCGAGCACGCGCTGAATTCGTCACCGCAGCCCAGCATGCGGCGGAGAACGACGTGCTCTTCTACAACCTCGGGCTGATCTACCGGCGCAACGGCATGCCGCGTCGCGCGCTCGCCGCGTTCGAACGATCGGTCGAGATCAACCCACGACGCCTGGCGGCTGAAAACTCGACCCGGGCCAGCGACCGAGTTGTCGACGTGCGGCGGGAGGTCGAGCGCTTGGCGACGTTGGAAGCTCAGCTGGCCGACGATCCCAGGCTCGCCGGCTTCGCCGAAGGCTCATCGCCGCGACTTCGCGCCCTGGCCGAAGCGCTCGACGCTCGAGGAGAGACACGCTTCGCGGAGGGTCGCCGCCTTCTCGCCGCCGAGGTCGAGGCCGGTCGCCCCCTGTCGTTGGGTGTGCTCGACGGTGATTCCCGGCTGGCGCCGCCTCGGCCTCGCCGCATCGCGCGATGACGCCCGCCGCTCGATGAGATCAGCGCCCGAGCCGATCCCACGGGCCGCCGCCGTTCCTTGATTTGTCACGCCCCCGCTCCTCCTTTCGCGGCCGGTCGGCGCGGCTCCCAGCTGAGCCCCGACGCCGACGGTCGGGCTAGACTCCCGTCATGCCGAGGCTCTTTCCACACGGCGCTCTGGCTGCCTTGCTGGTGGCGTGTCTCGCTCTCGTCGCCTGCGGCGCCAAAGAGCGCGGCAAGGTCTTGGTCCTCGGCATCGACGGCCTCGATCCGCAGACGGTCGATCTCCTTATGGCCGAGCGGCAGATGCCGAACTTCGCTCGCCTGCGCCAGGAAGGTGCGTACGGCCGGGTCCGATGTCCGCTGCCGCTCCTCTCCCCGATCCTCTGGACGACGATCGCCACCGGCCGCAGCGCGTCGGACCACGGCATCGGCCACTTCGTCGCGGTCGACCCGGCAACCGGTGAGGAACTGCCGGCAACCAGCCAGCTGCGACAAGTCAAGGCGATTTGGAATATGGCCGCGGAGAAGAATCGGAAGCCGGTCGTCATCGGCTGGTGGGCGACCTGGCCGCCGGAAGACGTCGGCGACGGGATCATCGTCTCCGACCATGTCGGATACCACTTTCTCTTCGAAGAGGGCATCACCGGCGGTGCCGACGAAGGCAAGACCCATCCTCCCGAGCTGTTCGACGAGATCCGGCCGATGCTGGTGCGCGCCGCCGATCTCGGGCCTGGCGATCTCGCGGAGTTCGTCAACGTACCGGCCGACGAGATCACCGGCGCCACCGACTTCTCCGACGACCTCGGCCATTTCCGCTGGGCGCTCGCGACCGCCCGCAGCTATCGCGACATCGGGCTGCACCTCTGGGCCGAAGAGCAACCCGACCTGCAGATGGTCTATATCGAGGGCACCGACTCGACCTCGCACCTCTTCGGCCACCTCTTCCGCGCCGAAGGCATGGTTGGAGATCTCGCCCGCCAGCAGGAGCGCTTCGGCGGCACCGTCGACGCGATCTACCGCTTTGCCGACGATCTCGTCGGCCGCTACCTCGACGCCGTCGACGACGACACGACGGTGGTCGTCGTGTCGGACCACGGCTTCGAGCTCGGCTCCCTGCATGCCGATCCAAACCGAGCGCAAGACCTGCGTCGCGTCTCCGAGCGCTTCCATCGGGAGCACGGCATCCTCTACCTATGGGGCCCCCGGATTCGGCCCGGCGCGCGCCTCCAGGACGCCCACCTCCTCGACGTCACGCCGACGGTGCTCGCAGCAATGGACCTGCCCCTCGGCAAAGACATGCCGGGTCGCGTGCTCACCGAAGCCTTTGTCCGCGTGCCGGAACGGCGCACCATCGAATCCTGGGATGGCACCGGCGTCGAGGTGAAGATCTCGGGCACCGGAGATCGCGATGCCGCCACGGACGAGGCGGTGCTCGAACACCTGCGGGGCCTCGGCTATCTCTCGGGCTCGACCGCTGAAGGATCCCGAGCGGGCGATCGCAATCTGGCCGGGATCCTCTTTCAAGACGGCCGGTATCGCGAATCAGCACGCGCCTACAAGAAGTTGGTCGACGCCGACCCCGACAATGCAGGCCTGCGCACCAGCCTTGCCGGCGCGCTGGGCGCACTCGAACGCTACGAAGAGGCGCTGGAACAACTCCAGGTGGCGCTGGAGCTTTCGCCGCTGAACGTCGAGGCGTACCACAACCGCGCAGTGATCCTGGAACGTCTCGGCCGGCCCCAGGAAGCGGTGAACGACTACGCCCGCGCGATCCGCTACCGACCGGACTACGAGCCATCGCGCCGGGCCCTCGTGCGCCTGGTCGGCACCGCCGACGTCCACGGCCCAACGACCGATGCCGCGCGGCGTGCCGCCCAACTCGCCGAGCAGGCCAGCGGCCTGGCCCGACGCGGTGACTTCCAGGGGGCCATGGCGCTCCTCGACCAGGCCGCCGAAGTCGCGCCGTCGTTTCCACTCGTCTGGCAGTATCGCTCGAATGTCGCCTACCTGATGGGCGATTCCGAGGGCGCGATCGCGGCACTCGAACGCGGTCTCGAGCTCGAGCCCGGCAACGCCCTCTTCCAGCAGAATCTCGCTCGGCTTCGGCGTGAACGTGCATCGCGGGCGGGCCCTTCGAGTGACAAATAGGCTTGGCACCCGAACCGCGTCTCGGTTCTCAACGCCTACCGAGCGACATCAGTCACCCCAAAACCCGGTGCAGGCGAGCCGACACCGCGGCGGCGACCTGTGGTCGACATAGGATCGAGGACGTCGATCCTGCGACGGCAGCTCCCAGCCCTTCGACGCCGCGATCGAGCACACGGGAGTGGTCGAGGTAGCCAGACAGCAGGCCGACCCGCGGATTCGAGAGTGTTAGGTCTCAACTGATGAATAGTGATCTCACGGTTGCGCTGCACGTTATGGGCTGCCTGACCGCCTTCAGCGGTAAGGCCGTGACGTCGGAACGGCTCGCCCAAATCTACGGCACCAACCCCGTGGTCGTTCGGCGCGTGATCTCGAAGTTGAATAAGGCAGGTCTGGTCCAGACGCGCCGAGGCGCCGGCGGCGGCAGCGTCCTGGCCAGACGCCCCGCGTCGATCAACTTGCGGCAAGTCTTCGAAGCTGTGGCCGGCACGGACAGCCCGGGGCTGCTGCGCCGGCACCCGGGCGAAGAGAGCCCGGTCGCCGGGGTCCTGGCCGGATTCATCAACGACCTCTACAGCGAAGCCGAGGAGGCTCTGCTGCAGCGCTTCGAATCCGTCACGGTCGAAGAGATGGACCAGACGGTCCGACCGAGGATCGTGGCGTCGCTGCACAACCTCTAGACCTGCTCACGACCAGACCCGATCACCGCTAGACCTGGTGATTACCAGACCTAGTCACCGCGCGTTCTCGCTCAGCGTCGCACCGACATTGACTTTGTAACATTCTCAATTACAATTCGAGCATGAGCACCGTCAAGCCTGGCTCGGCCCGCCACAGACGAATGCCTTTCTGGACGGAACACCAGAACCGGCGAGCTGGCGACCGCGAGTCGGCGCACGTCCAGATTTGCAACACGATCTGTTTCGAACTGGTCGATCCGCACCACTGCAACGAAAGGACTCGAGGTCTATGAACTCCAAGCTCACGCCTGTGATCCTGATTCTGCTCTGCCTCGTCGCTTCTTCGGCGATCGGCTCCGAACCGGCGGACCGCCCCCAAGGGCCTCGATCCGCCACCGTGCTCGAGTTCGCCGGTGTGGACACGCTCTTCGTCGCTGATTCGGACGGCGGCAAGATCTTCGCCTACACGTTGCCGACGGCCGCCAACGCCCAGTCCCCCACCGACTCAAAACCATTCAACCTCGTCGGCTTCAGCAATCAAATCGCCGAGCATCTGAAGGTGGATCCGCGGGCGCTGCGTTACCACGACCTGGCGGTTCATCCCGTCACAAAGGACGCCTACATTTCCGTGAGCATCCGGCATTCCTCCGAGACCACGGCCCCGGCGATTGTGAAGGTCTCTCAGGCCGGCACCATCAACCAGCTCGACCTGAGCCGGCTCGATCAGGCGACCTTTCCTCTCGTGGGCGCCGCGGGCGACAGCGTCACGTTCTGGCGCGACCTGCCGGCGAGCACGTTCTCGGTCACCGACCTGGACTTCGCTGACGGCTACCTCTACGTCTCCGGGCTGTCGACCGGCGAGTTCTCCTCGACGCTGCGCAAGATCCCGTTCCCCTTCGATGGCAACGCCAGCGCGTCGACCATCGAGATGTACCACGCCGCCCACAATCAGAACGAAACGCGAGCGCCCATCCGAGCCATGACGGTGGTCGACCTCGACGGCAAGAAGACCGTGGTCGCCGCCTATACCTGCACGCCACTGGTGACGATTCCGGTCGCCGAGCTCGAAGACGGCAAACATGTGACGGGCAAGACAGTGGGCGAGCTCGGCTATGGAAACACCCCGCTCGAGGTCGTGTCGTACCGGTCCTACAACATGCAGGGAGAAGCCGAGGAGTTCGTCCTGGTGGTCAATCGGGAGATGGCCGCCGACCTCATCAGGCTGGACGATCTCGCCAGCGCCGCGAAAGCCGACGGTTTGGCCCAGCCTGTCGAGCTTGGCGACAGCTCCGGCGTCGCCACAACGCCGATTCCGCTCAGCGGCGTGCTGCAGGCGGCGGACCAAGACGCGCAATTCCTGCTCACTTTGAAGCGCAATCTCGAGACCGGCGAGATGGATTTGGTCTCGTACCGCAAAGGCGCCTACATGCGCATTTCG
>JBCBCF010000284.1:0-5342 GCA_038530905.1 Acidobacteriota bacterium
GGCCGACCATCGCCGGGCCGCAGGGCACGGAGAGCAGCTCGCGCGTGCGCTTGACCTCGTCGCCCTCGCGGATGCCGAGGTAGTCGCCGAGAATCACGACGCCGGCCGAGGTCTCCTCGAGATTGAGCACCTGACCGAACTGGCCGTTCGAGAACTCCACCAGCTCGCCGGCCATGGCGCTGCGCAGGCCGTGGACGCGGGCGATGCCGTCACCCACCTCCAGCACCTTGCCGACCTCGGCGACATCGATCTCGCTGCGGTACTGCTGAATCTCTTCCGCAATGACGGAGGAGATTTCGTCGACTTTGAATTTCATCGAGCTGTCCTCAAAAAGTGGCGCCTCGGAGCGCTCGGATCATTTCGTCTCGGAGGCCGCTCTCAGACCTCGGTCACCAGCTCTCCGCCGCGCAGGAGCTCGCGCGACGCGCGCGCCTCGAACAGGCGGCGGTACTTCTCGACTTCGTGCCGAACACTGGCGTCGACTTTTCGATCGCCGACCTCGATCACGATGCCGCCGATCAGCTTCGGATCGACGGTTTCGTGCAGGATCGGCGTCTGGCCGGTGTAGCTGCGCGCTGCGGTCGCGATCTTGTCCCGCGTCGGCTGATCGATGTCGATCGCCGTGCGGACGAAGACATCGACCTCGTTGCGCCGCTGCTGCAGCTCCCGCCGATACGCTTCGGCGAGCGCTGGCAGCAGCGCCAGCCGCCCCTTCGAGTCGGCGACCTGCAGCGTGTCGACCAGCAGATCGTCCAGCCGACCGCGGAACATCCGCTCGATCGAACCTCGCCGCTCGTCGGCGTCGATCAGCGGGCTCGACAGGAAGCGGCGGAAGTCCGCGTTGCGATCCGCCTCGTGCGCCAGCGCATCGAGCTGGTCGCCGATCGATTCGACCGAGTCGGCCGCGACCGCCAGCTCAAGCAGCGCGGTGCTGTAGACCGAAGCGATCGCGACATCCTGGTCGCTCACAGCGCTGCGCCGATGTGGTTCCGGCGCGCCGCCGCTTGAAGTGTTGTCGCCCATCGGGACATCGACCATCGGAATTCCTCGTCGACACCGGACCGGACCGGCCAAGCCGGCCCAGCCTCGCGGCGTCTATTCGCCGGCGTCAGTTCGCCCGCTGGTCCGCGGCGTTGGTGGCCAACTCGTCCAGCGCCTCGTTGATCAGCTTCTGATGGTCGTCGGGGCGGATCTCGCGGTCGACGATCTTGGCGGCGATGTCGGTGGCCAAGTTGCCGGCCAGCGCATAGAGATCCTTGACCGCCGTGTCCTTGGCGATCTGGATCTCCCGCTTGGCCCGCGCCAGCGTCTTCGCTGCTTCCTCGCGCGCGTCCGCCTCGACCTTGCCTCGCACCACCTCGGCGTCGCGGCGACCTTCCTCGACGATGGCGGTGGCTTCGGCGCGGGCGTCCGCCAGCCGCTCTTCGTACTCGCGCAGACGCGCCTCGGCAGCTTCGCGATCCTGCTTCGCCTGCACCAGCGAGTCGCGAATGAACGCTTCTCGCTTCTGCAGCATGTCGAGCAGCGGGCCCCAGGCGAACTTGCCCAGCACGAAGAGCGCCAGACCGAAGGTCACCAGGGTCCACAGAACGTTGCCGATGTCGCCGCCGAAGATATTCGAGCCGCTGCCACCTTCACCGCCCTTGTCGGCGGCAAAGGTGATCGGCACGATCAGGGCGGCGGTGGCGACGCCGGCGGCGAGCACCGCGAGGCGACGACCGCCGCTGCGTGGCGTCGCAGTGAGCTGGGTCGGTTGGTTCATGATGCGTGCTCCCTCGAGATCGATGTGTTCGACAGATCGAGAGCGCGCCGCCGATCGACGCGACGCCGGACTTTCCGGCGCCGGACGGGCAGCAGCGCGTGCCTGGATCAGAGGGACGCCAGCAGGCCGACGATGACGGCGAACAGCAGACCGGCCTCGATCATGGCGGCGGTGATCAGCATGGCGGTCGAGATCTGACCGGCCATCTCGGGCTGACGCGCCATCGCCTCGGTGGCGCTGCCACCGATGCGGCCGATGCCCAAACCGCCGCCGATGACAGCGAGGCCGGCACCAATCGGGCCGGAGAGCTTGCCGAAGTTGCCCACCGCCTCGCCGTCCTGCGCCAGAGCCGCCGGAGCGATCCACAGAGCCAGGCCGACGACGATCATCATCAGGGAGAGCTTCGCGTACTTCGTGTTCATGGTCTCAATCCTTTCTGCGATGTCGAGGTGGCGCAGGGCCACCGAAGCGAGTCCATCGAGTCAGTTCTTTCTCGCGCCGGCTGGACCGGCGAACAGCTTCGAACGAAATCGGGTGCGAGCGGGTCGCGCGCGCCGGAGGTGGATCAGTGAGCCGCCGCCTCCGCGTGGTCATCGTGATGCACGTTGATCGACATGCCGATGAACAGCACGGTGAGGAACGTGAAGATGAAGGCCTGCAGGAACGCGACGAAGACCTCGAGCAGCGTCACCGCCACCGCGCCGATCACGACCGGAATAGCGACCCCGAGGCCGATGCCCAGACCAAGCGCCTGGCCAGCCTGCAGCACCATAGAGATGAGCACCGCGAGCAGTACGTGGCCGGCGACCATGTTGGCGAAGAGTCGCACAGCGAGGGCGAAGATCTTGGCGAAGAGACCCATGATCTCGACCGGGATCATCAGCGGTGCCATCCAGATCGGGCCGGGCGAAAAGTGCGCCAGATAGTCCTTGCCGCCAATCCGCAAGCCGTTCCAGACCATCAGGAACATGGTCAGGATCGCCAGAGTTGCCGTGACCCAGATGTTGCCGGTCGGTGTGCCGCCGATGTGCGGACCAAAGAGCGGCGTCACCGCGGCGAGCGGGATCATGCCGAGCAGATTCATCGCCAGCACGAAGAAGAACGCGCTCCAGATGTATTTGATGAACTTGTCGGCGTGCTCGCCGAGATGCTGCTCGGCGACGCTGCGCCAGTACTCGCAGACCATCTCGACGAAGTTGGCGAACGGCCGCGGCACCATCGACTCGACGCCGTCGGCGCCACGCCGGCGGTTGACCAACATCGGAAAGAGGATGCACAGGAGGAGGCAGCCGAGAATCATCACCACGATCTGATCGCTGAAGACCGTGATCAGCCCCTCGGGAGTGAGCAGGCCGAGATCGGCGGGGCGCTGATCGATCGGATGCGGCACGACGTGGCTCAGCGGGTTGTCCCCCGCGGCGCGGAAGAGACGACCGATGTCGGGAAGAGCGAAGGTCGGCAGATCGAGACCGGAAAGGGACGAGCGAATCATCGACGCTCCTCGACGAGTTGGGCCGGCGCCGACGCGCCGGCGGCGACGAAGGAGCGGGCGAACATCGTGTCGGGAATCAAGAGGACGCAGTGGCCGATGGCCAGCCAGAGAAGAAAGGCTGCGGGCGGAAGCCCGAAGCCGACGCCGAACGACAGACCCAAGATCGCGATCGCCACCAGGCGGACGACCATCGCCCCCATTTGAGCCGGCATGGCGTCCAGCGGCGAGCGATGGCGGGCGAGAACGATCGGCACCGTGCCGGCAACCGAGGCCAATAGGCCAGCCGCGAGCGCCGCGAACATCGCGATCAAACCCGGCTCGCCGGCCAGGCGCAGTGTCGGCAGCGTGCCGAGCAGCGCCGCGCCAGCGACGCAAGCGAGGGCCGTTGCAGCGAAGCGGCGGTAGCTCGTGGTTGGGTCGGCGGCGGGGGCCGACCCTGAGCGCTCAATCATTCCTGTCGACTCGATCGTTGGGCGACGGTGGGCGTCGCAGGATGCTCAAGGACGAACGGATGAAGTTGTAGAAGCCGCCGACGAGGCCGAGCACCAGACAGACCACGAGCGCCCAGGGGGAGGTGCCAAAGCTCTGATCGATCCACAGGCCGACCAGCGTGAATCCGATGAGTGCCGCGGCAAGCTCAATGCCGAGCTCGGCACCTTGAAGTGTCAGCTTGCCGGATCGTCGCGCGGGCGCGCCGCGATCGTGGGAATCCGTACCAGGCATGTGAAGAACAGACGGATCCCGTCGAGCGGGACGGCGCTATTGTGCCCGAAGACTCGACGACTCCGCAACCCCTGAGGTGAGCACCGAGCCACCGCGCGAGATCACGGATCCTGCCTGGCCGGCGCTCGGCCTCACCGCGAGCGCCGCCGAGCCTCGAGGCGCTCCATGATCAACGCCGCAGCCTCTTCGAGGGCCGTGATCTGAACGCTGGAGATGCTGGATCGCGTGCTCCCGATGACGCAAAGAGAGCCCAGCACATGACCGCGCGAGGTGACGAGAGGCACGCCGGCATAGCAGCGGACACCCTCCTCCTCGATGAGCGGGTTGCCAGCGACGCGGGAATCGGCGGTCGCATCCTCGACGACCACCGGCTGGCCGGTAGCCACGACCTGCGTGCAGAACGACCACTCGACCGGCGTTCCACCAGCCTCCGCCATCCAGCCGGAAAGGCCGTGCTGCGCAATCCAATGCTGTGCGCCCCCCAGCACCAGCGACACGATCACGATCGACATGTCATGGCGCCTCGAAACCCTGGCCAGCAGCTCGGCCAGCTCGGGATCCTCGCTCGCGGACGGTAGACCGAGCTCGGCGATGTCCGCGAGCCGGGCCGGATCATTGCTCAGGGAGCGGAGAGCGTCCGGCAGCACCGTCACGATTGCGCCTCGCCGAGAAATGAGCCGAGCCGGCCGGACGCGGCGAGCATGCGATAGGTGCGAACGCGAACGGCCAGCGACGCGCCGACAAGAGCGACTGCTTCTTCGTCGCGCGCAAGCTCCTCAGCGACCCGTTCCAGCACCTTGAAGGACAGCGGCCGATCGATCGGAGCGTAGGCGCGCCGACAGGCGCTGGCCCAGGCCTCCTGGCCCAACACCTCTCCGAGCAGCGATTCAAGAGATTCGAGCGCGACGCCGCGCGTGAGCGCGTCGAGCCGACCCTCGAGGGGCGCATCACACGATGGGCGCTCTTCGGCATCCTGATCGGACGGCGAGGGCGAAGGTTCTCGAGGATCGGACATCGGCGCAAACGGCTGCATGGGCGGTTGGAAGAGATTCTGTCACAGGGCGCGGCGCGACTTCGGAACCTGGAGAACGCTGTACAATGTCAGATCACGCGTCCTTTCGACGCGTCGAGCGCGCGACGACGCCTCCCTCTCGCCCGTCGCTTCGCCGATCGCTCCTGAACGGACGCCGCACCGCGACCTCCAAAGGCCCTTCCGACGTGAGCTCCGAGCACCCGACCGACCCATCACCGCAGCTCGTCGCCGGCGACGAGCTGGAGGGCTGGGGTTTCGAGGAAGCGGCGATCCCCTATCTGGATCCGCTCTACAACATGGCCTATCGCCTGACGCGGAATCCGGACGATGCC
>JBCBCF010000285.1:0-5230 GCA_038530905.1 Acidobacteriota bacterium
CGCGGAGGTCGCTTGCGGAGCTTGGGATCGAGCGCTGGACGCCTTCGACCGCCTCGTCTTGGCGCGCCTCGTCTTCTCGCGCGCCTGCTTCTCGGACGTCGGCTCCTGCTCGGCGGTTGGCGCGGAGCCGTCCAGCGCCGTGTCGGCCGCGGCGGTTGGCGTCGGCTTCGTCTCGCGCACGGTCGCCGGATTGGCCGTCTGACGCCGCGAGGTGCGCTTGCGGCGAGGCGCCTCGTCGGTCTCTCCCGATCCTGCGGCGGGCTCCTGGGTCGGCGGAGTCTTGGCGCGCGACGGCCGCCGCTTCCGCGGCTCACGCTCCGGCCGCTGCGCGGTGTCGGAGACCTTCCGCTCGGCCTCGGAGGAGGTGCGCGAGCGTTCCGTCCGCGTCGCGGCCGATCCTGCCGATCGGCGCCTCACGGCCCGCTTCGGCGCCGCCGGGGGCACCTCGTCGGTGGCGTCCGCCGTCTGGGCTCCCTCATCGACCTTGGGTCGCGCGGCACGGCGGGTGCGGTTGGCTTTGGCGGGCGGCTCATCGTCGCGCTGTCGCCGGCTCGACGCCTTCGATCGCCGCCGCGGTGGTTCGGACTCGGCGTCGTCGGCCGCCGGTGCGGCCTCTTCGTCGCGCGTTCGACCCACGGCCGCGGTCGCCCGTTCAAAGACGTGGCCGGCGTTCTCGAGCACCGCGATTGCGTCATCCAGTCGAGCGGCGCGCACGAGCAGATAGTCGGTGTCGAAGGTCGAGATCGAGAACACTCCGATGCGCGCGTCGGCGAGCGGCCCGGCCAGGGCGGCCAGCACGCCGATCAGCGACAGGTCCAGCGTGCCGACGACGCGGATCGCTCGCCAGCCGCGCTGGCAGCGCACGCTCTCTGGAGCGTCTTCATCGATGCAGACGACCGAGAGCTCCTCGGGCGTGCGCGAAATCGTCAGGAAGTCACTCTGGCGCGCCCAGCGGGGAATTCGGGCGTCGGCGTCGAGCCGACAAATGGCCAACGTGTCGGCGAGAACGGTCAGGCGAAGGCCGCCCTCAGGCCGCGCATGGCGCGCGGAAGGCTTCGAAGATCGGGTCATGAAAACAGCGTGGGGCGAGTGCCGGAAGCAGGGAGGGAAGGCTAGAGGGCGGTCGGCCGCGAGGAGGAATTTCGGCCGCCGTTCAATCATCCTAGCACCTTGACGCCAGGGCCGACGAAAGCTCCTGGTGTAGCATGGCCGGCGATTCGTCTCTTTCTTTGTGTGACCCGCGACGCCTGGCCGGTGACAGATGCGCACTGGCTCCAACGGCGCATGCTCGAGCTTGGAGGTAGTCCGTGTCGACCCCCGCTTCGTCGGCGACCGTTTCTCGAGGCCATTGGAGCTCCCGCTTCGGCTTCATCCTGGCCGCGGCGGGCTCCGCCATCGGTCTCGGCAACATCTGGCGCTTTCCCTACACCGCCGGCGCCAATGGCGGCGGCGCGTGGGTCCTGCTCTATCTGCTCTTCGTTCTCGCCATCGGCGTGCCGGTGCTGCTGTGCGAGCTGTCGGTGGGTCGGCACACGCAGCGCAGTCCGGTGAGCGCGTTCAAGGCCTTGGTGCCGGGCACCTGGTGGCCGGTGGTGGGCGCCATCGGCGTTCTCGCCGGCTTCGGCATTCTGTCGTTCTACAGCGTCATCGCCGGCCTGACGGTGGGCTACGTCTATCTGTCGCTGACCGGCCGCTTCGCGGCGGCGATCGACGCCGAGACGAGCGCCGAGATCTTTGGCAGCGTCGCCTCGAACGGGCCGCTGATCGCCGCGCTCACCGGCTTCTTCCTGCTCGCGACGGCACTGATCGTCCGGCGAGGCGTGTCGGGAGGCATCGAGCGAGCGTCGCGGATCCTGATGCCGATCTTCTTCGGCTTCCTCGTGCTCCTCGTGGTGCGAGCGCTGACGCTGCCCGGCGGCGCAGAAGGCTTCGCGTTCATGTTCAACCCGGACTTCTCCAAGATGACGATCGGCGGCGCCGTGAGCGCCTTGGGTCAGGCGTTGTTCAGCCTGTCCTTGGGGATGGGCGCCATGATCACCTACGGCTCGTATTTGTCGAAGGACGAGAACATCCCGATCTCGGCGGCGAGCGTCGCGACGTTCGACACCTCGATCGCCATGTTGGGCGGCCTGATCGTGTTCCCGACGCTCTTCACCGTCGGCGCGTCGCCAACCGCCGGCCCGGGCCTGATCTTCGTGGTCATGGCGAGCATTTTCAACACGCTGCCGCTCGGTGGTGTGTTCAGCGTCGCCTTCTACACGCTTCTGGCGATCGCCGCTCTCACGTCGACGATCAGCCTGCTCGAGGTGATCGTTTCTTATTTCGTCGACGATCGCGGCATGGCGCGCGGCAAAGCGGCCTGGCTGGTGGCAGCGGGCTGCTTCGTGCTGGCGCTGCCGAGCGCCCTGTCGCTCGGCGCGGTTGGGCCGTTGAGCAACCTTCTCGGCGAAAGGTTCTCCGAGATCGCCGGCGGCAGCGGATTCCTCGATCTCGCGAACTTCGTCTTCGGCACCATCTTCCTCACCGTCGGCGCGATGCTGATCTGCATCTTCGTCGGCTGGAAGTGGGGCATTCCGGCGGCGCGTGCGGCGATCGAGACCGGAGGTCACCGGCTGCCGGGCGCGCCGCTGTGGGGCTTCGTCGTGCGCTACGTTTGCCCGCTCGCGACCTTGATCCTGCTGCTTTACGGCGTTTTCGTCGGCTCCAACTGGTAGTCGGCAACCGCTCCTGAACGGCGATCCGGTTCTGCGAGCGCGGCGGCTCGACGCAGATCCGCGGTCAACGCCTCTTCGATCGTCGCGCGCTGGTCTGCGGGCACGCGCAGGGCGGCCGACGGGTGGTAGGTCGGTAGCGTGATGAAGGTGGCACCCGTCGCCACCGGTCGACCTCGGTCGCGGCGCAGGCGCACATGGCCGCCGATAAGCGCCCGAGCCGCCGTGGCTCCTAGGCAGACGACCACCTGCGGCTGGATGACCGCGAGTTCCTCCTGCACCCACGGCAGGCAGGCCGACACCTCGATCTGACCGGGCGAGCGGTGGATGCGGCGGCTGCCGCGGCGTTCGAATTTGAAGTGCTTGACCGTGTTGGTCAGGTAGATCTTTTGACGCTGCAGGCCGGCGCGCTTGAGAGCGTCATCGAGCACCTTTCCCGCGGGGCCGACGAAGGGCCGCCCCTGTCGATCCTCGACATCTCCCGGCTGCTCGCCGACGAGCACGATGTGGGCATCGGCTGGTCCTTCGCCGGCGATCGCAGGACGCCCGGTCTCGCAGAGAGCACAGGCGCGACAGCTCTGCAGAGCGTCCGCGACCGCTGCCACCGTCGGGGGCGAAGGCGCCTCGCCGTCGGCCCGCCACGGCATCACCGAACGCGCCGTTGGGCGGCCGGGAGCGCTCACCATCTCGGCAGCCCGCCGCGGCGCGTCCAGCAGCAGCTCCGGAATCAATCGCGTCTCGGGCAGCGTGGCCCAATGGCGCACGGGCATCTCGGCTTTCATCGCCCGCACCTTGACGCGCGCCGGATTGAAGATCGAGGCGTAGTAAGTGCGCCAGAGATCCTCAAGACGGTCGGCGTTCGGCGCCGCGTCGCGCGCCGCACCCGGACCGACGCGCAGGCGTTTCAAATCCCACGAGACTGAGGCGTCGGGGGTGAGAATGGTCCAGCGCTGATCGCTGAAGCGCTCCACAAAGAACGGCGCCGTCCGCTCGACGATGAAGTGGTCCGGTCGATGCCAGGCGATGTACCAGGTCTGGTCGTCGCGTTCGACGCGGCGGAAGCGAACGAACGCCTTCATCTTGTGACAGTCGCGGCGCACGGCCTTGACCATCTCTTCGAGGCGGTGGACGTCCGGGTCGATCGACAACCGCATCAGCGCGCGCTCGCCGTGGTGCAGCCGCCAGAGCAGCCGGTAGAACAGACGCCACCGTTCGGGATCTCGATGGCAGGCGGCGATCGTTCCACGTGCGACGAAGGACTCCTGCACGCGAATGCGCGCGGCGTCGGTCGCCTGCCGAGGGCCACCCCCGAGGCTTGATCCAAGGCCGGGCAGCGTCGCCTGCGACGGCTGGCCGTCGATTCGGAAATCCGCGCTGTCTGGGGCAACGCCGCGCATCAAGAGATCGCGGGCGACGGCGCGCCAGGCGTCGAACGTTGGCGCGAAACCGGCCGCCTCGTCTGGATCAAGCGAGGATCGCTCGCTCCTCGCGCTGCTCACAGCTCTCCGGAACGAACGGACAGTAGGTCGTCCGCACGATCGGAGACGAGGGGGTCACCGCTCGGTCCGTAGAGCTTGGGCATCGAGGCGGCCGCCGTCTGAGCGTTGTCTGGCTCAGGAGCATCGAAGAGGCCGAGCTGTCGGCGCGGCGGTCGGAGGCGTTCGCGCAGTCGCTCTTCGTCGAGGCGCCAGACGTCCGGATTGCGATCCGCCGTCAAGACGAATGGCAGAGCCCGCCGCACCGCGACCCGCAGGCGACGCAGATCGTCGACCGTCAGGCGATGCCACCTCCGGATGTGCACAATGCGCTGGGCGTTGCGCACCCCGATGCCGGGGACCCGCAGCAGAGCGGCTCTCGAGGCGCGATTGACGTCAACCGGGAAGAAGTCGCGATGTGCGAGGGCCCAGGCCGTCTTGGGATCGATCTCGAGGTCGAGATCGGGTCGTCGGTCATCGGCCAGCTCGTGGGCTTCGAAGCCATAAAAGCGCATCAACCAATCCGCCTGGTAAAGGCGGTGCTCGCGCACGAGTGGCGGCGACTGACCCGGAAGCCGCGCGTCGCCGTGAGGGATCGGGCTGAAGGCTGAGTAATAGATCCGCTTGAGGCGATGGGTACCGTAGAGGTGGGCCGCGGTGCGCAAGATCGAGGCGTCGCCGGTGGTCGTCGCGCCGACCACCATCTGCGTCGACTGGCCGGCTGGCGCGAAGCGTGGGAGGCGGCCCCGGGTCGGCGTGGACGCACCTCTTCGACGCGGCTGTCGCGCGGCCCGCGCTTCGTCGCGCCGAACGCGAATCTGGCGCATCGTCGTCTCGATCACGCCGAGCTTCTTCTCGGGAGCCAGCAGGTCGAGGTCGTCCTGCGACGGCAGCTCGATGTTGGCCGACAGCCGGTCCGCCCAGCGCCCGGCCTCGGCGACCAGCTCTTCAGACGCGCCAGGTACCGCCTTCAGATGAATGTAGCCGTTGAAGTCGTGCTCCTCGCGCAGCGAGCGGGCAACGGCGACCAACAGCTCCATCGTG
>JBCBCF010000286.1:0-5192 GCA_038530905.1 Acidobacteriota bacterium
GGCGCCTGGAGCCCGAGCGCCGAGTCGATGCGCGGCGTCGAACCGACGCCGAAGAAGCCGAATGGCGCGCTGGAATAGTCGACCTGGTGGATCGCCAGCAGCGCGCCGAGCGGCTGTTCGCCGGCCAAGATGTCGTCGATCGCCGGCCGCTCGAACGCGTCGAGATGGATGCGGATCGCTCCGTACTCGAAGGCTCTCGACGTGCGACGCCCGACCAGAACCACCTCACGCTCGAGCACGGAGCCGACCTGGCGATGAACGATCGGTCGCAGATCGATCGACTCGCCGTGATGCGCCTCGAGGGTCGAGGTCATGTCGCGATCGTGCGCCAGGAGCGCCCGGGCCCCCGGCGGCAGATCGCCGGCACTGAGGCGCACGAGGTCGGGCAGCTCGACGCCCAAAGCGCGGAGCGGATCGCGGTCGGTTTCGAGAGGTGCAGAGGCGGGTGTCGACGTGCTCACGCTCCTACTACGCGTGCCGACGCGTCGAGGTTGGGGACCCGCCGGCCCAGATCGTGGACCTCAGCTGGTCGAGGTCGGACGCGGGACGTCAGCCCGTCGAGGTGTTGTAGCCGGCCTTCCAGGAGGCTCGCGTCAGGCGGCCGTTCTCCTGAAACAGCCGGCGGACCCACTCCGCATCGTCTTCGGCGAGCGGCTCTCCAACCTTCGCCGCCGCGTCGGCATGGCGAGAGAGACGCTGGCCGATGAGCGTCGCCCCGGTCGGCGCG
Source organism: Acidobacteriota bacterium (assembly GCA_038530905.1). Lineage (GTDB taxonomy): Bacteria > Acidobacteriota > Thermoanaerobaculia > Multivoradales > J023 > JAUIJL01. Next base: position 728 of record JBCBCF010000286.1, read on the forward strand.
TCGGTCAAGAGCGCTCCGATCAGCGCGTGCAGCATCGGCTCTTCGACCCCGGCGAACCGCCGCTCGATCTCCCGACGGCAGGCCCGCAGGCGGGTGATCAGGCCGTAGTCACGAAACTCCGGCAGGCCGGCGCGATGGTCCCCTTCGCCGAAGGTCACCGGGCCTTCGAAGATCCCGAGCAGGAGTGAATGCTTGAGCGGCGAAAAGAAGATCACGCCGAGATCGCGCTCTTCGACCGCCGCGCGCAGGCCGCTCGACGCATAGTCGTCGTCGACGACATTGCGATAGCACTGAACGACATCCGGATCGACTGCGTCGAGCAGCCGCAGGATGTTCTCGCTCTTCCAATCCGACAGGCCGACGAACCGGACCTTGCCTTCGTCGCGGAACGTGCGCATCAGCGCCAGCGCGTCCTCGAGATGCTCGTCGTTCGGCCCGAAGTCGCAGTGATGCAGGTAGTAGAGATCGAGGTGATCCGTCGCGAGGTTGCGCAGCGATCGCTCGAGCTGTCGACGCATCTGCGCCGGGTGGTAGAAGTGGCTGTGGTTGCCGGGATCCCAGCCGACCTTCGACGCGAGAAAAATCTGATCGCGCGCGATCTCGGTCCACATCGAACCGATCAACTTCTCCGAGCGACCGTCACCGTACACGTCGGCCGTGTCCCAATGCGTCATGCCAAAGCGCCAGGCACGCGCCATCGTTCGGCGGGCCTCGGCCTCGTCGGCGCCGTACCAGCCGACCGGGCGACCCTGCACCACGTTCGGTCCGCCGAAGGACCAGCTTCCAAGGCCGACCGTCGGAATCTCGACGCCGGTGCGACCCAATCGAATGACGTTCATCGGATGATGCGAAGGTTTCTCGAGCCCGGCGCCACATGAGGTCGGCCAGCCACCCCGTTGGCGATGCCTCGGCGAGGTGTGACCGCGAGGTCCGCTCGCTGGCAACGCGATCGGCCCCGACCGGCGGATTCGTGGCCAGAATCATAGAAGGAACGCTCTGGTCTGCCAACTGCACAGAACCCCTGATGCGACTCCAAGGAACCGTTGGCCAGCCTCCCCCACCGCTCGCTGCGGGGTCGACCGTCGATCTGCGATCGCTTAAGATCTGAAAATGAGCAGCTCCCGGATCGCCTCGCGCCTGATCGCCATCGCGGCGATTTTCAGCTTCGGCTGAGCGCGAGGACCGGTTTATCGATTCGACGGCCTCGCGTATCGCGAGGCCGTTCGCGTCTGTGCACGCGGCGCCGCCCCGCGGGCCCGGGCCCAGACACGACGAGAGAGATTGCGATGAGCGATTCCGCACGCCCCGACGCTAACGCCCGCAAGAAGCGCTACAAAAAGACGCTGAACCTGCCGAAGACCTCGTTCCCTATGCGAGCGAACCTGGCGCAGAACGAGCCGCAGACTCGCAAGGCCTGGGACCGCATCCGGCTCTACGATCGGCTGCTTGAGAAGCGCGCGGAGGCGACGCCGTTCGTGTTCCACGACGGACCACCGTTCGCCAACGGTTCGATCCACGTCGGCCACCTTCTCAACAAGGTGCTCAAGGACTTCGTCGTGCGCACGCGCAACATGGCCGGCAAGCGCTGCCATTTCGTGCCGGGCTGGGACTGCCACGGTCTTCCGATCGAGCACAAAGTCATGAACGAGCTGGTGGCGTCGGGCAAGATGGCCAAGCTCGATGCGCTCGAGCCCAATATCCGCCGCATGGCGATCCGCCGGGCATGCCAGAACTACGCCGAGAAGTTCAAGAAGCTGCAGGCCGAGCAGATGCAGCGGCTGCTGACTTTCGGTACCTACGACGACCCTTACCTGACGATGCGGCCGGGCTACGAAGCGGCGGTGCTCGAGGTCTTCGCCTCGCTCGTCGAGCAAGGGCTGGTGTATCGCGCGCTCAAGCCGGTCCATTGGTCGATCGCCAACCGCACCGCTCTCGCTGAGGCCGAGCTCGAATATCGCGACCGTCAGGATCCGTCGATCTACGTCGGCTTCGAAGTCGCCGACCCCAACGCTCTCGCCGCCGCCTTCGGCGTCGCGACTGCCGACCTGGGTCGCGCACCGGCGCTGATGATCTGGACCACCACGCCATGGACCTTGCCGGCCAATCGGCTCATTGCCGTCCGCGAGGACTTCGACTACGCGCTAGTCCGCCTCGCCGGCGGCGATCGTTCCGGGCGCGACGTGCACGTCGTCGCCGTCGAGCTGCTGGCGAAGGTCGCCGAGCTGGCGGGCGTCGAGACGGAGGTCTTGGCCACCGCTCGCGGCGAGGCGCTCGACGGCCTCGAATATCTCCATCCATTCGTCGCCGACGACCACGACGATCACGGTCGAGGGCGCGTCGTCTTCGCCGACTATGTGACCCTGGAAGACGGTACGGGCCTCGTCCACACGGCACCCGGCCACGGACAGGACGACTTCGAGACAGGTCAGCGCGAGGGCATCGCCCCCTATAGCCCGGTGCTCGACGATGGCACGTACGACACCTCGGTGCCCGACTGGCTGCACGGCCTGTCGGTGTGGGACGCCAACCCGCGGATCATCGAGCATCTTCGGGCGAGTGGCCACCTGGTGCACGCGTTCGAGTTCGTGCATTCCTATCCCCACGACTGGCGATCGAAGACGCCGGTGATCTTCCGCGGCACGGAGCAATGGTTCATCGCCGTCGATCGCCCGATGCGGCGCGACGGCACCTCGCTGCGCGAGCAAGCGACCCGCGCAGCCGAGGAAACCGTGCAGTTCGTCCCCGGCTGGGGACGCAAACGCCTCCTCGGCATGATCGAGGCCCGGCCCGATTGGTGCATCTCGCGCCAGCGCGCCTGGGGCCTGCCGATCCCGGCGTTTCGCCGACCCGACGGCGGCGTGCTGCTGACGACGGCCTCGGTCCGCGCCGTCGCTGCCGCCTTCGAGAACCACGGCTCCGACGCCTGGTTCGAGAAGGAGCCCGCCGACCTGCTGGCGACCTACGACCCGACCGCCGATCCCGACGCACCCGACGATCTGGACGTCACGTCGCTGCTCAAGATGTACGACATCTTCGACGTCTGGCTGGAGTCAGGCTCGTCCTGGAACGCGGTGATGCGCCGGCGCAACATCGGCTATCCGATCGACCTCTACCTCGAGGGTTCGGATCAGCATCGCGGCTGGTTCCAGCTCTCGCTCCTGCCGGCGCTGGGCGCCACCGGCGAGCCGCCGTATCGCACCCTCCTCACCCACGGCTTCATCGTCGACAAGAACGGGGAGAAGATGTCGAAGTCGCTCGGCAACACCCTGGAGGTCGAGGATCTGCTTGCCGATCACGGTGCCGACGTCCTCCGGTGGTGGGTCAGCTCGCTGGCCTTCGACAAAGACATCAAGGTGGACCGCAGCTTCTTCGAGCTGGCCGGCGAGTCCTACCGCAAGGTCCGCAACACCCTGCGCTTTCTGCTCGCCAACCTCTCCGACTCGCCGGCCGAGGCGGGAGACCCCATGGCACCCACCTCGACTTCGCTCGACGCCTGGATTCTTTGGCGGGCCGCCGAGCTGCGTGCCCGGGTCCTGGAGGCCTACGAGACCTATCAATACCGGCAGGCCCACCTGCTCCTCTTCGACTTCTGCAACGACGAGCTGTCGGCCGTGTACCTCGACGCGGTGAAAGATCGGCTCTATTGCGATCCCCCCGATTCGACGCGCCGCCGCGCCGCACAGCACACCCTCCGCCGGCTGGCGGAGCTCCTCGCCCATCTGCTCGCACCGTTTCTGCCGCATACCGCCGAGGAAGCCTGGCGGGCGCTCCACGGGCCCGATGTCGATTCCATTCACCTCGGCACCTTCCCCGAGGTCGAAGCGCCCGCGATCGACGTCGAGGGCTGGGCAGCGGTGATGGCGACCGGCGAGGCGATCGACAAGGCCCTCGAAGCCGCGAAGGAGCGCGGGCTTGAGAATCCGCTGGACGTTGGCGTCGAGGTCGCCGACACGGACGGCGTGCTGGCTCGCTACGCCGACGAGCTGGTCGACCTCTACGGTGTGTCTCGCGTCCGGCTGCTCTCGGAGGAGGCTGCGCCGACCGTCGTCGATCTGCGAGACCAACCTCGCTGCGAGCGCTCTTGGCGCCGAGATCCGACCGTGCGCGAGCGCTCTGACGGCGGCTTCCTCAGCGATCGCGACGCTGCCGCCGTCGGCCTCGCCGACGACTGAAGGCGCCGTCCTCTAGTTGGCGTCAGCCTGCAGCTCGGCGGCCAGCGCGCCGACGGCGGCGAGGCGGCGGGCCTGGTGCTCGGCAGCCTCTCGGACCGTCGGCTCCCCGGCGCGGACGTCGCAATCCGCGATCGGGCAGCGTTCGCACGTCAGACTGACGTCGCGGCTCATGATGTCCGGGTCGTCGACGAACGCGATGCGTTGGCGCGCCAGGTCATCGAGCCGGAGCCCGAGACCAACGCTGGAGTTGGCGCCCGCGGTCAACGACAACGGGCGGGCCACGGTCAGCGTCA
>JBCBCF010000287.1:0-5105 GCA_038530905.1 Acidobacteriota bacterium
CGCGACCACGACCGGCGGTCTGCTCCCAGGCGACGAGATCGACATCGCCGACAGCACCTTGCGCGAGGTGGCCTGGGAGGTCGTTCCGGATCTCGCAGAGGTCGTGATCCGAGAGCGCATTCGCGAGCTCGAGAGTCAGCTCGAGTCGTGATCCCTCGCGGTCCGCGATGGAATTTCGAGACTTTTCTCAGCGCCTCCTCGCCGAGCGCGATCCCGCCCTGGCGATGGCCGTGGTGGCCACGGTCGGCTCGACGCATACGCTCGGCCGCCGGCTGATCGACGAGGCGGGAGAGGAACCCGAGAGCCCGCCGGTCGCCGCTGTCGATCTCGTCGCCTGGGAGCAGACCGCCGGTCGTGGTCGCGACAACCGACGGTGGTCGAGTCCTCCGGGCTGCGGGATCTACCTCACGCTGGTCCGCACCCTGTCCCGTGGAAGTCTCCAGCTCCTGCCGCTGATCGTCGGCGCGACCTTGGTGGACGCCATCGAGAGCGCGTCGCCCAGGCAGCCGGTGCGGCTGGCGTGGCCGAACGACCTGGTCGCCGGCGACGTCAAGCTCGGCGGTCTGCTGATCGACGCGGTCAGTCGCGCCAACGGCGACACGGCCGCCGTGGTTAGTTTTGGCATCAACCACTCGGGCCCACTGGAGCAGCTTGCTGCGCCGCGGCCGACGTCGCTCGAGGCGCTGGCCGTCGAGGGTGATCTGGCGAGCTGGGCGCTGCGCCTGCGGGACGCTGTCGACGCGCGCTTGCGCTCGACCCCCGACGCGGCGCAGGTGCTTGCCGACTACCGCCGGCTGTCGGCACACCGCGCCGGCGATCGGCTGTCGGTGCGCGACGGCAACGGCGGACGGATCGAGGGCACCTTCCTGGGCGTCGACGCGCGCGGCTTCTTGCGCCTTGACGTCGACGGAGAGGAGCGCCTGCTCTCCGCCGGACGTCTCGATGCCTGAGCGTGCGGCGGGCGGCCAGGTGCTCCTGGTCGACGCCGGCAACGACGAGATCGTCTTCGGCGTCCTGGCGCACGACGAGCTGCGCCACCACGTGCGGGTGGCGACCGACCCAGCGCGGACGGCCGACGAATACGGCGCCCAGCTGCTGCCGCTCCTCGATCGACTGGGTCTGGAACCACGTCGGACCGAAGCGTTCTTTGCCGCGTCGGTCGTACCGTCCCTGCGCTCGACCTTCGAGGCGCTGGCCGCCGACTATTTCGGCTGCCGGGCCCAATTCGTCGAAGCCGGCGTGCGCACGGGCCTGCGCATCCGCACCGACCATCCCGCCGAGCTGGGAGCGGATCGCTTGGTCAACGCCGTCGCCGCGCGCGCCGCGTACGGAGCGCCGGTCCTCGTCGTCGACCTGGGCACCGCGACGACGTTCGACGTCGTCGACGCTGCCGGAGATTTCGTAGGCGGCGTCATCGCCCCCGGCCTCGATATCTCGGCACAGGCTCTCTTTTCCCACGCCTCGAAGCTCTCGCCGGTCCATCTCGAGCGCCCGCGCGAGCTGATCGGTCGCAACACGGTGGCCTCGATGCAGTCCGGCATCTTCTATGGCTATCTCGCGCTCGTCGACGGCATCGTCGAACGATTGATCGGCGAGGTCGAAGGATTGGAAGAGGTCGTTGCCACCGGCCGAGCCGCGGGCCTGATCGCTGCGGCGTCTCGCCACATCCGGCACGTCGACGAGCGCCTGACCCTGGTTGGTCTGCGCATGGTGTATGAGCACAACCGGCGCGGCGGTCGGCGTCGCTGATCCTGCCGGAGCCACCATGGCAGCGCCGTTTGAAGGCTCCGAGGATCTCGACTACTTCCGAGCCCTCGAGCGTCACTTCATCGCGCGGCGAGGCGCGCCACTCCAGCTCTCGCCCGACGATTTTCGCATCGCCCGCGGATGGCGCGCCGACGGGGTGCCGCTCGATGTGGCCATCGAGGCGATCGACGAGACCATCGACGCCCGAGAGACTCGCGAGGACGACCCGGCGCGGCGTCTGGCGTATTACAACCGGCCGGTCCGCGCCGCCTGGCGGCGGCGCGCGGAGCTGGCGGCGCCGGCCGCCGCGGCTCCAAAGCCGGCTGCGTTCGACCCGACCGCTGCGCTCGACCGGCTGCAGGCCGCGGTCCCCGCGGCGCACGCGGGCCTCGCCGCCGAGGTTGCGGCGCTGAAGCAGGACAGCGTCGATGACGAAGCACTCGAGAGCCGGCTGGCTGCGATCGACCGACGCCTGCTCGAGGCGGCCGCCGTGCGTCTCGACGACGCGGCGAGAGCGGCGATCGACGATCGCCTCGACGCGGTCATCCGCCGTCTCCGTGGGCGGGTCGAGGCGGAGCAGCTCGAGCGAACCCGCGCTCGTCTTCTCGACGACGCCGTACGCCGCCATTTCGACCTGCCGCTTCTGTCGCTTTTCTCTCCCGACGCGCGACCGATCTCCGACTGAACGGGCCCGCGCCCCGACCGACGGTGGCGGCCGGGTCAGCTACGGCCGGACGCGATGCGCCGAGCGTAGACGTCGCCGGAGCGCCCTGAGTCGCGTTCGCCGCGCAGGCGTCGGGCGAGCGTCGCCGCATCGACCCAGCCCCCGTCGAGCACGAAATCGACCTCGCGCGAGAAGCTGAAGACGTAGTCGCCGAGCGAGGAGAGTCGGTCGAGTGCCTCGAGGGCCGGATCGAGGCGCTCGGGCGTGTACTCGAACGACAGGCAGGGGAGGGCGGTCGAGAGGCCTCGCAGCACCTCGAGCTCGAACCCTTCGACGTCGATCTTGCAGAACGCCGGCCGGCCATGCTGCGCGACGAGGGCGTCGAGGGTCGTGATCTTCACCGTCCGGCGCTCGGCCCAGGTGAACTCGCTCAGGCGCTCGCGGACCGCCGCAATCCACTCCGCCGACATCGACGACGTCTCTCGATCGCTCGAAACGAAGAACTCGGCTTCGCCTTCGGCCGCACCTAGCCCGGCGGAGACCAGCACCACCTGCGGATCGCCGTCGAACCGCCGGTGGAGGATCTCGAGGCAGCGCGTGTCGGGTTCGGCGGCGATGACGCGCGCTCCGAGCGCGCGGAAGATCTCGACGCGCGCGCCGACGTTGGCACCGATGTCGAAACATAGGTCGTCCGGCCCGAGGAACTCGGCGTAGAGGGCCTCGGCGCGGAGTCGGCGGGCGCGACGCCGGCGGGCTTTGGCGCGACGGGCCGGCGAGAGGGCGCGCAGCCGCTCCGCTCCGCTGCGGGCGGCCGGCAGAAGGCCGAGGGCGTCGAGAATTCGCTTCAGGCGGCCGCGCACGAGGAGCGCAGCGTACCAGCCCTCCAAGAGAAGCCGCCGACCGGCGAACGGCGCGCCGTCTCGCGTCTACCCGGGCATGAAGTTCAGAGACACGCCGCTCCTGCCGTGGGCGATCGGCCTGGTGCTCGGATCATCTGCCGCCCTCGCCTTTCGCCATTCTCCGTCGGCCGCGCTGCTGGCGATCGGCATGGCCACGGCGCTGGCCGCTCCGCCGTCGGCGCGCCGCTGGGTTCTGCCCGCCTTCGTCGGCCTGGCCTGGGCGACCGTGCGACTTGATGTGGCCGTCGAGCGCGATGCCGACGCGCCGGCTCATCCGATCGTCGCGACCGTCGTCGTCCTCGGGCATGTGGAGGGAGCGGCGGACGCGCCGCGCGTGGTCGTCGGCTTGCGGTCAATCGCCAGATACGGACGACCTTCAACCGTTCGGCCCCTGCGCGGGATCGCCTGGCTCAGCCTTCCGGCCGCCGACTTCGATGCGATCCCGGGGGCTGGAGCTCCGCTGCTGGCCAGGCCAGCACCCGGCGCTGTTCTCCGGCTGCGCGGCTGGGCAGGTCGCCCCAGGCCGCCGGCGAATCCGCTGTCGCTGCCGGCGCCGCCACTCGTGCTGCGGATCGGGAGCTGGCGCCTGGTCGATGTGGTTGCCGAGGCGCCCGCCGCCGGCCGGTGGGCGAGCGCCCTTCGGTCGGGCCTGGAGCGCCGTCTCGAAGCGGCCGTGGAGGCACCGCGGACGTCGAGCTTGGTGCGTGCACTCCTCCTCGGTGACCGCTCGCGCCTGCCCAAGCGATGGAGCCGAACGGTGGACGGATGGGGGGCAACGCATCTGCTGGCGGTGTCGGGGCTCCACATCGGCCTGGCCGCACTGCTGGTCGGCCTGACGCTGGCGCCGTTGCCACCGACCTGGCACGCGCTCCGGCCCGTCGCCATGGCGGCGGCCATCGGTCTCTACTGCTTGCTTGTGGGCCCAAAGCCTTCAGTGCTGCGAGCAGGGGCGATGGCCTCAGCCGCACTCGCCGCCCATTCGCTGCGCCGCGCCTCGGCCGGCGTCGATCTCCTAATCCTGGCGGTGGTTGGCCTGCTCGCCTGGCGACCGGCGATGGTCGGCGAGTTGGGGTTCCGACTCAGCGTCCTCGCGACGTCTGCCATCCTGATCGCCACCGAGCCGCTCGCCTGCCGACTCAGCGCGCTGCCGCAGGCTCTCCGTCGCCCGGCGGCGGCGTCGATCGCGGCGCAGCTGGCGACCACGCCGCTCCTCGTGCCGCTGGACGGCGGCATCCATCTGTGGGCGCCGATGCTGGATCTCGCGGCGGTTCCGTGGCTGATCGTCGCGCTGTCGCTGGCGTTCGGCTGGGCGCTGGCCGGCGATTCGATGCTTGGCCGCTCGTGTTGGCGCGGGCTCGACGTCTGCGGCAGCGCTCTCGACGCCCTCGCCGGCCTGCCGGCCAACTGGCCGAGACGCCTGACCGTCGAGCCGTCGCTCGCCGTCGGACTGCTCGCTGCCATCGTAATCTGCCTGGCCTTCGTCGGTTCGCCGCGCCTTCGGCTGGCGCTCCTTGCCGCGGCGCTTCTGCTCTTCGGCGGGCCGCCGCCGTCCGTGCCGCCGAGCCTGGTCCTGCTCGATGTCGGACAGGGTGAGGCGATCCTGATCCGCGACGGTCGGCGGGCTCTCCTGGTCGACGGTGGCGGTTGGCGCCGGGGCGACATCGCGGCGCGGGTGGTGGCGCCGGCGCTCGCGGAGCTGGGTGTCGCCCGACTCGATGCGATGGTCTTGACGCATCCCGATCTCGATCATTGCGACGGTTTGGTCGGCCTGCTCGAGCAGGTGCCGGTGGCGGAGG
>JBCBCF010000288.1:0-5079 GCA_038530905.1 Acidobacteriota bacterium
CGTCTGACGCTCTGGAGGCTCTCGATGCCAGCTGTCTCGACCGACGCTTTTTCTTTGAGGCTGCTGAGTCTCCCTGCCGCCCTGCGCCGTCTGGCGATCGTCAGCCTGACGATTCCGCTGTTGCTTGCCGTCGCCGGTTGGTCAGCTCAGGCGGAACCGGCGAGCGAGCCGGCTCGGGATGTCTGCAACCTGATCGACGACGATGGCGACGGCGAGCTGAACGAGGATGTCGAGTCGCTCGATTGCCCGCCTGGTGAGCGCACGGTGTGCCTGTCGAGCTGCGACGGGACGAGCCGCGCGGTCTGCCGAAGCGCCGAGGCTGAATCGAGCTGCGCCGCGTGCGCTGGCGGTGACGGCGACGGCGACGGCGACGTTGCCACCTTCGCCTGCGGAGTCACCGAGGTGGAGCACCCCGATCTGTGCAACGCCGTGGACGACGATCGCGACTTGACGGTCAACGAGGATCACGTCGAAGCCGACTGCGACCTGCCGCGCAGCCCGCATCCTCTTTTTCAGCTCCGGGGCAAGCTCGTCTGCGTGTCGGATTGCGACGGTCAAAGCGACGAACGTTGCGTGCCGGCGGCCGCCGAAGTCTCCTGTCGCGCCTGCGGCGACGGCAGCGAAGTCTTCGCCTGCGCGCCGACGCTTTTTGGCAAGCCGATTGACTGAGCGCCTGCGCCGTCCCTTTTTGGCCCCGCGGCCCGCGCCGCAATTCCCATCGCCCCGATCGTTCGATCGATGAGGTCCTCCGCGGGCGATCTGTGAGTCTTCCACGGGCGCTGTGGTGATGTCGGGTTGAGCCGGTCTCGGCAACCGATCGTTCCTCCGTCAAATCTATCGATTTGATTCTTTGGAGGAGTTGCCATGAGGTCGTTGTCCCGTCCGATCGTCCATGTCCCGATCGCCTGGCTGGCGCTCGTCTGTTGCCTTGTTCTCGGGGCCGATGCGCGCGCGCAGGACGAGTGTCCCAACGAAGTCCGCTCGAAGGTGCTGCTGGTCGTCGATCGATCCGGCAGCATGACTGCCGCGGTCGAGCCGAACGGGCCGACGCGGCTCGAGGTGGCGCAGGATCTACTGCGCGACCTGACGACCGTCAGCTGTCCGCAGGTCGAGTTCGCCCTGATGCCGTTCGCCGCCGACGGCAATTGTGCGGCGGGAACGGTCACGTCGCCCTTCGGCGCGGTTGCCGCCGACCTCGAGACCGCGATCGCAACCATGGCGCCGGGTGGCCGCACGCCGATCGCGGCAACTCTCGACGGGGTCCCAGCGGCATTTGGCGATGATCTCGACGATCCGGCGGTGCTGCCCTCTGTGATCCTCATCACGGACGGTGACGAGAGTTGCGCACAGCCCGTGGACGCTGCGCGCGCTGCCGCCGACTTGGCCCGTGCCGGGGTGGTGACGTACGCAGTCGGCTTCCAGCTGAGGGGTGAGGCCCGAGACACGCTCGAGTTGATCGCGGAGGCGGGCGGCGCCCCGCGCGCGGGGGATCCCAGCTTCTATCCGGCCGAGAGCGCGGCGGAGCTGCGGGCGGTGCTCGACGCTCTCTGCGATCGCGTGGCACGCGAAGAAGTCTGCGACGGCCTCGACAACGATTGCGACGGCGAGGTCGACGAAGGGCCCTTTCCATTCAACGATCCGAATCTGCCGCCGTTCCCCTGCCCGAGCGATGCCTGCGGTCCCTGGCCGAGAGTCTGCGATCCGGACCTCGGTGGTTATCGCTGCGACGGCGCGCGCGACGAAGAGGTCTACAACTGCGTCGACGATGATTGCGACGGGGTGATCGACGAGGGCTTCGAACCCCCGATCTGCCAGGTCTTCGGCCCGTACACCCAGGCCGACGCGCCGGCTCAATGCGTGCGCCGGCTGGTCTGTGGTGCCAACGGGCCGACCTGCGACGACACGCAGCCTGCCTGTGGCGAGATCTGCGGCAACGGCCTGGACGACGACTGCGACGGTGAGATCGACGAGACGCACGGTCCCGACGGGACGTCAGGCGAGGGCTGCGTCGCCGCCGATCGTCTCGACTCCTGCTTCGACGATCGCTGCGAGCGCCTGCCCGGCTGCACAGAGGAATGCGGTGCAAACGATTTCGATGGTGACGGATTCCGTTTCGAGGACTTCATCAGCGCCGCCTGCACAGCGCCGGGAAATCTAGCCGGTCACACCATGTGCAAAGACGGCCGAAGCCTGTGCCAGCTGCCGGCTTTCGACACCTGCCGCGCCGGCAGCGAGTTCTGTCAGCCGGCGCCGGCCGGCGGCGACGGTTCGGTGACTTGCGATCTCGACTGCCCGGCTCCCGACACCTGCAATCCGTTTGACGATGACGGGGACGGCGAGCTGAACGAAGACATGACGCCGGCGATCTGTCGACCCGGTCAGCGCAGCGTCTGCCTGACGACCTGCGACGGCGAGGCACGGCGGGTGTGCCGCGACAACGACGAAGTGGTGTCGTGCACGGCGTGTCCGGGTGAGCTCGACGGGCGGCCGGCCTTTGCCTGCAGCCTGGAAGTCCCCGACCGGGCGGACGTGTGCAATCCATTCGACGACGACCGGGACTTCTCGGTCAACGAAGACTTCCGCTCCCGCTCTTGCACGATCCCCAACCCGAGCCCAAACCCGAATCTACCGGCGCTGCGCGGGAAAACCGCCTGCATCACGCACTGCGACGGCAGGCATTCGGAGGAGTGCGTGCCTGCGCTTGCGGAGATCGACTGCCGACGCTGTGGCGGACAGCTCTTCAAATACGAGTGCTCGTGGAGTCTGCTGGGCCTCTTCAATCCCTGACCGACCCGCGCAGCCGCGCCTGACCCGCAACGAAGGCGGCGGGATCGCCGAGCGCGATCTCGCCGTCGTCGAGAGCGCGGCCGAAGACGCCGCCGCGCCACTCCGGGCCGAGCGCCCGCTCGAGACCGGGTGCTGCGTCGTCCATCAGCCGGCAGGGCCGGGTCTCGCCGAGGATTTCGATGCGGCAGGTGCCGAGGCAGAGAACCCGACCGCGGCTGCCCTCGAGATCAAGGCCTCGCAGCATCAGGTTGGCGCGGCGGTTCACGGGGTCGACCGTCTGGCCGAGGTCGGCCTCGGCGCGCGCCCAGGCGTCGGCGTCGAGAAGGGTCAGCCGCCGGCGGCCGCGGCGATGCACATTGCCTTCGAGACCGCCGTTGGTCAGCTGTGCGCTCTGGCGCGGCAGCATCGGGCCGCGATGGACCGGCTTGATCCAGATCGCCACCAGCTCGCCAACCTCGGACGACTCGGCCGCGTCTTGAGTTTGCGTCGACATGGCGGGAAGCTAGCAGACAGCCGGCCGTCCGATGTTGCCGCTGCCTGTCCCAACCTCCGAGGATCTGCCGTGATGTCTGCTCTCGCCTCGCTCGAACCGCGTTCCGTCTGGACTCTCTTCGATCAACTCTGTGCCATTCCACGTCCGTCGCACCGTGAAGAACAAGCCGTCGCCTGGGTGCGAGCGTGGGCCGACCGCCACGACTTTGGCGTCCGCGCCGACGCCTTCGGCAACCTGATCGTCGACGTGCCGGCGCGTGCGGGCGCGGCGCCGGATGCTCCGATCGTCGTGCTGCAGGGACATCTCGACATGGTCGGCGAAAAGAACCACGGCGTGGCGCACGACTTCGCCACCGACCCGCTCGAGGTGGAGGTTGTGGACGGCTGGGTGCAGGCCCGCGGCACGACGCTCGGCGCCGACAACGGTGTCGGCGTGGCGATGGCGATGGCCGCGGCGACCGATCCTGAGGTGGTGCACGGGCCACTCGAGCTGCTGCTCACCCTCGCCGAGGAGACCGGCCTCGAAGGCGCCATGGCTTTCGACGGTGGTTTGCTGCGCGGTCGGCTCTTGATCAATCTCGACACCGAGGAAGACGACTCGATCTACATCGGCTGCGCAGGAGCCCGCGCAGTCGAAGCGACGCTACCGCTGGTCCGTCGACCGCTGACCGACGACGGCGAGGCGTGGGTTGCGCGCCGCCTTTGGGTGCGCGGTCTGCGCGGTGGTCACAGCGGGATGGAGATCGGCGACGGACGGGGCAACGCCATCGATCTGATGGCCCAGCTTCTGATCGCGACGCTCGAGCGGGAGTTCGATCTCGAGCTCGTGGCGCTCGCCGGTGGGGACCAAGGCAATGCGATTCCGCGCGAGTGCCGAGCCGACCTGTGGATTCGTCGCGCGCAGCTTGAAGCTCTCGAGACGTGGCTTCATGCGCATCGGGAGGGACTTCAGAAGCGCTTTGCTGGCATCGACGACAAGGTCGACCTCACGCTTGAGCTGCTCGGTGCGCCACCGGGCGCGGATCCCTGGACATCGTCGTCGCGTGACGCCTGGCTGCGGCTGCTCGATGCGGCGCCATACGGCGTCCAGGCAATGTCCCGCGCCATGCCGGGCCTGGTGGAGACGTCGACCAATCCGGCGGTCGTGCGCACCGACGATTCAACGGCGACGGTGCTGCTCGCCTCCCGCTCGTCGTCGAATCCAGCGCTCGACGCGCTGACGCAACAGTTGATCTCGCTCGCCCGGCTGGCCGGCGCCTCGGTCAAAATCCGGCGCGGCTATCCGGGCTGGTCTCCCGATCCAGGCTCGCCGCTCGTGGCTCAGGCGGTGGCGGCTTATCGCACAGCGTTCGACGCCGAGCCGACCGTGCAGGCCATTCACGCCGGTCTCGAATGCGGGGTTCTGGTGGAGAAGGTCCCGCGGCTCGATGCGGTGTCGATCGGGCCGGACATCGTCGGGCCGCACTCGCCAGCGGAGAAGGTTCGCATCGCCTCGGTCGAGCGCTCCTGGCTGCTGCTGAGCGAGCTGCTCCGACGCCTTTCCGAGATCTGAGCGTCGAGGGTTGAGATCCGTCTTGTGTCGACTGGCGGGGGTGCTAGGATCTTTTGTGACTTCAACTTGGCCATCACGGTTCAGACAGCCCCGGCGGGGCTCCCCTGGAGGAAAGCAGACATGAGGAACATCATCGTGGCTCTGGCAGGACTCGCGGCATGCGTCGCGCCGGCCTGGGCCGAAGATGGTCAGGCGGCGACGTCGGCGAGCGGACACAGCGGGTTGTTCAACCTGATCTCCGCCGACAA
>JBCBCF010000289.1:0-5071 GCA_038530905.1 Acidobacteriota bacterium
GTGTTCGCCAGCCACGCAGGCGACCATATGTTCCCGGCGCTGCGCATGTTCTCGAGCGGCGTGCTCGCCAACATCATGGGCATCCTGCCCGAGGACGGCCCGATCGAGAAGAATGCCCGCATGGGCTACCTGATCAAGAATTGGGGCAAGATCTCGAACGCTGGCGCCTTCATGACCGAGCTGTTCTTGACCCACGATCCCTTCGTCGAACCGGACCCGACCGCTCGGCCGACGATCAGCGTCGGCGAGCTCGATCTCTTCGAATGGTTCTTGACCAACTACCCGCGACCGACGCTGGCGCCCCAGACCGCCGAGACCCGCCGCGGCCGGAAGCTGATGGATCAGATGCAGTGCACGTCGTGCCACGTGGCGGATTGGGAGATTCTGCCGCAGGACGAGGAGATGGGCCTGCCGGGTGATCGACGCTTCTTCGATCTCGCCGTTGCGCACGACCCGATCGATCAGCGCTACGAGGGAACCCTGGTACGCCTGTCCGAGACGAAGACGCTCGCCGACGGCACCCAGGTTGAGGTGCCCAAGCGCGGTGGCTTCGTGGTGCGCGACGTCTTCACCGACCTGCAGCACCACGATCTCGGGCCGAAGTTCCGGCACTACACCTACCGCAACGAGCGGGTCAGCTACGCGTCGCAGTTCTTCCGCACGCCGCCGCTGTGGGGCGTCGCGGCGACGCCTCCCTACGGTCACGACGGTCGCTCCCTGACTCTCGACGACGTCATCCGGAGGCACGGTGGGGAGGCCGAAGAGTCGACCCAGGCGTATGTCACGGCGCCGGTCGAGGATCGCGAGGCGGTGCTCGCCTTCCTGCGCACGCTGCAGCTCTACATTCCCGAGACGCTGCCGACCGATCTCGACGGCGACGGCAAGATCTCCGACCACTACATGGTCGCTGGCCGCGATCTCGGTCCCGAGGTCTTCCGCGCCGAGCTGCTGTTCGCCAACTCGCCGATCTACCGCGGCTGGGTGGGTGAGGGGGACGCTCGGTTCTACTCCTACGAGATGCTGAACGTCGCGGAGGCGTACGGCACGAACCTCAAGGCGCTCCGCGACAGCGACGGCGACACGTTGCCCGATCTGCTCGAGAAGGATGCGCCGAAGGTCGGCTTCGTGCCCCAGCGCTCGTCGAACGCGACGACGTCCGGCCCGAGCCTGCCGGCGGCGGCCGCCGCGCACGACACGCCTTGAGCGACGCCGCGACCTCTTCGCAGCGCTCCCGACCGGCCGGCTCATCCCGGCTGGTCGTCTGCGTTCAGGGCTTGGGCTTCGTCGGTGCGGCGATGGCCACGGCCGTGGCTCGCGCGCGCCGCGCCGCGGAGGATGAGCCGGCGTTCGACGTGATCGGCGTCGAGCTCGACGTGCCGGAGGGACGCCGGCGGGCAGCGGCCGTGGACCGGGGCGAGCTACCGTTTCGCTCTGTCGATGCCGGCCTGAGCGCGGCGATCAAACTGGCGCATGACGCAGGCAACCTTACGGCGACCGTCGATCCGGCGGCCTACGCGCGGGCCGAGATCGTCGTGGTCGATGTGCCGCTCGACGTCGTCGACTCGGAAGCGACCACCGTCCGCTGGCCGCCGTTCCGGGCCGCCATCGAGACGCTCGCCGACCGTCTCCGACCGGGATCTCTCGTCCTCGTCGAGACGACCGTGCCGCCCGGCACCTGTGAGCGGGTGGTGGCGCCGATTCTCGAGGCGGGGCTCGCTCGCCGCGGCCTCGCGCCGGGCTCGATTCTGCTGGCGCATTCTTACGAGCGGGTCATGCCCGGGCCGGGCTATCTCGAATCGCTCGTCCGCTTCTGGCGCGTCTACGCCGGACGCACGACGGAAGCGGCGGCGCGCTGTCGCGCGTTCCTCGAGACCGTCATCGACACGTCGGAGCATCCCCTCACTGAGTTGCCCTCGACCACGGCTTCCGAGACCGCCAAGCTGCTCGAGAATTCGTACCGCGCTGCCAACATCGCCTTCGTCGACGAGTGGAGCGCGTTTGCGGAGCGCGCCGGGCTCGATCTCTTCGAGATCGTCGAGGCGATTCGCGTGCGGCCCACGCATGCCAATCTCCGTCAGCCGGGGCTGGGCGTCGGTGGCTATTGCTTGCCGAAAGATCCTCTTCTCGTTGGCGTCGGCGCCTCTGAGCTGCTCGGAGTCGACGCGCCGTTCGAGATGTCGCGGCGCGCCGTCGAGATCAACCACAGGATGCCCCAGCGCGTGCTTGAGCTGCTGGAGCATGCGTGGGCGCGGCTGTCGCCGGGCGCGGGCTCCGAGGGCGCCGATCCGTCGACGCTCTCCTTCGCCGGGTGCCGGCTGCTGCTCCTCGGCGTCGCCTATCGACCGGGCGTCGACGACACACGCAGCTCGCCGTCTGAACCGTTCGCCCGGGCAGCGATCCAGCGCGGCGCGGAGGTGGTGGCGCACGATCCGTTGGTCAGACACTGGCGCGAGCTAGGGATCGACCTCGATTCTCAACTGCCGTCGCCGGCAGAGTTCGACATCGTCGTATTGGCCGTCGGCCATTCTGAGTATCGAGCGCTCGACCTCGGAGCGTGGCTCGGCCCGGCTCGGCCGCTCGTGTTTGACGCCGGCGGTGTCGCCACGGAAGAACAGCGTCGGGCGCTGCGCCAGGCCGGCCATCGCTATGTTTCGGTGGGGCGCGGCGATTCGGTCGAGCTCGGCGAGCGAGCCGGTGGTGCGCCGCCGTCGGAGGCCAGCGCGATGCTGGACGTCAGCCCGTGAAGAAAGCCTTGATCACCGGCGGCGCCGGCTTCCTCGGCCTGCACCTGGCGCGTCGTCTGCTCAATCGCGGTGTCGAGGTGGAGCTGCTCGACGACTTCTCCCGCGGCCGCCGGGATGCCGATCTCGACGTGGTGGCCTCGATGCCCGGCGCGCGTCTGCGCACGGTCGATCTCCTGGCGGGCGAGGACGGCCTGGGGGATCTCGGCGACGACGCTGACGTCGTGATCCACCTCGCGGCCCGCCTCGGCGTTGAGCGGGTTTCGAGCTGGCCGCGCGAGACGCTTCTCGACAACCTCGAGATGACGCGCACGGCACTGACCTTGGCCGAGCGCCAGACGGATCTGACGCGGTTCATCTTCGCCTCGACCAGCGAGGTTTACGCCGGCACGCTCGAAAGCGGGCGCCTCGCGATCCCGACGCCCGAGGACTCGCCGCTCGAGTTGGCGCCGCTGGCCCGGCCCCGCACTTCGTACGCGCTCTCCAAGCTGGCAGGTGAGGCGCTGTCGGCCTGGAGCCCGGCCCCGACCACGGTTGTGCGCCCGCACAACCTCTACGGGCCTCGCATGGGGCGGGCGCATGTCGTGCCGCAGCTTCTCGAACGGATGGTGGCGGCCGATGAGGGCGGCACGCTGGAGATCCACTCGGCCGAGCACACGCGCACCTTCTGCTTTGTTGACGACGCGGTGGACCAGGTCCTTGCTCTTGCCGAAAGCCCGACCGCCGTCGGCGAAACGGTCAACGTCGGTGCGCCGGAGCCGGAGATCCGGATGCTGGATCTGGCGCGGCGGCTGCGCGCCTTGGTCGGCAAGGACGTGCGCCTCGTGCCGGCGTCGCCGACGGCCGGCTCACCGCCGCGTCGCCGTGCGGATCTCTCGCGTTTCGTCGCCCTCACCGGACGGCAACCGAGCCGGGTCGATCTCGACGACGGACTGGCGCGCACGGCTGCCTGGTATCTGCCCCGCTTGCGTTCCGGCGGCTGAGCGTCGATCCCAGGCCACCCCGAGGAGCCGCGGTCGGATTCAGGCGACGGCGCGGTGCGCGTCGTCGATCGATGCAGCCTCGCGCTTGCGCGCGACCATGAGCAGCGAGGTGCCGACCGGCGGCCGGCGCGGCAGCCTCAGATCGACGTGCATGAGGCCGCGGAGCATCGCATGCAGCGGCTCCGGCGGCGCCTCGAAGCCGCGGGCGATGACCTTTTCCGGATCGCGCGTGGTGCGGCTGACGGCATTGCGTGCAGCCAGCAGAGGCAGCTGCAAGAAGCCCCAATAGCGCAGCTCGAGCAGATCGAGCGCCGGGAACGGCTCGAGCTCGGCGCCGAGCATCGGCTTGTCGTACCGCCGGAAGTGGCCGGCGGCCCGGTCGTAGACGCTGAAGAAGAACTGCAGCGCCGGCACGTCGAGCACGAACCAGCCACCTGGCGCGAGGTGCGCGAACACCGCCTCGAGGAAGGGACGTGTGTGCTCAATGTGCTCCAGCACCTCGAACAGAAGCACGACCTCGTAGGCGCCGACCAGCTCAGGATTCCGATCCTGCGCGTCGTAAAAGAAGGTGCGGCCGCCACGGCGGCTGCGATTGCGCGCCAACGCCTCGAGGTTGAGATCCGTCGCGTCGACCGTCCACGCCGTGCGCGCCTCGAGCTGGCGACGGAGAACACCGCTGCCGCTGCCGATCTCGAGCGCCCGCAGCGGGCGGTCAACGGGGAGCGCGTGATCGCGCAGCAGCCGATCAACCACCCGCCATCGCCACTCGAACCAGAAGTGATCGTCGACCGAGATCTCGGTCAGCTTCTCGGAGAACGGCTGCGGCTCGACCGAGGACAGGTGCTCGACGTGGTCGAGATCGAGAGAGGGTGGCGTCACGGACATCTCGTCACGGGAGGTTGCGGGGGCGAAGCGGACAGGGGGTGGTCTTGAGAAGACAAGGGCCCCGCGAGCTGAATGCTCGCGGGGCCCTGCTTGGTCCTGCGATCCCAGGGGGAGGGGGAGCAGAAAAAATCGAGGCGTCAGATCGAGCCGTTGTCGGTCTCCGGCTCGCTGACGCGCAGCGGCGCGACATCCTGAGTTGAGAAGGCAGCGCCCGCCGAACCGGCCAGCCCAAGGGCCGGCTCGGGCAGCGAAACGCGGCCTGCGCCTTCGGTCGCTTCCTGCCGGCGGAGCAGAGCTTCCTGCGTCAACCGCACGCCGGCGTGCAGGAAGCAGACGATCGTGAGCGCGAAGAAGAGGGTGAAGACGGTGTGTGTCAGGAGGAGCAGGCCGTAGACCAGGGCCACCGAGGCACCGAAGATGATCTGGCCGCGCGTCGACCGCGGCGTCGTCGACGGATCCGAC